>DASXAM010000209.1:0-14725 GCA_036404275.1 Allostellaceae bacterium
TGCGCCAGGTCGGCTTGCCCGAAGCCGAGACCCGGCTCGGCGCCTATCCGCACCAGCTCTCGGGCGGCCAGCGCCAGCGGGTCATGATCGCGATGGCGATCGCCAACCAGCCCGACATGTTGATCGCCGACGAGCCGACGACCGCTCTCGACGTGACCATCCAGGCCCAGGTTCTAGCGCTGCTGCGCGACCTGACGCGTCAGCTCGGCATGGCTCTCCTGTTGATCACCCACGACCTGACGATCGTGCGCAAGATGGCCGAGCGCGTCTGTGTGATGACGCAAGGCGAGATCGTCGAGGCCGGGCCGGCCGCCGCGATATTCGAGCGGCCGCGCCATCCCTATACAAGGCGCCTGCTGACCGCCGAGCCCAAAGGCCATGCACCGCCCGCCGACCCTACCTCACCCGTCGTGATCGAGGCCGAGGCGTTGCGGGTCTGGTTCCCAGTGCGCCGCGGCTTGCTGCGCCGAGTCAAGGGCCACATCAAGGCGGTCGATGGAGTCTCGCTGCGGCTGCGCGCCGGCACGACGCTCGGCGTAGTCGGCGAAAGCGGGTCGGGCAAGACGACATTGGGGCTCGCCATGCTGCGCCTGACCGCGGCGCAAGGCGCGGTCCGCTTTGCCGGCGCCGACATCATGGCGCTGGCGCAGCGCCGGCTTCGGCCGTTGCGGCGACAGATGCAGATCGTCTTTCAGGACCCGTTTTCGAGCCTTTCGCCACGGCTTTCGGTCGCGCAGATCGTCGAAGAGGGACTCAAGGTGCATCGCCTCTCGGCGACCGCCGCCGGGCGCCGCCGGCTGATCGAAACGGCACTCGTCGAGGTCGGGCTCGATCCCTCGACAGCCGACCGCTACCCGCACGAATTCTCGGGCGGTCAGCGCCAGCGGATCGCCGTCGCTCGCGCATTGGTGCTGGAGCCGCAGTTGCTCGTGCTCGACGAGCCGACTTCGGCGCTCGATATGTCGGTGCAGACGCAAATCGTCGAGTTGCTGCGTGAGTTGCAACGACGCCGCGGGCTCGCCTATCTCTTCATCAGCCATGATCTGAGGGTCGTGCGCGCGCTCGCCCATGAAATCCTGGTGATGAAGGACGGCCAGATCGTCGAGGCCGGCCCGACTGAACGCATCATGACCGCCCCCAATCATCCCTACACCCGCACGCTGATGGCCGCCGCCTTCGACCTCGCCGCGGCGCCGTCATAGTCCGCGCCCGCAGGCTCCGCGGCGCCCGCCCAACACCACCAGGCACCCCCTTTTGCAGAACTTGACGCACACAACTAAAATCAACTTTTCCCGGCACCAAAATCTCCTCTCCCCCTGCCGGCCGGGGGAGAGGGAAGGATGAGAGGGCCAATGTTCCAGCGCACCTGCCGCCGCGGGCGATGTCTTCGCCTTCGGCTTCGCGCAGAAACGGAAGAGATAGTTTCGCGATTTCGGATAACGGAACCTGCTTCACGCGGGTCTCCGAACCGGCTTAGCGATGCCTCGGCTTTCGATTTGGTCACGATCGCGAGAATTTCGACGGTCAAGCGGGAAATGTCGCCGGACACTCGGTCTTCGGCGACCCGCAGCGGTATTGTGGCCGGCGAACATTGGCCCCTCAACGCTCGTAGATCTTCCTCCGCCTCAGGGGCATGACCGCGCGACATCGTCGCCTGGATGCCCAAGAACTCCATGCCGAGCGCCGAGGGTTTCGATGAAGTGTTCTTTATTTCAGCGACCACCGCTTCAGCGAGACGTGTCGACTTTGACCGTGGAGGCTGCGCACGAGGACAAATTCGCGCACCGTCCATTGGATCTCTTCGACAGCCTGTTCCACAATCTCGCCGTCGTAATAGAGCAAGGTCAGATGCGGGTTGAACGGAGGAGCTTTGCGCCGCAGGAACGCAATCTTGTTTAGCGCCGCAGCCAACTCGCGCTGCAACATCTGCACTCCGACAACGCCTTCGCCTCCGACCAAGACCAGAGCGCGATTGCGCCTACAGCCGAAACTTGTCACTCGGTCGAACGAGACCCTGAACGGCAGCATCGCAACAGTGGAAGCCGCCTGATTTATCGCGGCGGCTAGGTTGCACGGCAATTCGGCATAAGCGCCAACCCCGCACAACGAGACGTGAAAGCTTCGCTCCGGGCGCGGCATTCCGTCCAGTCTGTGCTTGCCACGCAGCTGCCAGACAAGTCGGCTCAGGCATCGGGTGATCTGCCGATCCGGATAAAGGCTGAAGAAAACGGAATCCGGCGATTGTTCGCACCAAAAGTCCCCCTGACGCGGGCGATGATCGGGATCGACGATTGGCATGGCAGGCGACCCGGCAATCGATGATGGTTTATACGAACAAAACGAAAACATTGTCAAGATTTATCATCGGGTCGCGGGTTGACGCGAGGCGCACGGCCGTGTCGGTAAAGCGCTCAAGGTCGCCGCTGGGCGATCGGTGCAAGCGGCAATGGACGCCGAGCGCGGGCGCAACGGCCCCGCTACATGCCGCAGCGCTTCACCCTAACCGCGAAGTATCGGGTTCCGGGCCCATCCGGCGGTGGTTGTGCTCGATCGCGACAACCTGGCTATAGAGGATCGCGGTCCATTGCTTGCCTTCCATTGTCAGGTCGAGATAACAGCGCGTCGTGTTTTCGGTTGACCCATCGGCATGCCGCTAAGATAGTTCGTGCGATGGTTCGCCTGCTCCGCCCGCTCGTTGTTTTGGGCGCGGTTGGCTTTGCGACAGTCTCCGTGCGGCTTTCGAACCCGAAGGAGATCGACATGTCGGGCCACCACCACGTCGCGTCTCGGCCGCTCCCCTACACCCATGCGTTTCGCATTGCGGTGAGTATCGACGCCAATCGGGCAACGGTGACCGGCGTCCACCGGGTCGCCATGCGCGTGCCGGCTTCGGCCGCTGGAGCACCGGCCGAGGGGCAGTCGGGCCTATGGGTCGAGCTGCGCGGCGCGGACGGCCGCGTGCTTTATCACCGCGCGCTCAGAATGGCGCACCCGGACAGCGTCGAGGTGTTCGACGATGAAAAGACCGGAGCCATCCGGCGGGTGCCGTCGGCCCGGTCGCGGGTGGTCAAGTTCGATCTCCTTGTTCCAGACCTCCCGGATGCCGCGGAGCTAATACTGCACGGGCCGAGGGACCTGTCGGAGCCGCATCGGCCCGGCGTTGCGCTGCTGCAATCGCCGCTGCACGACCTTCGCCGCCAGGCCGCACCACAAATCCCCTAGTCCGCGGGAAAAACCCGCAACGCCGAAAGGGAGGCTCGCCATGAGCACGTCCGACGGTTACGTCGTGGGCTCGCACAAGATCGTCGATCACGGCCCGAATTCGCAGCGCTTCAACATCGTCATCCTGGGCGACGGCTATCAGGCGTCGGAGCAGGCGAAATTGGCCACCGACGTACAGACCTTTGTCGACCTGTTGCGCGCAACCGCGCCCTATACCGACCTCTGGTGCGGCATCAACGTGTTCCGGATCGACGTCGTATCGACCGACAGCGGCGCCGACGACCCCGCCACCTGCGGCGACGGCTCGACCGGCTCGGGCGCCACCCCGCGCACCTATTTCGATTCGACCTTCTGCTCGGACGGCAATGTGCGCCGGCTGTTGTCGTGCAACGACGACACCGCCCACGACGTGGCGGTCGCCCGGGTGCCCGAAGCGCACATCATCATGGTGATCGTCAACACTACCGAATATGGCGGGTCGAGCGACGGAAGGGTGGCGAAATTCTCGACCGCGCCGAGCTCGGCCGAGATCGCGCTGCACGAGATGGGGCACCTCGCTTTCGGTTTTGCCGACGAATACGACTGCCGGACTTGCGTCGCCGGCGAAACCGGTCAGGACAACTACACCGGCGGCGAGCCGGGGGAGCCCAACGTCACGATCGACACCGATCCCGGCACGATCAAATGGAAGGCGACGCTGACCGCTCCGGGCGACGGCCTGCCGACCACGCAGAACGCCGATTGCACGACCCGCGACAGCCAGGCAAACCCCAAGAGCGACACCTATGTCGGCGCCTATGAGGGCGCCAACTATTTTCACTGCGGCTGCTATCGGCCGTCGTTCAACTGCCGCATGCGGGCACTCGGCAACCCGTTCTGTCTGGTCTGCCAGCAGGCGATCCGCGACACGCTCGCGCCGTTCCTCCCGGCCGAGATGCTGACCTTGACGACGCCGAGCATCGCGTTCGCCGATATTCCGGAAGGGCTCGGCGGGGTCGGCGTCACCACCTATCGCGCCATCGTCTTCGAGGTCGTCACCTGCAGCACCCGCACGTTTCGGATCACCGCGGGCCCGACCGGCGGTTTTGGGACGCCGCTCGGCACCTCGGTTTCGGTCAGCGCCAATGACGAGGTGCCGACCGAATATGCGCGCCTCTGGCTGTCCTACACATCGACCACCGCCGGCTCGACCAGCAGCGGCACGGTCACCGTGCGATGCGACGAGACCGACCAGTCCTGGGTAATCAACATCACTGCAAACACGGTTGCCCGGCCGAAGAGTGCCGTTGCCTTTGTGCTCGATCACTCGGGCAGCATGAGCGAGGACGCCGGCGACGGGACCACCAAGGTCGGCAAATTGCGCGAGGCGGCGAGCATCTTTGTCAACGCGATGCTCGACGGTGACGCGCTCGGCATTGTCCGCTTCGACGATACGGCGCAGACCTTGATGCCGGTCACCAATGTCGGGGTGCCGGTGCTCGGCGCCGGGCGCATTGCCGCGCTCGGGCATATCTCGGGGCCGGAGCTCGATCCCGCCGGCAATACCTCGATCGGCGCCGGGGTCGTTGCCGGCAAGGCGGCACTCGACGCGGCGCAAGCGCTCGGCACGCCGCATTACGACGTGACCGCGATGCTGGTGCTGACCGACGGCGAGGAAAACACGGCGCCGCTGCTCGCTGCGGTCGGCGGCAGCATTACCGCCAACACCTTCGCGATCGGGCTCGGTCAGCCCGAAAACATCAGCACCGCGGCGCTCGCAACCCTGACCCAGGGGCATAACGGCTATCTCCTGATCACCGGCACGCTCACCCCCGACCAGTCGGCACGGCTCAACAAGTATTTCCTGCAGGTCCTCGCGGGTGTCAGCAATGCCGAGATCGTGCTCGACCCGCATGGCGTGCTGACGCGGGGTGCGGTGCATCGCATCCCGTTTCAGGTGGCGGAGACCGAATACGGCCTCGACGTGTTCCTGCTGACGGCCAGCCCGTGGCTGATCGATTTCGAGCTGGAAAGCCCGAGCGGCGAGATTCTGTCCCCGGCCTCGGCGGCCGCGCTCACCAATGTCCAATATGTGCAGGCCGGCGGCATGGCCTATTACCGCCTGTCGCTGCCGGCCGATCCGGCCAACACCGCCGGCACGCGCGCCGGCCAATGGCAGGTGCTGCTGCGCATCGGCGGGCGCCAGCCGGGCATCTCGGACCAGCGCGATTTCGTCGCCGGCGCCGCCGCCGCGGCAGCCGGCGGCCTGCCTTATGATGTCGTGGTTCACTCTTATTCGAACCTGAACTTCCGGGCGCGCGCGACGCAGAGCGGGTTCGATCCGGGAGCTAGCGTCGCCGTCAGCGCGACCTTGACGGAATACGATGTGCCGGTCGACCACCGCGCCTTTTGCTGGGCGGAGATCACCCGTCCCGACCGCAGCGCGTTTGTCCTGCAGCTGGGCGAGACCGATCCCGGCCGGTTTTCCGGCCAGTTCACCGCCGACATCTCCGGTCTGTACACGATGCGCGTCCGCGCCGCCGGCAGCACCTTCGACGGCACCCCGTTTCAGCGCGAGCAGACGCTGAGCGCCGCCGTCTATCCCGGCGCCGACAATCCGCCGCAGACCGGGGGCGGAACCGCCATCTGGTGCGACCTGTTGCGCTGTGTCATCGCCAGCCGCGTGATCGATTCCGCGCTCGTCGAGCGGCTGCAGAAGTCCGGCTTCAATATCGAGGCGCTGCTGAAATGCCTCGAAATTCTGTGCCGCGGTGGCGGCTCGAGTCCGCCCCGTTGAGATTGGTGTTGCGCGGCAGGTCCCACGCAGGCGTTTTCCGAGCGGGCGCCCGACAGCTTGCGATTCAACAATGGCGGGATCATTTTCCTTATTCAGATGCAGGTCAGAATCATGATCGATATTGTAGGCTTACAGCAGGAAATCGACGGGCTCGCAGCCTCGATCGAGGCATTTGGCCCAGCCGCAGATTGGGCGGAGCGGGGCCGATTGCGCGCCCAAATCCGACGTCTATTGGAGCAATTGCAGCGATTGGGTGAAAGCGAAAAAAAGCGCGCCACCCGACCCGCGAATGGTCGGGTCGAAAGCGCTGGCGAAAATCACGCCGCCGCCGCACTGCTCGAGGATGAGGAAGCCGCAGCCAAAACATTGATCCCGCGCGTCCTGGGCCTGCGGCGATATTTGACGGACACATCGCGGCTCGACGACCCGGAAATGCATGACCTGCTCGAGGAGGCCATCAGCACCGCAGCCCGTTATGCCGACGAAATGCAGACAGCTCGCCCGGTGCCGGGGGAAATCGACCATCAGGAGTTGACTCGACAAATCGTTTCTCGTTTTCCAAAGATCCTGGCCAAACTTGCCAAATGAGCCGCGATGGCTGTCAATCCAGACAGTCGTGGAGATCAATCGAGCGGTTGTTGAGATAACCGGAGAGCCGCACGTTCTTCGTGATCGCGGGCTTCTCGAAAGCGCTTTGGCGCGACCAAAGAACGCGTTCGCCTATGGCGAAAAAGACATTGTTATGCTGGCGGTGCGACTGCTGTCGGGAATTGCGTAAGCTCATGCGTTCGCGCAAGGAAACAAGCGTGCTTGCTTTGTGACGATGGCACAATTTTTACTCGTGAATGGGTACGATTTAGCGATCGACGACTCGGTTCGCTGGGCTGAGGCGATCATTGCGCTGGTCGAGCATCGGATGACGGAGGAAGAGTTTGTCCGCGAAATTCGGCCGTTTGTGGTCGAAAGAGAGCGCACCCGGCATCCTCGGGCCTCGTAGAAACTTCTTGCATTGGCGCCATTGCACGGCTAGCGTGTCTGTCATGGTCACGGCCAGCGCCCGTTTCTCCGCGCGATTTTGGTACCGCCTGTATAGGATGGCGGCCTAGGATCGCGCTTGCGCGTCTACCCCGAAGCCGCCCCTCCGAGGCGGCTTTTGTGTTTCGGGGCTCCAACCGACCCGGACGACGCCGAGGTGGAGCGGCCTCCAATCACCAGGAGGTGTTGTGAGATGAGTGAAAATTGGTCACCGGCGAGCTGGCGCGGCCTGCCGATCCGGCAGGTGCCGGGCTATTCCGACAACGCGGCTTTGGGCCGCGTCGAGGAAACCCTGCACCGCTTCCCGCCGCTCGTCTTTGCCGGCGAGGCGCGGCGGCTCGAAGAGCGGCTCGCCGCGGTGGCGTCGGGCAAGGCGTTTTTGCTGCAAGGCGGCGACTGCGCCGAAAGCTTTGCCGAGTTCCACCCGAACAACATCCGCGACATGTTCAAGGTGCTGCTGCAAATGGCGGTGGTGCTGACCTTCGGCGCCGGCTGCCCGGTGGTCAAACTGGGCCGGCTTGCCGGCCAGTTCGCCAAGCCGCGCTCATCCGAAACCGAAACCCGCGATGGCCTCACCCTTCCTTCCTATCGCGGCGACATCATCAACAGTCTCGATTTCGATGCGGCGGCGCGCGAGCCCGACCCGCAGCGCATGATCCAGGCTTACAGCCAGTCGGCCGCGACGCTCAACCTGTTGCGCGCCTTCGCCCAGGGCGGCTACGCCGACCTGCATCGAGTGCACGCGTGGAACCAGGATTTCGTCGCCGATAGTCCGCAGGGAGAACGCTATAGCGAGGTCGCCGACCGCTTGACCGAGACGCTCGATTTCATGGCCGCCTGCGGGCTCGATTCCGAGACGACGCCACAGATCCGCGAGACGGAATTCTATACCTCGCACGAGGCGCTGTTTCTGTCTTACGAGGAGGCGCTGACCCGTGTCGATTCGACCACCGGCGACTGGTACGACTGCTCGGCGCATCTGGTCTGGCTCGGCGACCGCACCAAGCAGCTCGACGGCGCGCATGTCGAGTTTCTGCGCGGCATCAAGAACCCGATCGGCATGAAATGCGGTCCGACGACCGAGCCCGATGACGTCCTCCGGCTGATCGAGATGTTCAACCCCGAGAACAAGCCGGGACGGCTGACCCTGATCACCCGCATGGGTGCCGACAAAGTCGAAGACAAGCTCCCGCGTCTGATCCGCGCGGTGCGGCGTGAGGGGCGCGAGGTGGTGTGGTGCTGCGACCCGATGCATGGCAACACGGTTACCTCGTCGAACGGCTACAAGACGCGTCCGTTCGAGCGCATCCTCGACGAAGTGCACGCCGCCTTTGCCATCCACGCCGCCGAAGGGAGCTACGCTGGCGGGGTCCATTTCGAATTGACCGGGCAGAACGTCACCGAATGCACCGGCGGCAGCCAAAAGATCAGCGAGGCCGGCCTCTCCGAGCGCTATCTGACGCATTGCGACCCGCGGCTCAATGCAACCCAGGCATTGGAGCTGGCCTTTGAGCTCGCTGACGCGCTAAAGACCGCGCGGCGCGGGAATGGCCGGCTAGGTGCGAGCCGGCTCGCTGCGGTCGCGTGAGGCGGTCTTGGCGGGTGCCTTGCCGCCGACGCTGGCGGCGCAGACGGACAGCTATTTTTTGAAGTCGAAGGCGATCGTCGGCCGCTTCGGCGATCGCCTGGCGACCTATGCCGTCTTTTTGCGCCGCCCGGTCATCTCGACGCCGCGGCTCGCGATCGAGTTCCTCGAAGCCGCCGCCGCCGCGCGCGGCGCGACGTTCGAGATCGAGCTCGACCATCCCGAAGGTGCACTCGTCGGCGCCGGCGAGCCGCTGATGTATGTGACCGGCCCGCTCTATCACCTGGTCGATCTCGAAACCCTGCTATTGCAGCGGCTGGGGCCGAGCTGCGTTGCCGCCGTCAACGCCTATGCGATGTGCTCCGAATTGCCCAAGGTCGCGTTTCTGGCGATGGATGCGCGGCATTGCGCCGGGGCGGAGATGGCGGAGATGATGGCTTATGCGGCCGCGGTCGGCGGTGCGGCGGCGCGGCGCGAAACCGGGGCCGTGGGCTTTGTCGGCTGCGCCGCCGACGCCACCGCGCGGTTTTTCGGGACGGCGAAGGGGCTTGGCACGATGCCGCATGCGCTGATCGGCTATGCCGGCTCGACCGTGCGCGCCGCCGAAATGTACCGCGAGGTCTTCTCCGACGAGCCGATGACCGTGCTGATCGATTATTTCGGCCAGGAGATCAGCGACGCGCTGGCGGTGGCGCGGCGCTTCTCCGACCTCGCCGGCGCCGGGCTGTTGTCATTGCGTATCGACACCCCCGGCGGCCGCTATTGCGAAGGGCTCGACCCGGCGCGCTCCTACGAGGTGCTGGAGCGCCATGCGCCGCAATCGATCCGCGGCTATCGCACCGAGGAGGAACTGCGCTACCTGGTCGGCACCGGCGTGTCGGCAGCGGCGATCTGGTTGTTGCGCCAGGCGCTCGACGAGGCCGGCTTTCCCGCGGTCAAGATCGTCGCCAGCTCCGGCTTTGGCCCGGCCAAATGCCGAATCATGGCCGCCGCCAATGCGCCGATCGACGTGATCGGCACCGGCTCGTATTTGCCCGAATTGTGGAGCGAGACCTACGCCACCGCCGACATCATCGCCTATGACGGCCGGCCCATGGTCAAAGCCGGCCGCGAATTCCTGCTGCGCCGGCGCTCCCCGGTTTTGGCATCGAGCGCCAACGCACCGCCCGGCGCGGCTCCTTGGCCCGGCGGCGCGATTGGGTGACGCGGCTGCTCGCCCGCCGCGCCGCGGAGATCCGCGCCGCCAATAAAGGTCAGTAGACGTCGCGCAGATAGCGCCGCGCGCGGGCGAGATCGGCCAGGTAGGATTTTGCCGCTGCGGCGCCCATCCCACCTTGCCGTGCGATGATCGCGGCGAGCGCGGCATCGACATCCTTGGCCATCGCCGCGGCGCCGCAGACAAAGACGCACGCACCTTCCTCGAGCCAGCGCCACAGCTCGGCGGCATGCTCGCGCATGCGCTGCTGGACATAGACCCGCTCCGGCTGGTCGCGGGAAAAGGCGGTGTCGAGGCGGGTCAAGAGCCCGTCGCGGTGGAACGCGGCCAATTCCTCGCCGTAAAGAAAATCCGAGCTGCGGTGCCGGTCGCCAAAGAAGAGCCAGTTGCGTCCCTTGACGCCGAGCGCCCGCCGCTCCTGCAAAAAGGCACGAAACGGCGCGACCCCGGTGCCGGGTCCGATCATGACGATCGGCAGGGTGCCGTCGGCCGGCAGACGGAAATCGCGCGCCGACTGCACAAAGACGGAGACCATTGCACCCGGCATCGCGCGTTCGGCGAGAAACACCGAAGCGATCCCCTTGCGCAGGCGGCCGCGCTTTTGCCAGCGCACCGCCGACACGGTCAGATGCGCGGCACTGCCGACCTCTTTTGGCGAAGAGGCGATCGAATAGAGCCGCGGCTGCAACGGGTCGAGGGCCGACAGCAATTCCTGAACCGGCGGACGCGCCGAGGGAAAAGCGATCAGGAGGTCGAGCAGATCGGCGCCTTCGGGCTCGGCGCCGGGATAGCCCTCGGCCAATGCCTGGAGGCGGCTCGACTCGCCAGCTTCGGGGGCACGCGAGGCCAGCACCTCGATTGCCGCGTCGGAGGGGCGCCCGATATCGCACACCACGCTCAGCGCCTCCCGCAACGAGCGTCGCGTGCCGTCGGGACAGTCATAGTCGTCCTCGCCGCGCGCCTTTAGCAGGTCGAGGATGGCGGAGACGGTCTCCGGACAATTTTCCGCATGGACGCCGAGACTGTCGCCGACCTCGTAGGAAAGCCCGGTCGCGGCGACATCGAAGACGACATGGTGGGTGTCCTTGTCCGACCCGGCGCCGTTGAGCCGCGCCACATTTTCGAGCCGCGCCGCCATCGGCGAAGACGAGGAGATGGTGTGAGCCACCGGCACCGGGGCCTGCGCGCTTGCCACGGCCGGCGCCGCCGCGGGCGCGTCCTCCATCAGCTCCTTCAGCAGCCGCGCGGTTGCCTTGCCGCCCGGAATGCAGCGGCGGAGGCTCTTTTCGGCGCCGGCTGAAATCGCCTCGGCATAGCTCCGGCACAGATAGCCGCATTGCCCGCAATCCTGCTGGGCCATCGCCGCCATCAGCCGGTCGGCGAGCGGCCGGCCCTCGGCGAGGCGAGCCCGCTCCTCGATCGGCAGGGTCATGTCGTGCCAAGGGAAGTCCTCGACCGGATCGGGCTCAGGAGCGGCCGCCGTGGTGGGCGGCTGCCCGACCGCCTCCGACCCGAAATAAGCGGCGAGCCAGCCATCGAGCCAGGCGCGCTCGCTTGCGGCAAATGGCGCGTTCGCCGGGAGGACGGGTGCGAGATACGACATCGGCCTCGGCGCTCAATCGCAAAACCGCTGCAGCTCGGCGACGGTGCAGCGCCCGGTGAATTCGTGAAACGACTCGGCCGGGTCGCGGCGCTGCGCCAGATAGGCGCGCAGCATCCGCTCGAGCCGCTGCGGTATTTCGGCCATCGGCACGTTCGGTCGGATTTCGCGGGCGAGCGACCGCTCGCTGCCGGCACCGCCGCCGACGCAGATCGTATAGCCCTCGACCATATCGTCGCCGACGCGGATGCCGAGGAGCCCGATATCGCCGACATAGTGCTGCGCGCAGGAATTCGGGCAGCCGGTCAGGTGGATGTTGATCGGCTGATCGAGCGGCACCCGGCTTTCGAGGTATCGGGCGATTGCCAGCGCCTGGCCCTTGGTGTCGGTCGCGGCGAATTTGCAGCCGGTGTTCCCGGTGCAGGCGACGAGCCCGCCGCGAATGCCGCTGGCCGTGGTGGCGAGACCGAGTGCGGCGATCCGCGCCTCGGCCTCGGCCAAACGGTCGTCCGGAATGTCGCAGAGAACGAGGTTCTGCCACACCGTCAACCGGATCTCGCCGCTGCCCAGCTCGCGCGCGGCATCGGCGAGCCCGCGCAGCTGAGGTGCGGTGAGCCGGCCGACCGGCAGCACGATCCCGATATAAAAAAACCCGGGCTGCTGTTGCGGATGGACGCCGATATGGCCGTGCTTCGCCACCGGCCTGCGCGGCTTGCAGGCGGACAGTGGTGCCACGAGCGGGCGGAACGGGATTTCCTCGGCGACCGCCGCCATGAACCGTTCGAGGCCCCAGTCGGCGAGCAAATATTTGAGGCGGGCGCGTTTCCGGTCGGTACGGTCGCCATGGGCGATAAACACCCGCAGGACGGCTGCCGCCATCGGCACGCATTGCTCGGGTGCCAGCATCACCCCGGCATCGGCGGCGAAATCGCCGTGGCCGGTAACCCCGCCGAGCTGCATGCGGAAATAGACGCCAGGCGGGATGCCGGCGCCGTCCACGGCCGCGACCGCGGCAAAGCCGATGTCGTTGGTGTCTTCGAGCACGCCGACCCTGCCGCCGCCGTCAAAGGCGATGTTGAATTTGCGGGGCAGCCCGTAGAGCTCGCGGTGGTTCAGGACGTGGTGATGCAGCAGGCGGGCGAGCGGGCGCGTATCGATCAGCTCCTGCGGGTCGATGCCGGCTGTCGGGCTGCCGGTGATGTTGCGGATATTGTCGGCGCCGGACCCGCGCGAGGTCAGCCCCAAATCCTGCAGCGCCATCAGCACCGCAACCGCATTGCCGGCGGCGATCTCGCGGATCTGCAGATTGGCGCGCGTCGTGACATCGGCGTAGCCGCCGCCATACCGCTCGGCGATGTCGGCAATGCCGTGCAGCTGATATGCGTCGAGGCTGCCGTTTGGCATACGCAGCCGGCACATAAACGAATCCTGCGCCGGTGCGGTGTAGAAGAGGCCAAAGAACTTGTGGCGGAAAACATCGAGCCCGTTGGGAAACCGGCCGGCGGCGCTGTTGGCGACGAGCTCGTCCCAGATGTCGAGCGGATGGCCTTGCCGCTTGGCCGTCTCCTCCGGCGTCAACGACTTGCCCTGGGCGAGAAAGCGGTCCTGCGCCTGGCGATGGATATCGGACGCGGCAATCTCGGCCGCAGCGGCCGGCGGTCCCTGCGGTGCCGCGCGCTTTGCCGCGATGCCGCTCATAAAGCCTTCGAGATAGCGTTTCTGCTCCTCGCTCAGACCTGCTTCCGCCATCACCCGTTGCTCTGCGCTCCTTACGCCAGGGGCCACGCAATTTCGATGCCAGAAGGCCGCGAGCCGATCGCCGCGGAGCGCGGGCGCTTCGTATGCGCCGCTTGCCTCAATCTCATGCTGCATTGCAGCACGATGGGCGATTTTTGAGCAAATGATGGTTCTATCAAGCGCTAACGCGGCGCAGCATCGCGGCGACATGCCGGTGGCATGCTTCTTGCGCTGGAGTATCGATCGGAGGTGATGCGATGTATCTCGAAACCGTCGATCAACTGGCCGTCGCCGCGGCCGGCAAGAGCGCTTTTCTGAAACGTTCGCCGTTGGGCTTCTGGATCAGCGCGATGATGGCCGGCGCCTATGTCGGGCTCGGCATCATCCTGATCTTCAGCATCGGCTCGGACGTGGATGCGGCGTATCGGTCGCTGATCATGGGCGCTTCGTTCGGCATCGCGCTCACCCTCGTGGTGTTCGCCGGCTCGGACCTCTTTACCGGCCACACCATGCTGATGCCGCTCGGCGTGCTGCGCCGCCGGGTGAGCCTGAAGGAGCTCGGCGCGTGCTGGGCGGTCGCCTGGCTCGGCAACCTTGCCGGATGCGTGGTGCTCGCCGGCCTTTTTGTCGCCGGCGGCGGCGGGGCGGTGCTCCACGCCAAAAGCGATTTCATCATGAAAGTCGCCGCGGCCAAGATGACGGCACCCGACCTGTCGCTGTTTGCGCGGGCGGTGCTGTGCAACTGGCTCGTCTGCCTGTCGCTGTGGATGGCGGCGCGGATGCAGAGCGACGCGGCAAAGTGCATCGCGATCTTCTGGTGCCTCTTCGGGTTTATCGGCAGCGGCTACGAGCATTCGATCGCCAACATGACCTTGTTTCTGATCGCGCTCTTTTCGCCGCACCCGGACGCGGTCAGCTGGGGCGGCTTTGTGCACAACATGGTGTGGGTGACGGCCGGAAACGCGGTCGCCGGCGCGCTCTTTATGGCGACCGGCTATTGGGCGGCCTCGCGCCCGGAGCGCGCGCCGATGCCGGCGCTGCGCGCGCTCGGCGACGCCGCCGACTGAAAACCTCAGCATCGATATTGCCGACCCGGTCGAGCGCCGATTTGCGCCGGGTGCTCTTTTCGGCCCGAGCCTTCTCGGGTCGTCGGTAGCAAAGGTGCCGGGCTCGATGTCGAGCGCGTCGCGCATTTGCATGACCTCCGCCTCTTTTCAGCCAACCGGCGCTAAACTCGGTCGGTCCCGCTGCTTCGAGGCTTTCATGTCAGACGATTTCAATGCGTTTGTTCCCGGCCCGCGCGTGCATATCGAGGGCAGGGCAGGGGGGCCGCTCTCCGGGCTGACCTTCGCCGCCAAGGATTTGTTTGATGTCGCCGGCCATCCGACCGGCGGCGGCAACCCTGATTGGGCACGCTGGAACCAGACGCCGACGCGCCATGCCTGGGCGGTCGAGCGCTTGCTCGACGCCGGCGCCACATTGATCGGCAAGACCATCACCGACGAGGTATCGCTCGGCATCTTTGGCGAGAATGCCTTCTACGGCACGCCGACC
>DASXAM010000210.1:0-6704 GCA_036404275.1 Allostellaceae bacterium
GTCTCGTCGGCCATCGCTCTCTCCGATCCGAGGTCAGGACCGTTACCAGTACCAGACGCGGTCATGACGGCCGACGAGGTCGGCGACCGCATTGCGGGCGACCGGCTTGGCGGCGCCGATCAGCTCGCCCTGCCCGATGCCACGCTCGGCCAGATCCTCGGCGACATAGAAGATCTCGACCCCCTTGCCGGCGAGCCCTTCGAGGTCGTCGGCGACACGCGGCGGCTGGGTTTGGCGCCAGCTGCCAAAAGCGAGGCCGCCGGCGTCCTGGCCCTTGACCAGGTAGTTGACGGTATTGCCGCGCAGCAGCAGCGCCAGCTCGGCGCCGGCGCCGCGCATGGCACCATGCAGCCACACGATCGTGTCGTCCTGCTCCTCGATCGTCGCGCGATAGGCGCTTTCGATAATGCTCAAGGTCTTCATGGCTCTGTCCCTCAGCGCGTCGCGATGACGAGCGTATTGTCCGATTCCTCGGCCATTTTCCAGAAATCGGCCGGGGCGCCGCGGCGCACGCCGGGGACCGCGTCGTTGGCGCCGCGCTCGTCGACGCAAAGCCCGCAATTGACCCAATCGATCTTGCCGCCATGGTCGGCGGCTTCGCGGAGCAACGCCGCGACCGCGTCCTTTGGCAGGAAGTGGTTCTCTTCCTCGACCGAGCGGCCATGCACCGCGTTCGGGTGCGCCTTTTGCGCGACAAAAGGCTGCAATACGGCGCCCTCATAGGCAAAGACGTTGACGTTCCAGCCGCGCTTGGCGGCGAGGTCGATCAGCCGCAGCGCGGTCGTCGAGCGCGCGCTTTCATAAGGCGCGTCCATGATCGCGATGGTGACGGTCTTTTTGTCGGCCATGTTCTCCTCCTTCAGTGCCAGATGACCTTGGCGCCCTCGGCGAGGGCGTCGAGCACGACATCGAGGGGGGCGGCCGCCACCCCGCTCGCCAGCCGCTTTTCGTCGATGCCGCGCTCGCGCAGCGAAAAGCTGTCGGCGAGCACCTTGACCCCGGCCCCGGCGAGGCTCGCAAGATCGCCGGATTTGGCGCCGGCCCGCGCCGGCAACACGCCGTTTTGAACGAGGAACAAGGTGACGTCGTGCTTGGCGGCGGCGAGCTGCCGCGCCAGACCCTGGCAAAAGCTCGTATCGTTCGAATCGAACGGGTCGCGCGATTCGATCAGGCAGTATTTCGGCATAAGCGCTCCCTTGGGTGTCGCATCCCTGCGCTGGCCGGACCGGCCGTTGTCGCAGCTCTGTGGGACGGGCTAACCTAGCGCAGCGGGGCCGCGATGGGAATTGGCGATGAACGCGATCTCGGGGGCGAGGATGACGAGCGGTTCGGGATGAGCGCCCGGATCGCCTGGGGCGGCAAGCCGGTCTATGGCGTGCGGCTCGGCATTTTGCTGCTGGAGGCGCGGTTTCCGCGGATTCCGGGCGATATGTTGCGCGGGTGCTGCCGCCGGGCAAGCGGGCCGGCGTCTTGACCGTCAGCGCTGCCGATTTGAACGCCGAGCCTCTGATCGCGGCCGGCGCCGATCCGGCGACCCCGTGGAGGGCACCGAAGGCGGCGGCACCCATGTGCTGCTCGGCAACGAGAAGCGGCTCGTCGCCGTCCATCGCGACATCGGTGCCATCGTGCTCGAAGGCACCAGAGAGCATGGTCCTTTCAAGTGTGATCATTTGTTCTCGTCACCCCCGCATTTTCTTCGTCACCCCCGCGAAAGCGGGGGTCCAGAGCCTGCCCCTGGCATGAACAGGAGACGCGCGACGGAGCGCTTTCGCGGGAACGACGAAAAGGAGCAGAGGCGATTAGATCTAATCGGATCATGCTCTCTAGCATAACGCCTTACGCCGGCACGCTGCGCGAGCGGCTGAGGCTTCCGGTATACGGCATCTACGCCTTTGTCGGCTGGTTTCATGCCGGGCTTTTGCCGCGCGATTTCGGCCCGCCCGGCAGCGCCGTGCGCGATTGGCGCGAGCGATGAGCGGCATCACGATCCGCCTTGCCACCGCCGGGGATTGCCCGCTGATCCTCGAATTCGTGCGCGAGCTCGCGGCTTACGAGAAAGCGCCCGATGCGGTGGTCGCGACCGAAGACGATTTTCGCCGCTGGGGCTTCGGGCAGCACCCGCATTTCGAGGCGCTGATCGCATCGATCGGCGATGCGCCGGTCGGGTTTGCGCTGTTTCTGCCCGATTTTTCGACCTGGCGCGGGCGGCCGGGGATCTTTCTCGAAGATTTGTTCGTCCGCGAGGCCGCGCGCGGCAAAGGGGTCGGCCGCGCATTGCTCGCTCGGCTCGCCCGGATCGCGCTCGAGCGTGGCATGCCGGCGCTCCATTTCAACGTCCTCGACTGGAACCCGGCGCGCGGCTTCTACCACCGCCTCGGCCTCACCCGACGGGAGGCGTGGCTGCCCTACGGCGCCGCCGGCGAAGCGCTCGAACGGCTCGCCGCGGACGCTATGCCGGAAGCAGGCGAACCGATCGAGTTCAAAGGTGGTGAGCACGAATCCGAGGGCGAAGGCGGGCAAAAATCCGGCTGATCCGAGATCGACTTTCCACGGGTGCCGGCACGATCGCGCCCCAGCCGACGCCGCGGGTTCGCGTCACCGTGACCGCGACGGACTTCTCCAGCGGTGCAGCGACTAGACCTCGCCGCGGAAGAAAACCGGCAGCCCGCCCCTTCGCGGGTCCCATTCTTTGCGCAGCTGGTCGGCTATCGAGAGACCGCCTTCGGTCGTCGGATTGTGCCGTCGGATCTGCGGGTCCGGTTCGCCGCCCGGCGGGCTAGGCGCGGGCTTGTCGCGCCGGTGCCATCGGCGAAAGTGTTTTTCGATCGAGCGCTGGTCCATCGTAGCGTCCTCCCTGGCGGAGGATCATGCCGTTAATCGAGCGATTTGCAATCCGACCGGCAAAGGCAAGTAATTGCAATGGCTTCCAGACTGCACTCTGGGGACGAAGCGAGGCCGGCGATGATTTACACGATCGGTCACTCGACGCGCAGCGTCGCCGAGCTCGGCAGCCTGCTGCGACAGGTTTCGGTGGATCTGCTCGTCGATGTGCGCTCGGTGCCGCGCTCGCGGACCAATCCGCAATTCAACGCCGAGACGCTGTCGGCGGCGCTGGCCGCCATCGGGATTTCCTATTGTCATCTGCCGGCGCTGGGCGGGTTGCGCGGCCGCCGCAAGGATAGCGCCCAGTCCGAGAACACGATGTGGCGCAACCAGAGCTTTCGCAATTATGCGGATTACGCGCAAGGCGCCGCGTTTGGCGCGGGTCTCGACACCCTCATCGACCTCTCCCGAAATCATTGCTGCGCAATCATGTGCGCCGAGGCGGTCTGGTGGCGCTGCCACCGCCGCATCATCAGCGATTACCTGCTGACCCGCGGGATCCCGGTCGCGCACATCATGGGACCGGGCAAGATCGACCCGGCGACGCCGACACCCGGCATGCGCCGATCTTCCGATGGGCGGCTGGTCTACCCGGTGGCGGCGAGCGCGGGCCCGCTCTTCGACGGCTCGGCTTGACTTCCGGTGTTCGGCCGCTCGTTGACGATGACCGCCATGCGCGCCCGCCGCGCCTTGGCGAGGGCGGCGGTCACCCGATAAATCTGCTGTCGTGTCGTGCGCAGGCCGGGAATGCCGTTTTCATCGAGCGCCGTTTCCCAGGCCGACAGCTCCTCCGGCGACAGCCGGTAGCGGGCACAGGCCTCGCCGCGGCTGATGATGCCGGTGCGCATCGCCGCGACGACCGCGGCTTTGCGCCGCGGCGACCACCGCTCCGTGTCGGCGGGAGGCAGCGAGAGCGTGACGGTGCGGCCACGCTCTTCGACGACCAAAGTCACTGTGTTTCCAGTCATTTGGGCCACGCCCTGCGCTGGTCTCGGAGCCCGGGCCGCCGGGCCGAGATGGGATAAAATTGTGTCAACCGTGTTACGACGCCGCGCGCGCCAGTTTATTCCACCGACGTAGGTTTTGGCTGCGGCAAGCCGATGCGGGATCGGCGCCCGACCGGACGGCCTGAGGCGGCCCAGCGATGGGAGACGCGGTTTGCAATGGCGTTCGGGTCGTAGACCGGGTATTGCCGCCTCCGCCGGCCGTCGCAACGGGCAGCGAACGGCCGAAGCCCGGGCGCCGCCTAGCATCGAGATCGATCCCCAGTCAGGTTAATGACAGCTTTGATTCGCCTGCTCGTCGGCCTGGTCGATTACTGCCGCCGCAACGCGTTGCCGGTCGTGCTGGCGGGGGCGGCGCTGGCCGGCCTCGCCGGCTGGTACGCGGCCGGCCATCTCGGGATCAATACCGATACCGACGAGATGTTCGCGGCGAGCCTCGCTTGGCGCCAGCACGCGCTCAAATTCAAGGCCGAGTTTCCGCAATTTACCGATCTGCTGGTGGCGGTCATCGACGCCCGGGAACCGGAGGAAGCGGACGCGACCGCCGCCGCGCTCGCCCAGGCGCTGAGCGCCGACCACCAGCATTTTCTGAGGGTCAGCCGACCCGACGCCTCGCCGTTTCTATCGCAAGAGGGGCTGCTGTTTCTCGACCCGAAGCAGCTCGAAGACCTGCTCGACCGGACCATCGCGGCCCAGCCCTTTCTCGGCAAGCTGGCGCAGGATCCGAGCGCGCGCGGCCTCTTTGGCGCGCTCTCGCTGCTCGGCAAAGGGGTGACCGAGGGCGGGGTCGACCTTGCTCCCTACCGCACCGCGCTCGCCGGGTTTCACCGGGCGATGGCCCGAGTGCTCGCCGGAAACCCGCAGCCTTTGTCCTGGACCCGGCTGATCGGCGGCAAGCTCGCCGACCTTGCTGGTCCCTACAAATTCGTCCTGGCGCAGCCGCGGCTGAACCCCGCCGCCCTGCAACCCGGCGGTGCCGCCACACATGCGCTGCGCACCGCCGCGGCGCAGCTCGAATTTGTCAAATCGGGCGATGCACGCGTGCGCGTCACCGGCAATGTGGCGCTCGCCGACGAGGAATTCGCCACCGTTGCCCAAGGTGCGGTCGCAGGGCTGGTCGGCAGCGTCCTGCTGATCACCCTGTGGCTGTTTCTGGCGGTGCGCTCGTGGCGGCTGATCCTGCCGATCCTGGCGACCTTGGGGCTTGGACTGATGCTGACCCTGGGGTTTGCGGCCATCGCGGTCGGCACCTTGAATCTGGTCTCGATCGGTTTCGGCATCCTGTTTGTCGGCATCGCCGTCGATTTCGCGATCCAGTTTTGCGTGCGCTATCGCGAGATGCGCCATGTCCGCGCCGATCCGGGCGCTGCGATGGCCGAGACCGGGCGGCGGGTCGGCGGCCAGATCCTGGTCGCGGCGGCGGCGACGGCGGCGGGGTTTTTGTCGTTTGTGCCGACCGATTTTCGCGGCGTCGCCGAGCTCGGGCTGATCGCCGGGATCGGCATGCTGATCGCCTTTGCCTGCACCATGACGTTTTTGCCGGCCGCAATCGGCCTGCTGCGGCCCGGCGGCGAAAAGGCCGAGATCGGCTTTCGCTGGGCGGTGCCGCTCGATCTTTTGGTCGGCCGCCGACGCCGGCTGCTGCTGCTCCTGTTCGCGGCGTTGGCGGTGCTCGGTGCGGCGCTGCTGCCGCGGCTCGAATTCGACGCCGACCCGCTGCACACGAAAAATCCCAATACCGAGGCGATGCAGACCTTGCACGACCTGATCGATTCACCGGTGACGAACCCGTTCACGATCGACATCCTGACCGGGTCGGCCGGCGCCGCCCAGGCGTTGTCGGAGCGGCTAGCGGCTCTGCCGCTGGTCTCGGAAGTGCTGTCGATCAACAGCTTTGTGCCAAAGGACCAGCCGGCCAAGCTGTCCCAGATTTCCGACGCGGCGCTGCTCTTGGGACCGACCTTTGCACCGCATAAGCCGGGCCCGCCGCCCGGCGCCGACGAGATCCGCAGCGCCGCGAAAAAGGCGGTTGCGGAGATTGCGCCGGCGGTGGCGAAATTGCCCAACGACCGGCTGCTCGCGGCGATCGCGGGCGATTTACGCGGGCTGGCCGCAGCACCCGATCGCGTCCCGCTGCTCGCCGACCGGGTGCTGACCCGCTTTCTGCCGACCCGGCTCGACCAGCTGCGCACCGCGCTGGGCGCCCGCCCGGTGACGCTGCAGACGCTGCCGGCGTCGCTGGTGCGCGACTGGGTCTTGCCCGACGGGCGCGCACGGGTTCAGGTCGTGCCGACGGCGCAAGCACGGACCAGCAGCGGGCTCGCCGAGTTTGTCAACGAGGTAACGCGGGTCGCGCCCGACGCCGGCGGCGCGGCGGTCACCATCGAGGCCACCAGCGCCACGATCGTCGGCTCGTTTCGCACCGCCGCCATTGCGGCACTGGCGGCGATCGCGGTGATCCTGCTGCTCGCGCTGCGCCGCGCGCTCGATGTGGCGCTGGTGCTGGCGCCGCTGCTGCTGTCGGCGCTGATGACCGTGACTGTGCTGGCGCTGCCGCCGCTGCCGCTGAACTACGCCAATATCATCGCCTTGCCGCTGCTGCTCGGCGTCGGGGTGTCGTTCAACATTTATTTCGTGATGAACTGGCGCGCCGGACAGACGGCGATGTTGAGCTCCGCGACGGCCCGGGCGATCCTGTTTTCGGCGCTGACCACCGGCACCGCCTTCGGCTCGCTCGCGCTCTCGCAGCATCCGGGCACCGCCAGCATGGGCGCGCTGTTGCTGATCAGCCTCGGCTGCACTCTGGTGGCGAGCCTC
>DASXAM010000211.1:0-6200 GCA_036404275.1 Allostellaceae bacterium
CGCGGCGATAGAAGCAAAAGCGGGACCCTCTCCGTCTCCAGGGATGGAGGAGGAGAATTCGTCAGGATCGGATAAAGGCGAGGCGCGGGCCGCATCGCTTTTGCCGCAGATGCCGCTCGGCGAGCATGTGGTCGAGGATTATGCGAGCCTCGGCTTCAGCCTGAAACGCCATCCCCTCGCCTTTCTGCGCGCCGAATTCGCCCGGGAGGGGCTGGTCCCGGCCGCCGACCTCGCCTGGCTGCCGGTCGATCGCCGGCTGTCGGTTGCCGGGCTGGTGCTGATCCGCCAGCGGCCCGGCAGCGCCAACGGCGTCATCTTTGTCACCGTCGAGGACGAGACCGGGGTCGCCAATCTGGTTGTCTGGCCGCCGGTCCTCGAACGCTTCCGCCGCGCCGTCCTCGGCGCCACCCTGCTGCGCTGCACCGGCAAATTGCAGCGCGAGCAAGGAGTGATCCATGTCGTCGCCGAGCGCCTCGACGATCTGACCCCGCGTCTCAACACCCTGCGCGACCGCATCGGCGATGGCAGGCCGCGACCGCCGCCGCTGGCGCCTGCCGTGAAAATGCCCGGATATGATCCTAGCGACATCGTCGTCACCAGCCGCAATTTCCGATAGCATCGCCATCCTGCGGCCATTGCGCCGTTTCGTGCGGGAGCTTCGAGCTCGAAGGGAGATGGCATCGGCCGAAGTCATTGGGAATGCGACACCCGCCATACCGCTTTGTCCGATCACCGGGCTGCCGGCCAAACGTCGCATTCAGCCAATCGGCGCACGGCTGATCATCGCATTGTGGCGCGGCGTATTCGGCATTTCGACAGAGCGGCAACTCGGCGCGATCGACCGCTTCGAATTGTGGGAATCGCCGTGCGGGCTCGCCTTTTTCGATCCGATGCTGGCAGGCGACGAAGCCTTTTATCTCGACCTCTACCACACCAAGGATTTTCACCGGGAATTGAACACTCCCCGCCTCGCTCGCGTCGAATTCAAGCGTATCGCGCAACTGGCCCGGCCGGGCGACCGGGTTCTCGACGCAGGCTGCGGCGAGGGGGCGCTCGCCCGGTACCTGCCGCACGCGACCTATGTCGGGCTCGATCCGATTTTCGCGGCGACCGCCGGCATGCCCGACATCCGGCGTGAGACCGTCGCCGAGCACGCCGCATCGCATCCAGGGGAATACGACCTCGCCTGCGCGTCGCACGTCATCGAGCACGTTGCCGATCCGCTGGGCTTTGTCCGAGATTTGGCGCGATGCGTCAGACCCGGCGGGCATGTCTGCATCGTCGTGCCGAGCCTGGAGTCGCAGCTGACCGAGATCCCGAATTTTGTGCTGAACGCCCCGCCGCATCATCTGAGCTGGTGGAACGAGGCTGCGCTGCGGGTCCTTGCCGACCGGCTCGATCTCGCCACGGAAGCGATCGAAGCGGTGCCGTTTTCGTTCGACAGCCTGATTTACTGGATGGGCCGGTTTGCTCCCAGGCTCACCGGGGACCGGTATTTTCACGGTCATTGGACCTGGGATGCCGCGCTTGCCTGGAGTTGGGTCGCCGGGCGAGTCTCCAATGCGCTGTTCCGCATCCCGGCATCGGCAAATCCCTCGGGAATGCTGCTCTTGGCGCAAAAGCCGTCGTGATCGTGTGGATCGCCGCCGGCGTCGCCGGGTTTTACGCGGTGGGCTCGCTCGCCCTGGTGCTGCTCTTTGCAGCAAATCTGCGCATCCCCACCGAGCGGCCGGCGGCGCGCGTCGCCTTGGTATTGCCGGCGACCGGGCCGCTACCGGCGCTCGAGCAGCTGTTGACGGCGCTGGCCGCTCAGTCGCTCCGGCCCAGCCGGCTGATCGTGGCTGTCGAATCCGCGGACGATCCGGCCTACCGCCGGGTGGCAGAGGCGGCCGTCTACTATCCCGAGCTGAATATCGAGCTCGTCGTGGCGGGGTTGTCGCAATTGCGCAGCCGAAAATGCACGAACCTCCTCGCCGCGTTGGCGCGCCTCGACGCCGAGGACGCGCATGTCGTGCTGCTGGATGCCGACATCCTGCCGCAGCCCTGGTGGCTCGCGGCGTTGGTAGCACCGCTGGCAGCCGGACGCGCCGACATCGTCAACGGCTATCGCTGGCAAGTGCCGGTGGCGCTGTCGCCCGCAACCGCCCTCGCCGCGGCGATCGATCGATCGATCGCCGTATTACCCCGGCTGCCGCAGCTGCGGATCATCTGGGGCGGCTCGCTCGCCTTGAGCCGTCACGCGCTGGAAGCCCTCGATCTCCCCGCCACGATCGGACGGACCTTGACCGAGGATCTGCCGATCGGCGACCGCGCCGCGCGGACCGGGCTGCGGGTCTTGACCCGCCGTGCGGTGCGGGTGGCCTCGCCGCTCGGTGGCAGGTTTCGTGACCTTTGGCGCTTTGGCCGCCGGCAATACCAGCTGATCCGTCTTTATCGCCCCGGGCTGTGGTCGTATGCGGCTTTTGTCGTCACCGGCGATTTGGTCGCGCGTCTCGTCCTCGTGTCGTCTCTGATCGCCGCCGGCATCTCGGGGCCCGCCCTCCCGGCGATCCTGGTCGTCGCCGGCCTGGGGTCGGTCGCAACCGAGATCCGGGGAGCAATCGGCGGTCGGCTCGGCGTTCAAGACGGGATTGGATTTCGACTGTCGCAACATGTTCTTGCCTGGACCTTGTTGCCGGCGCCCGCCATCCACGCCAGCGTCATCTGGGGCGGCTTGGCTGCGTCTCGGGTAGTGTGGGCGCATATCCGCTACGCTGTCGACGCCAGGGGCCGGGTCACCGAGGCGATTCGCCTCTCTCCTTTGAGCCGGTCGGGTTAGTCAGCCGCGGTGCTCGATGAGCATCCGCAAACCGTCGCCGGGGCGCAGGGTCAGCCGGCATATCGGTGCGACGGTAGCGTCGGGCGCCAAGCGAAGCCGGACGCGCTGCGCCAGGGTCGCCAGGCAAAGAACCGCCTCGGTAAGGCCGAAAGCGGCGCCGGCACAGATGCGGGGCCCGGTGCTGAATGGGATGTAAGCGTGCCGAACCCGCCGTTCCGCGTTTTCCGGCAGAAACCGCTCCGGGATAAAATAGTCCGGCCGGCTCCAATATTTGCGGTGCCGATGCAGCAGCCAAGGGACCACCATCACCAGCGATCCCCGCGGCACCGGTCGGCCGCGGATGGCCTCGTCGCGCACGGCCTGCCGGGCCAATAGCGGCACCGGCGGATAGAGGCGGATCGTCTCCTCGAACACCGCCCTCGTATAGACGAGCTTTGGAACGTCTTCGAGCGCCGGCTGCCGGTTTCCGAGCACCTGCCGCAGCTCGCCGTGGAGCCGTTCCTCGACCGCCGGCGCCTGCGACAACAGGTACCAGGTCCAGGCCAGCGAATTTGCCGTGGTCTCGTGGCCGGCCATGAAGATCACCGCGGCTTCGTTGCGTAACGCTGCGCCGTCGAGAGCTTCTCCGGTCTCCTCGTCGCGCGCCTCCAACAGCAGGCGGATCATCGAGGCTTCGCCGTCGGCGAACCGCGCGCGGCAATCGTCGATGATCTCGTCGATCACCTTGTGGATCCGCGCGGCGGCCCGCCGGACCGCGCGCGAATGAAATCGCGGCAGCCAATCCGGCAGGCCGAGGAAATAGAAAAAATCCAGCTGCCCGATCAGGCGCTGATATTCGCTGAAGGCGGCAACGATCTCGCCGCCATGCGCAGCGCCGAGGCGTCGTCCGAACACCGTCCGGCAGATGATCTCCGCCGTCAGGCCCGCCATCTCGGTCAACGCGTTGATCGCGGCGGATTGCGGCAAGCGCGTCCAGCGATCGGCGGTTTCGGCAGCCGCCTGGACCATCAGCGGGGCGAACAGCGGCAGATGCGAGACATGCACGATGGGCGCGATGATCCGCCGCCTCCGCCGCCAGGTGTCGCCGTCGCTGATAAACAGGCCGTCGCCGAGCAGCGGCCCGAGCCCGTGGCGCATCTGCGGGCTCTTACGCTCGAAGCTGTCGTGGTGATCGATAAAAGCATAGGCGACGGTATCGGGGCTGTTGCACACAAACAGCGATCGCGACAGCACGCGGGTCGAAAACAACTCCCACTCAAAGCACTTGTCTTCCCAAATTGCGAGAAAGTTGCGCCGCGCGATGCGCAAGGTCGACCAGGCCGAGAGCGGCCGACTTGGCCGGGCCGGGAAAGGCGGGATGAATTCGTGCACGGGTCCTGCTCGCGCAATGCCGCGCGGGCGCCGGCTAATGCATCGGGGTCGCGGCCACAATCGGCGCCGCGGCGCCGAGCGGAAGTGCGGCGGTCCGAGCGGCGTAGCGGGGAGCCGGCCGGGCAGAGGCGGCTTCGAGCCGGGCGATTGCGGCGTCGACCGCGAGCCGTAAACCAGTTTCGTTGAAGAACGAGCCGGGGATCAGCACGCGCGCGGCGAGGACGCGGCGGAAGGCGTCGAACAGCGCCGCATCGGGCGGCACCGCATCGGTCCAGAAATCGTCGAGCCCGCCCTGAAAGGTCAGGCCCGGCATGTCGTAGATCGCGTCGCCGAGCGCCACCACCGGCAATCCCCGCAGCAGCGCGAGGCTGCCGAGCGTGCTGTTGACGGTGACGACGGCGCAGCTGCGCGCCAGCACCGTATCGAGCGAACCGCCATCGAGGATGACGAGCCGCTCGGCGACACCGAGCGCCACCGCGACGTGCCGGGTGATCACCGTCCAATCGTGGAGCCCGCTGTCGAGCGGGTGCAGCTTGACGACAAGCCGCGATGGCGGCCGCGCATGCCGGGCGAACGAGGCAAGCACATGCTCGATCGACAGAAGCACCGCGTGATAGGGCGAATGCACCCGCATCTGGTAGTCGCAGTCGAGCTGCAGCGGAAACAGAAAGACCGGCTCGGACGAGCGGGCGAGTGCGTCGATCTCCGCCTGCGCCCGCCGCTCCGCACGGCGCATCAGCGCCAGACGGTGTAGCCAGCCGGCGTACTCGACGAGCGGCGGGTAGGGACGATGCGTCGTGTAATACGGAAACCGGCGCGTCTTCGCGATCGTCGCAAAATTGTAGAGCACGTCCTCGAAGGCGCGGCGGCGAAAGGTGCCCGGCACCGACGGCGGATCGCGCCATTGCGGCAGCCGCATCGCTTGGCTACGGTACCAAGCAGGGTCGCGCGGCAACGTTGAATAGCCGTTGACGCCACCGTCCTCGAAAGTGATCCAGTCGGGCCGCAGATAGCCTTCCTCGACGACGTGGACGCGGAGCCCATGACGGCGGGCGATGTCGATCGCGGCGCGGTGCGGCGGCCGGCAATCGCCAAACAGCACGACCTGCCCGATCCTGTTGGTGGCGATAAACTGCTCGAAGAACCCCGGCCATTCACCGGGGGGGCTGCGAAAATCGGTGGCGCCGCCAAGGCGCCAAAAGACGCGGTCGCCACCGTTGAAATTGATCCGGTGCACATTGTGACCGCGCGCCTTCAGCGCTCGGCCGAGCCGGTCGAAGAACCAGGACGCAAGCCCTTGCAGAAACAGGATGCCGCCGGACGAGCCCAACTTCACATTTCCCCGATGCGGCCTCGTTGATAGCAGCCGGTTTCCCCGCGGTCCAGCCTCCGCCGGCTGGCGCAGGGCGCGCGTAATGACAATTGCGTGAGCCGCTGTTCGCCGGCTTCTACCGTCTCGGTGGGTGGGCGCGAACGAATTCCTCGTTGACGTCGGTCCCCCAGCCGGGGGCCGTGGGCAATACGAGGTCGCCGTTTTCGATGACCGGCGGCCGGGTGACGACATCGTCCTTCCAGACGACGTCATCGATATCGATCTCCATGACTTTGAAGTTTGGCACGACGGCGCACATATGCGCGCTCATCAGCGAGCCCAGATGGCCGTTGAAATTGTGCGGCGCCACGTTGATCTCGTAGGCGTCGGCCATCGCCGCGATCTTCAGGGATTCGAGGATGCCGTTCCAAGCCACGTCGATGATCGCGTAATCGACCGCCTGAGCCTCGAAATACGGGCGGAAGTTGCGCTTCCCATAAATTGATTCGAGCGAGGCGATCGGCGTGCGCGCCGAGCGTCGAATCAGGTGGAGCCCGGCCGGGTCGTAGAGGTCGATTTCGAGCCACACCATGTCGAGCGGCTCGAGCGCGCGGGCCAGGCGCAGATAGCCGTCGATCTTGTAGTTGAAGTTGGTGTCGAGATGGAGCCCGACCTCGCGCCCGGCGCCGCGACGGAACG
>DASXAM010000212.1:0-3488 GCA_036404275.1 Allostellaceae bacterium
CCAGGTGCCGGGCATGGCGGGTGTCGAAGTCGCGGTCATCGCCGATCTCGACCCCCAGCGTGCCCGCACAGCGTGCCGGACCGTCGGCTGGGACGAGGGTCGCATCGCGCGGACCCGGTTCGTCGCCGCGGGCGCCGAGGCCTGCGCCGATCCGGCTGTCGAGGTCGTGGTCGAGGCGACCGGCAGCCCGCCCGCCGGCATCGCGCATGCGCGCGCCGCGATCGCGGCGAAGAAGCATATCGTCATGGTCAATGTCGAAGCCGATGCGCTCGCCGGGCCGCTTTTGGCCGAGGAGGCGCGGGGCGCGGGTGTCGTCTATTCGCTCGCCTATGGCGATCAGCCGGCGCTCGTCTGCGAGCTGGTCGATTGGGCCCGGGCTTGCGGCTTCGAGGTCGTCGCCGCCGGCAAAGGGACGAAATACCTGCCGGCCTATCACGCGGTGACCCCCGACGATGTCTGGTCGCATTATGGCCTGACCGCCGACGAGACTCAGGCGGGCGGCATGAACCCGCAGATGTTCAACTCGTTTCTCGACGGCACCAAATCGGCGATCGAGATGGCGGCGACCGCCAACGCCACCGGTCTCGGCGTGCCGCAGGACGGGCTCGGCTTCCCGGCTTGCGGCGTCGACGACCTGCCGCAGGTTTTGCGCGCCAGGGAAGCGGGTGGAGCACTCGAACGAGACGGCATGGTCGAGGTCGTCTCCTCTTTGGAGCGCGACGGGCGCCCGGTGTTCCGCGATTTGCGCTGGGGCGTCTATGTCGTGCTGAAGGCGTCGAACGATTACGCCCGCGCCTGCTTCAAGGAATATGGCCTCAAGACCGATCCCTCGGGATGGTACGCCGCCATGTACAAACCCTACCACCTGATCGGCCTCGAGCTCGGGATATCGGTGTTGTCGGCGGCGCTGCGCGGCGAGCCGACCGGACAGCCCCAGGACTGGCGCGGCGATGTCGTCGCCGTTGCCAAGCGCGAGCTTCGTGCCGGCGAGGCGCTCGACGGCGAAGGCGGCCATACGGTCTGGGGCAAGCTCGTGCCGGCCGCGCGCAGCCTCGCCGAAGGGGCATTGCCGATCGGCCTCGCGCACAAGCTACCGCTGGTGCGTGATATTGCAGCCGGCGAGATCGTGCGCTGGACTGACGTGGCGGTGCCCGACAGCGAGGCAGTGCGCACACGGCGCGCCATGGAACACCGCTTCGCAGCGCCTGCCGCTCTCGCCGCGCAATAGCGCTGCCGACATGATCGACAGCTGCGGGTCCGGCGCACCGCCCGTTCCAACCTCATTCACAGCGTTCGGTCGTTGCCGGCGTGCATCCCGGCATGGCCGTCCTGCCCGTGGGGGGCGACAATCGCGCACGCACGCCCTATGTTAACAGCGACGGCTGCGCCGCGAACGAGTACGGCATGATCGATCCGTTTGGACGGACCATTACCTATCTGCGCGTATCGGTTACCGACCGCTGCGATTTCCGCTGTGTCTACTGCATGGCGGAAGAGATGGAGTTTCTGCCCAAGGCCGAGCTGCTGACCCTCGAAGAGCTCGACCGGGTGTGCAGCGCCTTTATCGGCCTCGGTGTCAAAAAGCTGCGCCTGACCGGCGGCGAGCCGCTGGTGCGGCGCAATATCATGAGCCTCTTCCGGGCGCTTGGCCGGCATATCGACACGGGTGCGCTCGACGAGCTGACCCTGACCACCAACGGCAGCCAGCTCGCCCGCTATGCCGGCCAGCTGCGGGAATGCGGCGTGCGCCGGGTCAACGTCTCGCTCGACACGCTCGACCCGGCAAAATTTACCGAGATCACGCGCCGCGGCCGGCTCGACATCGTGCTCGACGGGCTCAAGGCGGCGAAAGCCGCGGGGCTCGCCGTCAAGATCAACACGGTGGCGTTGCGCGGGGTCAACGAGGACGAATTCGACGACCTCGTCGCCTGGTGCGGCGAGCAAGGCTTCGACCTCGTCTTCATCGAGGTCATGCCGATGGGCGATATCGGCGGCGAGAACCGGCTCGACCAGTATTTGCCGTTGTCGATGGTGCGCGCCCGGCTGGCTCGCCGCTGGACGTTGGACGAGACGGATTACCGTACCGGCGGCCCCGCGCGTTATGCGGTCGTGCGCGAGACCGGGCGCCGCCTCGGCTTTATCACGCCGCTGACCCACAATTTTTGCGAGAGCTGCAACCGTGTCCGGCTGACCTGCACCGGCACGCTCTATATGTGTCTGGGCCAGGAGGACGCGGCCGATTTGCGCACGCCGCTGCGCCAATCCGAAAGCGATGCGACGCTCGTCGCCGCCATCCGCGAGGCGATCGCGCGCAAGCCAAAGGGCCACGATTTCATTATCGACCGCCGCCACAACCGTCCCGCCGTCGCCCGGCATATGAGCGTGACCGGCGGGTGAGCGCCCCGCGCATCGCCGTCGTCGCGGCCGATTCGCCGGCGGCGCAGCAGGCATTCGAAGAATTGCGCGACCGGTATCCAAGCGTGCGGCCCGAGGCCGCCGACATCATCGTCTCGCTCGGCGGCGACGGCTTTATGCTCGAAACCTTGCACCGGTTTCTTGCGCTGCGGGTGCCGATCTACGGCATGCATCGCGGCACGGTCGGCTTTCTGATGAACCCCTATCGTCTCGACGGGCTGTTCGAGCGGCTGGCCGAAGCGCAGCCCGTCGTCCTGCATCCGCTCGAAATGGTGGCGACGTGCCGCGACGGGGTGGTACAGCGCGCGCTCGCCTTCAACGAGGTGTCGCTGCTGCGCGAGAGCCGCCAGGCGGCCAAGCTCCGCGTCACGGTGGACGGCGTCGTGCGCCTCGACGAGCTTGCGGCGGACGGCATCCTGGTCGCAACCCCGGTCGGCAGCACCGCCTATAACCTGTCGGCGCACGGTCCGATCATCCCGCTCGGCGCCGAGATCCTGGCGCTGACGCCGATCAGCGCGTTTCGTCCGCGGCGCTGGCGCGGCGCCCTCTTGCGTCACGATGCGCAGGTCCGGATCGACGCGCTCGAAGCCGATAAGCGGCCGGTCAGCGCAGTCGCCGATTTCACCGAGGTGCGCGACGTGGTCACGGTCGAAATCCGTGAAAACCGCGACGTAAGGCTCACCCTCCTTTTCGACCACGACGCCAACCTCGAAGAGCGCGTCTTCAAAGAGCAATTCGCCACCTGACCCGACGTCGCCGTCGCGGTCGCTGGACGCCAAAGCAGCGCATCTCTCTCTTCATCCGAACCTGTTCGACCGCGGAAAGCCCGTCGGGACGAGGCGGCCGGCGGCGCCGCGCGCGCCGCGCCAGGGCGTCAGGTCGGTTTCGGTGCGGGTCCGCTCGCCCTGCCGCCAGGAGAGGCCATCGGCGAGACGGAACACTTTGGCGTCGGCGAGGCCGCCTGCCTTGTAGCGCTGCAGGATGACGCCGCGGCCGCGCGTCATCAGCGGGATGTCGTCGAGCTTCAGCACCACCATCTTGCGGTTGTCGCCGACCAGCGCCACCGCATCGCC
>DASXAM010000213.1:0-35134 GCA_036404275.1 Allostellaceae bacterium
GCGCGCAGCGTCTGCTCGGTCTCGCGCGCCGCGGCAAACGGCACCAGCACGGCGGGGCAGCGGGCGGCGAGGAGATCGAGGACGGTGTTGTACCCGGCCTGGCTGATCGACAGGCGGCAATGCCGCAGCATTTGCGGGAATTCGACGCGATAGCGTTCGAGAACAACGCGTTCGGGCAGGTCTTGCACGAGTGCCGCATATTCCGCTTGCGGCAGGTTCGGGCCGGCGAGAAGACGCCACGACAAATCGGCGAGGCACCCCCGCCGCCGCGCTGCGAGCGCCGTCGCCAGCAACGCGCCGCCGACCGCGCCCCCGCCGGCCGACACCAGGACTTCGCCGGCCCCGTCGGTGACTTCGGTCACCCGCTCGGGGGCGGCGACATAGCCGGTATAGATCAGCCGCTTGGCGAGCGCTGCCGCCGGCGGAAAGCTTTCTTCGAGCCGGACGAGGCTCGGGTCGCCATGCACCAGCACCGCATCGAAATCGGCGCGCACCCGGGCCACGATATCGTGCTGCCGGTGCGGATCGTCCGGCATCACAACGATGTCGCGCAGAGAACACAGCACAAGAGCGGACGGGTCACGCCGGCGCGCGGCTTCGATCAGCGGGTCGAGCTCGAAGCGAAAGGCACGCCGGCCGAAAGGGAAGGCCTCGAGCATTACAGCGTCGGGTCGCGCCGCCGCAAGCGCGGCGAGCAGCGCCGTGCGCCGCGTCTCGCGCAGCCGGTCGTCCACCGGCTCGCCGGCTTCGTCGATAAGGTCTTTGAACCCGGCATCACGCGCCTTGATCGGCGGCAGCTGGACCACATCCGGAATGCCAAAGGACGGCAACGGCTCGCCGCCCGAAACCACGGTTACCCGCATTCCTTCGGCCAACATCGCCTCGGCCAGATGCATGGCGCGCCGGGCATGCCCGATCCCGAGCAGATGCTGAACGTAGAGCAGGACCGACGGGGTCACGCCGCTTGCCGCCGGCGCAAACCGTCGAAAATTTCGTGGAGCCGCCGGGCGGCGGCGCCGAGATCGTGGCGGGCAAGCACACGCCGCCGTGCGGCTGCGCCAAAGGCGTCGAGCCGGGCGCGGTCGGTAAGCAATTCGCGCACCGCCGCGGCAAAGGCCGCCGCGTCGTCGGGCGGGACGAGCAACCCGGTCAGCCCCGGAGTCATAATTTCACCGACTCCACCCGTCGCACCCGCGACCACCGGCAGCCCCGCCGCTTGGGCTTCGAGCAAGGCCATGCCGAACGCCTCGTTGACCGCCGGCCAAACGCACAAATCGGTCGCGGCGAGGTGCTCGGCAACGCCGGCGGCATCGAGCGCGCCCCACCACCGCACACGCTCACCGAGCGGCGCCAGCGCTGCCTCGACGGCAGATCGCGCCTCGCCGTCGCCGACCACGTCGAGCGACCAATCGAGATCGCAAAGCCGCGCCAGCGCGGCGCCGAGAATGCGATAAGAGGCGAGCTTGTCGCCGGACCGCATCATCGCGACGGCGATCATCCGCGGCGGGCCCATTCTGGACTGCGTGCGCACCGGCAACGACCGGGCGTCGAGAAACGGCGCCATCGCAACCCATTGCGCGGGCGAGCGCAGCAACGGCAATACGCCGTCGCGATCGGCGGGATTGAGGCCGATGACCGCGGCGGCCTGCCGGATCGCCTGCTCCGCGGCGCGATGCCCCGCGGCCCAGCGGCCTTTTTCCTGCTTTGGCGCAAACGAGGCTTCGGCCACGACGTAAGGAATGCCGAGCACGGCGGCGACGGTCGGGCCGAGCCAATCGGGCGCCTTGTGATAGATATGGTAGGTGAACCACAATTCGGGCGCCGATTGCGGCGCAGCACGGCAACGGCGCAGATAGCGGCTGGCGAGTTTGCGGCCGATGGTCTCCAGCCGGCTCTGCCGCTCGGCGTCACCGCGTCCCTCGAAGCTGCGCAAGCGGGCGGCGACGACCGGCTCGTGACCGGCCCGGCGGAGCGCCGCGAGGAACAGCTGCGCCATCCGCCGATCGCCCGACGGCACCCCATGGTCGGGCGGCTTCAGCGGCGCATAAAACGCGACGCGCATCGGGTAGGCGGTTCAGCCGGCGTCGATCAATTGCGGTATGACGGCGGGCGTTGCCGCCCCCGCTGGCAGGCCGAAGCGCCGGGCGAGCGCGTCGATGCCGTTTTGCATGGCAAAGGCGGTGCGCACCCGGTGCTCGCCGGTGCGGCCGAGCGCGGCGCGCCGGACCGGGTCGCGGATCAGGCTTTCGAGCGCCAAGGCCAGCGCCGGCGGGTCGCCGGGAGGCACCAGGATGCCGGTGGCGCCATCCTCGATCAGCTCGGGGATCCCTGAAACCGTGGTCGCGACGCAAGGGAGGCGCTGGCTCTGCGCCTCCATCAGCACATTGGGTAAACCGTCGCGGTCGCCGTCTGGTCCGATCTTGGCGGCGAGCACAAAGAGATCGGCGGCGCGGTAAGCGTCGAGCACTTCGGGCTGGGGCAAGGCGCCGCGCCAGTCGATCCGCGGCGCCAGACCGAGTTCGTCAGCCCGATGCCGCAATTTCGCCGAGAGCGCACCGCCGCCGACATGGACGAGGCGCCAGTGAAGTCTCGCCGGCAACCGCGCCAATGCCGCGAGCAGGTCGTCGTAGCCTTTTTTGACGACGGCGCGGCCGACCGACAACAGCACCACGGGGTGCTGCGGATCGCTCCCGTCGCGCTGGCTCGGCCCATTCGGCGGCGGTGGAAACCGCTCGAGATCGAGCCCGTGATAGACAAGGCCGACGCGGTTCGGATTGGGCGCCAGCGCCGCAAGGTCGCGATAGCCGGCGCGGGTGCAGGTCACCGCCCAGACCGCCGAGCCGAGCTTTTCCGCCTTTTCCCAGGCGGGGGTGGTCCAGATGTCCTTGGCGTGCGCCGACACCGTCCAGTCGAGCCCGCGGATCAGCGCCGCATAGCGCGCGACCGAAGCCGGGGTGTGCAGAAAATGCGCGTGCAGATGGCCGATATCGCCAGGCAACTCGGCGGCCAATACCAGCGCCTGGCCTAAGCGGCGAATGCGGTTCGGGGTCGGATCGCGCCGCAGATCGGCGAGCCAAATGCGCCATGCCCGGCGATAGCCGGCCTGCCGGCGCGCCCGCCGCCAGCTGCGCCACACCCGGCGCGGCTCCTGGTAAAGATATTCGGGCAGATAGAGGCGCATTGCCGATGTCTGCCGGTGCACCGGGTGCACCGCGCGGTCGGTCGGCCGGCGTAACGACACAATCAAAATATCGAGGCCGCGTCGTTCGAGCGCCAGGATTTCCTGCGCGATAAAGGTTTCCGACAGCCGCGGATAGCCTTTGAGAACAAAGGCGACGCGCCGCCCACTGCGCGGATCGAGCGAATCCGGCATGGGTCAGGCGCGCAAGCGCGCTCCGGCGGCGGCCCGCAGGCTACGGCCGCGCCCGAGCCATTTACCGGCGAGCTGATTGACTCTTTTCATGCCGTCGAGCAGACCGGGAACGATGACGCTCGACGGCAAAGGCTGGCGGGTCAACTGGCGCAGCGCCGCCGCCATCACTCGCGGGTCCCGCCCCTCCTCCTCCGACAGCATCGCGACGAGGCCAAGAGCGGCGGCGCGTTCGGTCCTGATCTGCTGCTCGAGCCGCGGCACCGTGCGCGGCACGATCAAAGCACGCTTATCGAATGACAGGATCTCGCAAAAGGTGTTGTAGCCGCCCATCGCGACGACGCCCGCAGCGCGCACCATCAGCGCTTCGAGGCGGGCATCGAAAGTAATCGCGCGGACATTGGAGAGCCGCGCGGCGCGGGCAGTGAAAGCCGCCTGCTGCTCGGGCTGCATAAAGGGCCCGTAGACGAGAAGGGCCGGAATCGGCATGTCCTGATCGTGCTCGTAAGCCGACAACACCAGATCGATCAGCGCATCGCCGTCACCGCCGCCGCCGGTCGTGACCAACAGGAATTCGCTGTCGAGGATGTCCTGGGTCTCGGGCGACGGCACCGGCTCGTGGGCGCCGCGGCGCAGATAGCCGGTATAGACCATGCGCCGGCGCACGCTCGCCGGCACCTTCAGTCCCGCCAGCGGGTCGCAGATCTGCGGCAGCCCGTAGACCCAGATCTCGTCATAATATTCGGTTAAGGCCGGGACCGCATTCTTGCGCTCCCACTCGCTTTCGAGCGCGTCGGGGTCGTCCATCACGTCGCGCAGGCCCAGGATCACCGCCGCTTTGCGCCGTTGCAGCAATTGCAAGGTGTCGCGCACCTCGCCGCGCAGGCCGAGCGGCTCCTTGTCGATGATCATCAAATCGGGATCGAAGATGTCGGCGGTGTGGCGGATGATCGACGAGCGCATCGCCAGCGTCTCGTCGATGTCGATATGGAGGTTGAGCGAGACATATTCGCCATTGCGCAGCTTGATGACGCCGGGCACCCGCACAAAATCCACGCGTGAGCGGAAATCGAAGCTGCCGATGATCGGCGAGCCGGACAGGATCAGCACCGAAAGCGCGGGATCGGCGTCGACGAGCGAATGCGCGATCGCCCGGCAGCGGCGCAAATGGCCGAGGCCGAAGCTGTCGTGGCTGTAGATGAGCACCCGTTTATGATGATGACGACCGGCCACCCAAGGCCCCCCGCACAAAAGTGCGCCTGAGACTATTGCATGGAAGCATGCGCCGCGAAATGATCTTTTGATGAAAGCTCAGGCGATGACAGGAGTACCGGGCTTCGCTGCCGCCGCCGAGGACCTGCTGCGGCCGGCGCGCGGCCGTGTCCCGCCGCCGCTGCCGGATCAACTCGGGCCCGCTGTCACGCCGCCGCAGCCACCGCAGCCGCCGGCGCAAAAGCCCGAAAGCACCGCCGCGATCGAGCCGTCGATCTACAAATTTATCCAGCGCTATAGCTGGCGTCAGCAGATCGTCCTCTTGCTTTTGACTTTTGCATCGTTTCCCTTTCTCTATTATTCCCTCGAATTACCGAAAATCATCACTAACAAGGCAATCAAAGCAAAATATACCACTCAAACTATCCTCGGCTTTCAGCTCGACCAGATCAGCTATCTGTTGGTGCTGTGCTTTGCGTTTCTGCTGCTGGTGCTGGTCAACGGTGCTTTCAAATATTATATTAATACATACAAGGGCCGGCTCGGTGAGCGCATGCTGCGCCGCTTCCGGTACCAGCTCTACCAGCGCATGCTGCTGTTCCCGCTCTCCTATTTCCAAAAGAGCTCGTCCGCCCAGATCATTCCGATGATCACCTCGGAATGCGAGACGCTGGGCGGCTTTGTCGGCGACGCGGTGGCGTTGCCGGCGTTTCAGGGCGGTACCCTGCTGACCAACATCTTTTTCATGTTCATGCAGGACCCGGTGCTGGGGCTGGCGGCGGTGGCGCTCTATCCGGTGCAGGGCTACGTCATCCCGAGATTGCAGCGCAAGGTCAACCAGCTTACCCGGCTCAAGGTGCGCACCGTGCGCCAGGTTGCCGACCGGGTGCAGGAATCGGCGAGCGGGATCACCGATATTCTGGCCAATGACGGCACCAGATTGCAGCTTACCGGGTTTGCCGCGCTGCTGGGCCGGATCTACGACATTCGGTTTGAAATTTACCAGCGCAAGTTTTTTAACAAATTCTTGAACAATTTTATCAACCAGCTGACGCCGTTCTTCTTTTTCTCGATCGGCGGCTATCTGGTGATCAAGGGCAGCCTGTCGGTCGGCTCGCTCCTGGCGGTGCTGCTCGCCTACAAGGACCTGGCGTCGCCGTGGAACGAGCTGCTGACCTTCTATCAGATCTTCCAGAATTCAAAGCTGACCTACGAGCAGATCGTCGAGCAGTTCCAGCCCGGCGGGCTGACTGACCCGCGCCTCCAGTTTGAAACCCCGGCCGTGGTGCCGCCGCTCGCCGGCGACATCGTCGCCGCCAATTTGTCGCTCGCCGAGGACGACGGCAGCCGCGTCGTCGATGCGGTCAGCTTTACCGTCCCACTCGACCAGCATATCGCGATCGCCGGCCAGGGCGGCAGCGGCAAGAACGAATTGGCCTTGCTGCTTGCCCGGCTGGCGCGGCCGACCAGCGGCCGGATCACGATTGGCGGCATCGATCTTGCGACCGCGCCGGTCGCGGTGACCGGCCGGCGCATCGGCTATGTCGGGGCGACACCCTATCTGTTCGCCGGCTCCTTGCGCGACAACCTCTTGCTGTCGCTGCGCCACGTCCCGCTGCGGCCGGCCGAGTACGAGCCTGCCGAGGGGCGCCGCCGCGCCCGGCAGCTGCAGGAAGCGCAGCGTTCCGGTAACATCGATTTCGACATCCACGCCGACTGGATCGATTACGATGCGGCCGGAGTGGCCAATCACGCCGCGCTGTTGCGCCGCATCACGCAGATCCTCGTCGCTCTCGATTTCGACGACGACGTCTATGCGCTGGGGCTGCGCTGGCGGCTCGATCCCGAGGCCCGTCCGGAGGCGGCGGCGGGGCTGCTCGAAGCGCGCCGGGCGCTCGCCCGCCGGCTCGCCGAGAACGGCATCGCCAACCTCGTCGAGACCTATGACGTCGAGCGCTTCAACGCCAACGCGTCGGTTGCCGAGAACCTGTTGTTCGGCACGCCGATCGGACCGGCTTTCGAATTCGATGCGCTCGCCGATAACACCTATGTGCGCCACGTGCTGACCAAAGTCGGGCTGATCGAGGATTTGATCGAGACCGGCAAAGAGGTCGCCGAAACCATGGTCGAGCTGTTTGCCGACCTGCCGCCGGACCACGCCTTTTTCGAGCAGTTCAGCTTTATCAGCGCCGACGACCTGCCGGAATTCAAGGCGATCCTGGGCCGCATCGGCAAGGGCGGCACCGCGGCGCTCAAAAAGGAGGACCGCGCCCGGCTGCTGTCGCTGCCGTTCCGGCTGATCCCGGCGCGGCACCGACTCGACGTGCTCGACGAGGACATGCAGCAGCGGCTGCTCGAGGCGCGCCGGGTGTTCCGCGCCGACCTGCCGCCCGAAGCGCAGGACAAAATCGCGTTTTTCGACGCCGAGCGGTACAACGCCGCCGCCTCGGTCCAGGATAACATCCTGTTTGGCAAGATCGCCTATGGCGAGGCCGATGCGCCGGTGCGCATCCCGGCGATGATCGCCGAGGTCATCGACCAGCTCGGGCTGCGCCAGACGGTGATCGAGGTCGGGCTCGATTACAATGTCGGCACCGGCGGGTCTCGCCTGTCGCTGGCCGAGCGGCAAAAGGCGGCGATCGCCCGCGCCGTCCTCAAGCGCCCCGATTTGCTGATCCTAAATGAGGCGACGACGGCGCTCGACGGCCCGTCGCAGGCCAAAGTCGCCCGGGCGATCCTCGACGAGTTCGCCGGCCGCGGCGTCGTCTGGGTGCTGCACCGCGCCAGCCTCGCGCGCAATTTCGACCGGGTGCTGGTGATGAGCAACGGCAAGCTGCAAGAGCAGGGAACCCCTGAGGAGCTGGCGCCGAAGGGTTCCGTTCTATCAATCTTGGTTGCCGCCGAATGAGCATGCCGGGAAGACCGGAGGGAGGAGGGAGGAAATGAGCCTGAAGCAGGAGTTCGAGCTGCTGCGGCGGGTGCCGTATTTCGCCGAGATCGAGCCGGCCAAGCTCAAGCTTTTGGCGTTTATGAGCGAGCGCGTCGCGTTCGACGACGGCGCGCGCCTGTTTCGCCAGGGTGACCTGGGTGACGCCGCCTATCTGATCATCGAAGGCGAGGCCGAGGTCGTCGCCGAGACGCCCGCCGGACCGGTCGTGCTGGCCACAGTCGGCGCGAACGAGATCATCGGCGAGATGGCGATACTCGGCAATGCGCCGCGGTCGGCGACGATACGCGCCAAAGGCCGGCTCGTCACCTTGCGCATCTCAAAGGACCCGTTCATGCGCATGGTGCGGGAATTTCCGAGCATGGCGGTGGCGATGATGCAGGAGCTGGCTGAGCGCCTGGCCGCGAACAATAATCAGCTGAGCGCAGCCCTCGCCGAGGTCCAACGCCTGCGCGAGAAGGCCGGCATCCCCGCATGAGCCCGCCGAGGGCGTCGCGCGGGTGAGCCGGCTCGACAGCTTTATCCGGCGGCTGCAGGCGCAGCGCGCCTGTCTCGATCACGCCGCGGACCTGGTCCGCGGCGTTCCGGGCGATATCGTCGAGCTCGGTCTCGGCAACGGCCGCACCTACGACCACCTGCGCGAATTGTTTCCCGATCGCAATATCTGGGTCTGCGAGCGGCGGGTGGCGGCGCATCCCGGTTGCGTGCCGCCGCCGGAATTGCTGCTGCTCGGCGACATGCGCGAAACCTTGCCGGCGGCGCACGACCGGCTGGCTGGCCGGGTGGCGCTCGCCCATCTCGACCCGGCCAGCGGTGACGTCGCGGCCAGCCGCGCGCTCGCGGCGGAGCTTGCGCCGTTGATCGTGCCGCTGTTATGTCCGCGCGCGGTGCTGGTCAGCGAGCCGGCTGTCGAGGCCGATGGGCTGGTGCCGTTGGCCTTGCCGCCGGGCGTGGCCGAGGACCGCTACCACCTCTATCGGGCGGCGGCATTTCAGCTCCTTCCATAGCTGTCGTCGAAGCGGACGATGTCGTCTTCGCCGAGATAGCTGCCGCTCTGCACCTCGATCAGATGGAGCGGGATCTTTCCCGGATTTTCGAGGCGGTGGCGGGTGCCGAGCGGGATATAGGTCGACTGGTCCTCCGTCAGGATCATTTCCGTGTCGCCGCGCAGGATCTTGGCGGTGCCTTGAACCACGATCCAGTGCTCGGCGCGGTGGTGGTGCAATTGCAGTGAGAGCCGTCCGCCAGGCTTGACCGTGATGTGCTTGACCTGCACGCGGTGGCCGTTGTGCAGCGCTTTATAGGTGCCCCAGGGGCGGTGCACGGTCGGCAGCGCCTCGGCCTCGCTGCGGCCCTCGGCGACGAGGCGGGCGACCAGCCGCCGAACCTCTTGGGTTTGCTCGCGCGGCGCCACCATAACCGCGTCGCCGGTGGCGACAACGACGAGATCGGAAACCCCGATCGCGGCAACCAGCCCGGCCTCGGATCGAAAATAACAATTGCTCGCGGCTTCGGCGATGACGTTGCCTTCGATCAAATTGCCCGCCTCGTCCTTTGCCCCCATTTCCCACAACGCGTCCCACGAGCCGACATCGCTCCAGCCCATCGCCACCGGCACGACGACCGCGGCGGCGGTGTGCTCCATTACTGCATAATCGATCGACTCGGCCGGGCAGCTGGCAAATGCGTCCTTTCCCAATCGGGTGAAATCGGCGTCGGACTGAACCGCCGCAAGCGCCTCGCGGCAGGCGGCGACGATATCGGGGCGCAACCGTTCGAGCTCGTCGAGATAGCGCCGCGCCGGAAACAGAAAGATGCCGCTGTTCCAGTAATGCGTGCCCGAGGCCAGGAATTCCCGCGCCCGCTTCGGCTCGGGTTTCTCGACAAAGGCGGCGATTGCGAAAGCGCCCTCGGCGCCGTCATAGGGCGCTCCGCTGCGAATGTAGCCGTAGCCGGTTTCGGGCCGCTCCGGGGTGATGCCGAAGGCGACGAGCGCCCCCTGTCGGGCGGCGCTCGTAGCGCAGTCAATGGCCGCGGCAAAGGCGGCCGCGTCGCCGATCGCATGGTCGGACGGCAGCAGCAGCATCAGCGGCCCGGGCTCGGCTTCCGCCTCGAGCAAGGTCAGCGCCGCGACGCAAGCGGCGGGTGCGGTGTTGCGGCCGACCGGCTCGAGCAGCAGCGCTTGCGGCACGACGCCGATTTCGCGCAGCTGCTCGCCGATAATGAACCGGTGCTCTTCATTGGCGACGACGAGAGGCGGAGCAAAACGGCCGGGGTCGGCGACCCGCTTTGCGGTCTGCTGCAGCAGGCTGCCGCTGCCGGTCAGCGCCAGCAGCTGCTTCGGATAGAGCGATCGCGACATCGGCCACAGCCGGGTGCCCGAGCCGCCGGACAGAATGACCGGATGGATCATCGCACCATAATACCCCGGATTTCAGCGCACGAAGAGCCAAATCAGCCAGGTGGCGAGCGCCAGAAACGGACCGAACGGAATTGCCGAGCGGGCGCCGAGGCGCATGCCGGCGAGCCTAAGGCCGAGGGCCGCGACAAGCGCCGCAACGGCGGCGCCGAGGACGACCAGCGGCAACGCCGCCGCGCCGAGCCAGGCGCCTGAGGCGGCGAGCAGTTTGGCGTCGCCCTCGCCCAGCCCCTCCTGTCTGCGCAGCGCCCGGTAGCCCCAGGCGACCAAGCGCAGGCTCAGATAGCCGAGGGCGGCGCCGAGCGCCGAGGCGAAGAGCGCTTGCGGATCGAGCCAGGCGACGAGCACCAGGCCGGCAACGATCAGCGGCAGGGTCAGCGCGTCGGGCAGCAGCCAATGCCGCAGGTCGATCCAGCCGAGCGCCAACAGCCACCAGCCAAAAGCACAATCGAGCCAGACCGCTGCGCCGCGGTCGACGATAACCGCGGCCAAGGCCACCGCCAGCGCCGCCAGCTCGACCGCGGGGTAAAACCAGCCAAGCGCATGCCCGCACGCGCGGCAGCGGCCGCCTGCGGCAATCCAGCTCAACAACGGCACCAGATCGCGCATGCCAAGGCTGATGCCGCACCACTCGCAATGCGAGCGCCCGGCGACGATCGGCCGCTCCTCCGGCAGCCGGCGGATGACGACGCCGACAAAGCTGCCGACAAACGGTGCCGCGACCACCGCGCTCCAACCGAGCGCACCCGAATCGGCCATGTTTTCGACCAAATCGGCACCGAACATCGGTTCTCGCCTCCGCCGGTAATCGTTTATTCTGCATTATGGATAAAAGTTGAGCGCCGGCGTCCGCCAGGACCATACGTCGCAATGACCTTCGAGCCGATCCTCTCCCCGAGTGCGTTGGATGCCGAGGAGGCGCTCTCGAAGCTCGGCCTCGCGCTTCTCGACAATGGCGCGATCGACCAGCGCACCCTGGATCGCGCCCGCCGCGTCGCGGCCGAAACCGGCGGTCGGCTCGACCGCGTGCTGACCCAACTCGGACTGATCAGCGAGCGCGGGCTCGCCGAGGCTTTGGCGCAGCTGCTCGCGGCACCGCTCGCCGGCGCGGCAGACTATCCCGACGAGCCGCTCTTCGTCGATCGGCTGCAGGGCAAGTTTCTGCGCCGCGCCCACGCTTTGCCGATCGGCGCGGGCGAGCAGCGCGCCACTCTGGCGATGGCCGATCCGCTCGATGCGTTCACCCGAAACGCCGTCGCCGCCGCACTCGGCTGCCCGGTCGCAGTCGCGGTCGCAGTCCCGATCGAGCTCGAAGCCGCGATCGACCGGCTCTACTCGGAAGAGGTCGCGGACGAAGCGGCGATGGACGAGATCGTCGCCGACGCCGAGCCCGCCGAGGAAGACGCCGAACGGCTTAAGGATCTCGCGAGCGAGGCGCCGGTGATCCGCCTCGTCAACCAATTGATCGCCCGCGCCGTCGAAACCCACGCCTCCGACGTTCATCTCGAGCCGTTTCCGGACCGGATGCGGGTGCGCTACCGCTATGACGGCGTGCTGCACGAGGTCGAGCCGCCGCCGCCGCGCCTCCAGGCGGCGGTCATCTCGCGGATCAAGATCATGGCGCGGCTCGACATCGCCGAGCGCCGGCTGCCGCAGGACGGCCGCATCAAATTGACGGTGCGTGGCCACGAGATCGATTTCCGGGTATCGACGATCCCGGCTCTTTACGGCGAAACCGTTGTGCTGCGCGTCCTCGACCGCACCGCGGTCGAGTTCGATTACGTCAAGCTCGGCCTGCCGGAAGACATCCGCGTCGGAGTCGAGCGCGCGCTCGAATTGCCAAACGGGATGATGTTGGTGACCGGCCCGACCGGCAGCGGCAAGACGACGACCCTCTATACCGGGCTTCTTCGGCTGAACACAGTGGCGCGCAAGATCGTCACCGTCGAGGACCCGATCGAATACCAGCTCGCCGGCATCAACCAGATCCAGGTCAAACCGCAGATCGGGCTCAATTTCGCGAGCCTGTTGCGCTCGATCCTGCGCCAGGATCCCGACGTGATCATGATCGGCGAGATCCGCGACCTCGAAACCGCGCAGATCGCAGTGCAGGCGGCATTGACCGGGCATCTGGTGCTGTCGACCCTGCACACCAACTCGGCGGCGGCGACGGTGACGCGGTTGCGCGACATGGGCCTCGAAGACTATTTGCTGACCGCGACCTTGAAGGCGGTGCTGGCGCAGCGGCTGGTGCGGCGATTGTGCCCGGTCTGCAAGACGCCGGCGCCGGCGCCGGCATCGCTGATCCAACGCTTCGCGCTCGAACGCCTCGCCGCGGGACGCGAGATCGTGCTTTACCACCCGAAAGGCTGCCCGGCCTGTCGCGGCACCGGCTATCACGGCCGCCGCGCGATCGCCGAGCTCTTGGTGCCGGGCCGGGCGATCGACCGGCTGATCTTCGAAGGCGCCGACGACAATGCGATCGAGAGCGCCGCAGTCGCCGACGGCATGCGCCCGATCTTCGACAGCGGTCTGATCGCGGTCCTCGAAGGCGACACCACGATCGAGGAAGTGGTGCGCTGCCTACAAACCGAGGCGTGATGCTGCTGCGTGCCCGCGAATTATTACCACCACGCTATACAGAGGATGAACCAGAGAGGTATATCTCCTGCGCAGGTCGAGGATGTGATTGCCGATCCGACGAGCGTGGTGGATCAGCCGAATGGAAACAGGCTGTACACGGGTCGCAGCGGCATCGCGGTAGTCATCGATCCGGGGGAATGGGTGGTGACAGTGCTTGCTCTGGATCAATGAGCTCGCCCTCTATGAGCCGCAGGAGGCTGCGGATGTCCGAAATGAGAAAAAGGATCACAAAAGAGGTGAGGCGGATTCTGCTCAGTGATTGGGATCCGATCGGTGTCCAGGATCTTCCCGAAAACTATCGTCGCGCGGCAACCGACGAGTATGATTCATACATAGATCCGATCCTCGGGATGCTGCTGGCTGGTCGGTCGCAGCAGGAAATCGCAGATTTTTTGTATGACACCGAGGTCCGGGATATGGGCGGGCGCCGCGATCGCGCCTCCGCCGGTGCCGCGGCGGCAAAGCTTGTCGATCTCCATGTTCTGATGACGTCGGGGAAATAGCTTTGGATGGCACAGCCTCGAGGTGAGGGAAGGTGAGATGGCGGCGTTTCGCTGGTCGGCGATCAATGGCGGAGGCGAGGTCGTCAGCGGCGTCATGGAGGCGCCCGATCGCGGCGCCGTCGTCGACCGGTTGCAGAGACAGGGGCAGATCGTGCTGCGCGCCGATCCGGCGGGGGCGCGCCGCGGGCTGTCCGAGCTGTTGCAGCTCGAGCTCGGCCGCACCCGCGGTATCGACAAAACCGCGCTCAGTGAGGTGACCCGCGAGCTCGCGATCATGCTGGCGGCGGGGCAAGACCTCGACCGCGCCTTGCGCTTTGTCGTCGACAACACGCGCAGCCCGCGCGCCCGCGCGGTCCTCGGCAATGTCCGCGACCGGGTGCGCGCCGGCAGCTCGCTCGCCGCCGCACTCGCCCTCGAGCCGCGCAGCTTTTCCCGCCTCTACGTTGGCCTCGTACGGGCGGGCGAGGCCGGCGGCACCCTCGCCGCGACCCTCGACCGCCTGGCGGCGTTGCTCGAACGCGAGCGCAGCCTCACCGCTAGCCTGCACGCCGCGATGGTCTATCCGGCATTGCTGATCGTCGCCGCGATCGGCTCGATCGTATTTCTGCTCGATTATGTGCTGCCCCAGTTCGCGCCGATTTTTGCGCAGTCCGGCGCCCAGCTGCCGGCGGCGACGCAGGTGCTGATGACGGTGGGGGCAGTGGTCGGCGCCGCCGCACCCTGGCTGCTGTTGGTCGTCGTCGCCGCCGTGCTGGTGGCCCGGCAGCTCTTGGCGCGGCCGGCCTATCGGCTGCCATTCGACCGCTTTGTGCTGCGCCTGCCGGTGGCCGGCAAGCTGATCCGCGAGACGCTGGCGGCGCGGTTGACGCGCACTCTCGGCAGCCTCCTCGAAAACGGCGTGCCGCTCATTTCCGCCCTCGGCATCGTCAAGGATGCGCTCGGCAACCTCGCCGCCGCGGCGGCCGTCGAGGCGGCGGCGCTCAAAGCCAAAGACGGGGCCGGCTTGAGCCGGCCGCTCGCCGCCGCCGGGCTCTTTCCCGCGCGCACGATCCACCTGCTCCAGCTCGGAGAAGAAGCCGCGCAATTGGCGACGATGTCGCTGAAAGCGGCCGAGATTCACGACGAGCAGGCGCGGCTGATGATCCAGCGGCTGGTGGCGCTCGCGGTGCCGATGATCACGATCGCGATGGGCCTTGCGGTCGCCGGCATCGTCAGCGCGCTGTTGACGGCGATGCTGAGCCTCAATGACCTCGCCGCCTAACTTCCCGTTGCGGCGAGCCGGCTTTTCGCTGATCGAGCTCGTCGTGGCGCTTGCCGTGCTTGGCCTCGCCCTCGTGCTGATCTCCGGCTACAAGCCGCCCTGGAGCCGCGGCTTGGGGCTCGACGGCACCGCGCGGGAGCTCGCCGCGCAATTGCGGCTGGCACGATCGCAGGCAATCGTCGCCAATCGCCCGGTCACCTTCGATCTCGACCTTGCCGGGCACCGCTACCGCGTCGGCACGGAGACGCCCCGTCCGCTTCCCGGCAATTACCAAATCGCCCTCCTGACCGTCGCCGGCGAAAAAGCCAGTGCCACAGCGGGCGGTATCCGCTTCAACCCGGACGGCAGCTCGACGGGCGGTCGGATTACGCTCGCCGAAGCAAAGCGGCGGGTCGCGGTCGGCGTCGATTGGCTCACCGGCCGGGTCAGCATCGCCGATTTGCGCTGAGCCGATGCGAACGAGCGCCGGCTTTACCTTGCTCGAAGTGGTGGTGGCGCTGGCTATCGCCGGGCTGGCGTTGGTCGGCCTGTTCGCAGCCGGAAGCGGCGGGCTCTTCGCAGTCGATAACGCGGCGCGGGCCGAGGAAGCGGTCGAGCGCGCGCGCTCGCACCTCGCCGCGGTTGGGCGCAACGCAGCGCTGAACGAAGGCGAATCCCAGGGCGATGACGGCGGCGGCTTTCACTGGCGGATCAGGGTGCAGCCGCTGGCCTCGCGCAGCGCGTCGGCCGCGGAGGGCGCGGCGCCGGTGGCGATTTCTCTCTACGCCGTCGAAGTCGATATCGGCTGGGAGGAAAAAGGGCGGCAAAAGCAGGTGGTCTTGAAAACGCTGCGGCTCGGCAGCGCCGCGCAGAGCGGCTGACATGTCGGCGCCATTCGAAAACGGCGAGCGCGGCTTCACATTGCTCGAAATTCTGATAGCGCTGGCGGTGCTCGGCTTGCTCGTGGTCGGTCTGACCCAGGGAGTGCGCGCCGGATTGACTTTGTGGCAGGCGCAATCGCATCGGGTCGGTGAAACCGCGGAGATCGACGCCGCGGCGCGCACGCTGCGCGGCTTGCTGAGCGGTGTCGCCGCGCCGCCGTCGAGCGGCGCCGCAGCCGGGGCGTCCAAGTTCAATGGCGACGACCACCACCTTTCCTTTATCGGCGACCTGCCGACCGGGCTCGGCACCACCCAGCGCGCCGATATCGATCTCGAGCTCTCCGGTCGGCGCCTCGTATTGAGTTGGACTCCGCATCGCCACGAAGTGTCGGACCGGCCGGCGCCGAAACCGATTGTCACCGAGCTGATCGGCCGGGTCGACCGCCTGAACCTGGCCTATTGGGGCACCCCCGCTCCGGACCAGCCAGCCGGCTGGCAGGCGCGCTGGGACGGGCCGCAGCTACCCGAGCTGGTCCGGCTGCGGCTTGGCTTTGCCAAGGGCGATCGGCGGCGCTGGCCCGATCTGATCGCAGCGCCCACGCCGTGACCAGGGGTCGCGATTCGCACGATTGCCGGCCAGGTCGGTCCGCGAACCGTCGAGCTTGCTGCGCCATGGTTAAGGCGGACCGCACGGCCCACGATCCCGCTTTTGCCATCTGCGGCTTCGCCTTGATCGGGCCACATTCGGCCCCTCCGTTGCGCTGCCACACCCGCCACTTGCCCGGTGGCTTTGGCTAGCAGGCAATCCGGCGCAAAATCGGATCATGTTGCGCGAATTCTTCATTTGGTGGTTCGGTCAACTGGCGGATCTGCTGCCCCGGGGCTTGCGCCGAGCGGCGCCAAACGCAGCCGACGCGATGGTCATCACTCCGGTCGGGCCGCTCGCGCAGGGCATCAACGCAGTCGCTGTTGGGATTCGGCGCAACGGCAAGGAGAACCCGTTCGGGCACTTTGCGCTCGGCGCGGCCGGGCTCGCGGAATTGCCGCGCTCGGCCGGCAGGCCGACCGTGCTCCGCCTCGGCGAAGCCGATATATTGGGCAAGACGCTGAGCTTTCCTCTCGCCGCCGAACGTGAGCTCGACCAGGTTCTCGCCTTCGAGATGGACCGGGAGACCCCGTTCAAGGCCGAGGAATTGTATTGGAGTCATCGCATTGCCGGGGTCGATCGGCAAAACGGCAGACTGACGGTCCGCCTGATGCTGATCGCCAAGGCCAGCTTGACGCCGCTGCTCGGTGCACTCGCCCATATCGGCATCGAGCCGGCACGGGTGGAAATCGCCGATGGACCCGATGCCGGCTCGTATCTGCCCTTGGTCCCCGAAAACGGCCAGGTGCGGCGGGCCTCGCGGCGCCTTGTCTGGCTTGCGGCGGCGTGCTGCGTCGGGTTTGCGGCGGCGTGCTTGGTTACCCCTTTCGTCCGCCAATCCGCGACCCTAACCAGGCTCGACCGGGTGACCGCCGCGGGCCGCGCCGCCGCCGGAGAAGCCGACGCCTTGCGCCGCGAGATTACCCGACTGTCGAGTAGCGCCGGTCTGATCCAGAGCGAGCGCGACAAGTTCGGGCAACCGCTCGCGGTGCTGGCCGCCGCCACCCGCGTGCTGCCCGACGACAGCTATTTGACCGAGCTCGAATTGCATGAGCGGAAACTGACCATGAGCGGCCGGTCGGCTGCCGCTGCCCGCCTGATCGGCGCCTTTGCCGCGGACACCGAGTTCCGCAACCCCGCTTTTGCCGCGCCGGTGACCCGGGTCGAGGCGCTGAAACTGGAAATTTTCACGATTGTTGCGGAGGTGGCGCCGTAATCTCGCTGGCAACCATGCCGACCGGCCGGCGCGGCCGGCTATTGGCCCTGGGCTTGGCTCTGATCGCGTTGGGGGGCGTGTATCTGTTGGCAGTCGCCCCGATCGTCGATTTCTATGCCGAACGCGAGGCGAGCCTGGAAGCCCGTCGCATGTTGCTGCCCCGGCTGCAGGCCGCAGCGGCGGCGCTGCCGGCGCTGCGCACGCAGGTCGCCGAGCTGCGAACCGCTGCGCGCGCCCGCAAGGTGACGCTGGACGGAGCGAGTGACGCGATTGCATCGGCCAATCTACAAAGCCGGATCGAGGCGCTCGCCGCCTCGTCCGGCGCCGCCATCGGCAGCACCGAAAGCCTGCCTGCGGAGACGCTCGGGGCGTATCGCCGCATCGGGTTGCGGTTGGCGCTGAGCGGGCCCTACGAAACCCTGATCAAGCTGATCGCGGCACTCGAAGAGGCCACACCCCCGCTCGTCATCGACAACCTGCAAATCCACGGCGTGCTGCGCCGACCGGGGCTGCCGCCGACCCCGGGCTTCGAGCCCGGGCTCGATGCCGGGCTCGACGTCTACGGCTTTCGTACCAACGACAAGCCGACTGCGGCCAAGCCATGAGCGACCGCCTGGTGCTGCTGCTTCTGCTCGCCGGCTCGGCCGTGTTCGGCGCGACTTTCCTCGCCGAGCTCGGCGCGGACCAACGCGATCCAGCCACCGCCGCAGAGCCCGCGCTGCGCGCCGATCCGCCGCCGCCATTGCCGGAGCGCGAGTCACGGGAAGCCGAGCCGATCGCGCCGATCCTGGCGCGCCCGCTGTTCAGCAGCACCCGCCGGCCGCCGCAAACCGCCGATGCAAGTCCGACCGATACCGGGCTCAGCGACACGCGGCTGACCGGGATCCTGATCGCGCCCGGCCGCCATATCGCAATTTTCGCGCCGGCCGGTGCGAAGCTGCTGTCCGTCACCGAAGGCCAGACCATGAGCGGCTGGCGGATCGACAGCATCACGCCGACCGAGGTGTCGTTGAGCGGACCGGAGGGAACCAAGACGCTGCAGCCGAAATTCGACCCAAATCTGGCGCCGCCCACCCCGCCGCAACCCGAAGCCGCCGCGGCCGCGCCGCCAACCGCGAATCCTGGTCAGCACGTCGGGGTCCGCACCGCACCGGGCGTCGTGCTGCCGCGGCCGGGGGCACCGGTCCTGGCGCCGCGGCCGCTGCGGCCGGGGCAGAGGCGGCGATGATTTTCGCGCCGCAATTCCGCGTCCTCCCGGCGGTTGCGTTTACCGCGTTTCTGCTCGCCGGCTGTCAGCCGCCGCCTCCCGGTCTGACCCCGCTCGAGCAGCCCGGCGCGCTGCAGGCCGCCGCGCCTCGGGTCAGCGGCCCGATCCCCGCCGATCGAAGTCACCAGCGCGTTTTCGAGAGCCGCGTCGCCGCGGTTGCGCCGTCGCCGCCCTCCGCCGCGGCACCACCGCAAGGAGTCGGTACCGAGACCGGGGACATCACGCTCAATTTCGTCGACACCGACATTCGCGAAATCGTGCGCACCATTCTCGGTTCGACCCTAAAGGTGAATTACACGATCGATCCTAACGTGCACGGGACCGCATCGATCGAGACCGGCAAGCCGTTGCCGCGCTCGGCCCTGATCCCGACGCTCGAGACCCTGCTCAACCAGAACGGCGCCACCGTCGTCGAGCGCAATGGCATCTACGCCGTAGTGCCGATCCCGGCCGGAGCGGCGACCAATCAAGCCGGCGCCGGCGGGATCGGCGCCGGCGCGCAGGTCGTGCCGTTGCGCTATACCAACGCCAAAGATTTGGCCAAGATGCTCGAGCCCTTTGTCGCCGAGGGCGGCAAAATCGCCGCCGATCCGACCGGCAACGCGGTCTTGATCACCGGCGACCAGGCGGTCAGGCAGACCTTGGTCGGGTTGATCCGGGCCTTCGACATCGACATTTTGGCCGGCCAATCCTACGCGCTTTTCCCGGCCGGCGACGGTAACCCGGCCAAGCTCGCGGCCGAGCTGCAATCCGTGCTGCAAGCGCAGAGCCAGGGACCGCTGGCTGGCGTCGTGCGCGTGCTTCCGATGGAGCGGGTCAACGCGGTGCTGGTGGTGTCCGCGCAGCCGCGCTTTATCGATGCGGCCAACCGCTTTTTCAATTTGGCGACGCGGGTCGAGGATGCGACGGCCCGGACCTGGCACGTCTATTACGTTCAGAATGGGCGCAGCGCGGATCTGGAGAGCCTGCTGCAACGCGCCTTTACCCCCGGCCATGTTTCGCCGACACCGGCCCCGCCCGGCACGACGACGCCGTTCGCCGGACAATTGGCGGCAGCCGGCGGTGTCGGCGGCGGCGGCACCACGATGGGGTTGGGCGGCACCGCCGGCGCGCCGGGCACTTCCAGCGGCCTCGGCGGCGGTGCGGTCGGCGCCTTGCCCGGAGCCGGCGGCGCCACCGGCGGAGTCGGCGGAACGGGCGGGCTCGGCAGCGCGATCCCGCCACCGGCTCCCGCCGCCGCCGAGGCCCAGCCGGCGACCGAACCCTTGTCGCCCGAAACCGGCCCGGCCGGCGGCGCGGAAAACCGCATCCGCATCATCGCCAACCAAGTCAACAATGCACTGCTGATCTATGCGACGCCGAGCGAATACGCAGTGATCGAAGGCATGCTGCGCAAGATCGACATCGTCCCCCTGCAGGTCCTGATCGAAGCGACGATCGCCCAGGTCGATCTCAACGACCAGCTGCAATACGGCACTCAGTTCTTTTTCAAGGCCGACCATGTCGCCCAGACACTCGGCAGCCCGACCGCGCCGAATTTCCCGTCCTTGACCAATTTGACCTTTCCGTCGACCTCGCCATTTTTCATCCTCAGCAAGCAGCCGAATTTCGCCCTCGCCGCGCTTGCTTCGGTGACCAAGGTCAAGGTGCTGTCGGCACCCCAGGTCGTGGTCCTCGACAACCAGCCGGCGCGCCTGCAGGTCGGCCAGCAGGTGCCGGTGCTGACCGGGACGGCGACCAGCACGCTCGCCGCCGGGGCGCCGGTGGTCAACAGCGTCGATTATCACGAGACCGGCGTCATCATGCAGGTGACGCCGCGGGTCAATACCGGCGGTCTGGTAACCCTCGACATTGCGCAAGAGGTCAGCGATGTCGCGCCGGCCGCCGCCAACACCGTGCAAGGCTCGCCTACCTTCAACGACCAGGTGTTCCAGACGCGCGTGGCGGTGCAGGACGGCCAGACCGTCGGCATGGCCGGCCTCATTCGCGACAACGCGTCGGAAGGCAATGCGGGGCTCCCGTTCATCAAGGACATCCCGGTGATCGGCACGCTGTTTTCGACCCAGTCGAACAACCGCGACCGCACCGAGCTTTTGGTGCTGATCACCCCGCATGTCGTGCACGACCAACGCGACGCCAGAGCGCTGACCGAAGATTTGCGCAATCAGCTGATCAATGCCGGGCTGGTTCCGCAACAGCTGGAGCGCAAGGCTATCGGAGGCTCGTCCAATCCGAACCGCTTGTAGGATCGCGCCGATACGAGCGGGCATCCCTCCCCCGCGCCGCGACAGCCGCGGCTTTGCCCTGCTGATCGTGTTGTGGACCTTGGTGCTGATCGCGTTTCTCGTCGCCCATCTGACGGCGAGCGGGCGCACCGAAGTGCGGATCGCCGGCAATCTCGTCGACAACGCCGTCGCCGAGGCCGCTGCCGACGGTGCGATCTCGCAAGCGATCTTCAAGCTCTCCGATCCGCGGCCGGACCAGCGCTGGCGGCTCGACGGCGCCTTGCGTCAGGTCGCGATCGGCAACAGCCGGGTGGCGCTGCAGCTCGAGGACGAAGCGGGGCGGATCAATCCGAACCTCGCCTCGGCCGACCTGCTCGAGGCGCTGCTGCAGATCGTCGGCGGCGATCCGCAGCGCACCGGACGGCTCGCTTTGGCGATCGGCGAATGGGTCGGTTCGGCCCAGGCGGCCCAGGACCCGGCGGCGATGGTGGCCCAGTATCGCGCGGCGGGCCTCGACTACCGACCGCCCGGCGAACCGCTCGAAAGCCTCGACGAGCTCGGTCGCGTCGTCGGCATGACCCCGGCCGTGCTCGCCGCGCTGCGGCCGCATCTGACACTCTACGGCCCGGCCGAGCCGAACCCCAATAGCCCCGATCCGGTCGTGGCGGCCGCCCTCGCCCGACTGCCGCATACCGGCAACGCCTCTTCACCGGCCGATCAGCAGACCCCCGATTTGCAGACGGTGCGGATCATCGCCACCGCGCAGGGTCCGGGGAACGCCCGCGTCAGCCGCACCGCGATCGTTCAGATCGGCACGATGCTGCCGGCCGGCTACAATGTGCTGGCCTGGCGCAGCCGCATCGATTGAAAAGGGTGGTGCTCAGTCGTTGATGATACGCTCGGACTTGGCCGAGCCAGTCGCCTGCCCGGTCGGACCGAGCGAATAGAGATCGTAATCGTGCCCCGGCCGCTCGCTCGGCATCCGGTAGACATAAGGCCGGCCCCACGGGTCCTCCGGCACCTTTTCGCCCTTGAGGTAGGGGCCGCTCCAGCGCGTCACTCCGGACGGGCGCTCGATCAGCGCTTGCAACCCCTGCTCGGTCGTGGGGTAGCTGCCGATATCGAGCTTGTAGATGTCGAGCACGCTGGCCAGCCGCTCGATCGATTGATGCGCGATCTTTTCCTTGGCCGAGCCGAGCTGGCGCAACGCCGCCGGTGCCACCAGGCCGATCAGCAAGCCGAGGATCGCCAAGACGACAAGCAGCTCGAGCAGCGTAAATCCACGCTCGCTGTGTCGCCGATCGCGGTTTGGTGCGATCGTGCCCGGTGCTGCGGTCATTCGATGCTGCGGCCGATAGGAGCTTTCCGGTTCTGGTAGCTTCGGATTTGGACAAATTCATGACATCCCTGCGATTGCGCGGAAGTGCCGCGCAAGACGCCCGCGTCGCAACGATTGCGGCTCGCTTTCACAGGCAAAAATCAGGGATGATCGGCGCCGAAGAACGAGGGAGCGGCAATGAGCGCGATCGACGAGACCCATAATGCGCGACGAGAAAGCTGGGTGGCCTCGGCGCAGGGGCATCCGGAGTTCCCGATCCAGAACCTCCCGCTGGGCGTGTTCAGCCCCAGGGCGGGCGGGCCGCGCGGCGGGGTTGCGATCGGCGAGATGATCCTCGACCTCCGGGCGGCGAGCGAAGCGGGCCTGTTCGAAGGCGAGGCGAGGCGCGCCGCCGAGGCCGCGGCGGGACCGGTGCTGAACCCGCTGATGGCATTGGGCAATGAGCCGCGAACGGCGTTGCGCAAACACCTTTCGGCGCTGCTCGCCGTCGACGCGCCGGACCGCGCGAAAATCGAGGGCCTGGCGCCGCGGCTCCTGCACAAGGCCGCTGAGTGCACGATGCAGCTGCCGGCGGCGATCGGCAATTTCACCGATTTCTTTGCCGGCATCCATCATGCCCGGAACGGCGGACGGCGGCGCGACCCGAACAATCCGCTTTCGCCCAATTACAAATACGTGCCGGTCGCCTATCACAGCCGGGCGTCCTCGGTGCGGCCGTCGGGTATCGCAATCCGCCGCCCGCACGGCCAGCGCAAGGCGCCCGACGAGGCCGCACCCACCTTCGGCCCTTGCCAAAAGCTCGATTACGAGCTCGAGCTCGCAGTCTGGATCGGCCCCGGCAACGCGCTTGGCGAGCCGATCCCGATCGGCCGGGCGGCCGACCATATCTTCGGCCTCGGCCTCGTCAACGATTGGTCGGCGCGTGATGTGCAAGGCTGGGAATCGCAGCCGCTCGGACCGTTTCTCGGCAAGAATTTCGGCTCGACCGTATCGCCCTGGGTCGTGATGCCGGAGGCGCTCGCCCCGTTTCGGGTGGCACAGCCGCCGCGGCCCGAAGGCGACCCGCAGCCCCTGCCCCACCTCACCGATGCGGCCGACCAGCGCGAAGGCGCCTTCGACATCGCGCTCGAAGCGTTCCTGCTGACCGAGGGGCTGCGCGCCAAAGGACTGCCGCCGCACCGCATGTCGGCCAGCAACACGACCGACCTTTATTGGACGCTCGCCCAATTGGTTGCACACCACACGAGCGGCGGCTGCGACCTGCAGCCGGGCGACCTGTTCGGCACCGGCACGATCTCGGGCCCCACCATGGAAGGCTATGGCAGTCTGATGGAGTTGAGCGCCGACGGCACCCGCGCCACTGTCCTCGCCTCGGGCGAGACCCGCACTTTTGTCGAGGATGGCGATGAGGTGATCTTTCGCGCCCATTGCCGGCGGCCGGGCTTTGTTTCGATTGGCTTTGGCGAGTGCCGCGCGCGGATCGTTTGAGCCCGGGGAGGACCAGCGATGCCTGATGCGCTCGGCTGGCGAATGAAGTTCGGGGTCGTCGCGCCCAGCACCAACACGATCGTGCAGCCCGAGTTCGACGCGATGCGACCGCTGGGGGTCACCAACCACTTCGCCCGCATCCACATCCCGAACGACCCGCTGCGCGGCGACGCCGATTTCGAAAAGCTGATCCGGACCGTCGAAGACCAGCTCTTGGCCGCGATCGACCGGGTGATGACCTGCGAGCCTGGTCATTTGATCATGGGGATGTCGTCGGAGACCTTCTGGGGCGGGCTCGACGGCTGCGAGAGGCTGCGCGAGCGGGTCGAAGCCCGGGCCGGGATCAAAGTGACGATGGGCTCCGACGCCGCTCGTCAGGCGTTGCGGTGCTACGGCGCGATTCGGCGGCTCGGGGTCGTCACCCCCTACATGCCGGTCGCCGACGAAGAGGTCCGCCGCTTTTTCATCGATTGCGGGTTCGAGGTGATGCGGCTCCGCGGCCTCAAATGCGCGAGCCCGGTCCTGATCGCCCATGTCTCGGAACAGGAGCTGCGTGATGCGGTCCTGGCGGTGGACGGGCCCGATGTCGACGCGGTCGTCCAGGTCGGCACCAATCTGGCGATGGCGCGGCTTGCCGCCAAGGCCGAGCCGTTGCTCGGGAAGCCGGTGCTAGCGATCAATACTGCGACCTATTGGCGGGCGTTGCGCGCCAACGGCATCGACGACCGCATCGACGGCTTCGGCAAGTTGTTGCGCGACCATTGATTATCAACAGTGCTCAAGCTTGAACCGCGTTCTGCGGAAAATCCCGCGACACAAGCTCCATCCAGACGCTGTCCGGCTTTCCCGGCGCAGGCCGGGAACCCACTTCTCCACCGCTCCGCGCTGATTTTGTGATCGTAGTCGATCGGCCGATCGACAAAGGGAGTTCGCGACTGCCTGGGTCCCGGCTTTCGCCGGGAAAGTGCAGCCGGGCGCAGAGCAAAACGTTTCAGTCTAGAGTATCATGCTCCGGCGCCTTTGCAGGGACGACGAGAAAGGCTCCGGGCTACGCCGCGTAGATTTTTACCAGCTCGCCGTGCGCCCATTTGACCGCGTCTTCCGCGGCCATGCCCTGAACGGCCTTGGTGTACATATCGACGATGATAAATTTGGAGATCGCCTCAGCCGCGGCTCGGCCGGCCGGTCCGGCATAGCCGACATAGCGGCCGCTCTCCGCCGCGGTGCGGAACGGCGCCATCACTGGGTCGTTTTTCCACAACGGATCCTGCTCCCACATCTTGGTGGTGCCGACCGAAAACCCCTGCTGCGAGGTGAGCCACACTTCAAAGACGTCCTTGGACTGGAACCAGCGCAAAAAGTCTCTCGCGGCCTTTTGGTTCGGCGTGTAGGTCGGGACGATGTTCGAGAACGGCACATGGTAGCTGGCCTGGCCGCCCGGGCCCTTGGGGAGCGGGGCGTGAAAGATGTCGTCCTTGATCGGCTTGCCGGTCTCGGTCTGGTAGCTGTCGGGCTTGCTTTTGGCCAAGAGGTAGATCGAGGCGCCGTTGTTGGTCGAGCTGATCGTGCTCGATAGAAATGCCCGGTTGTTGCCGGCGTCGTCCCAGGACAGCCCGCCTTCGTCGTAGCATTCCTTCCAGAAGGGCACCGCGAACTTGACCGATTCGACAGTCTCCTTGCTGTTCAGCACCACGGTCTTGCCGTCGGCCTCGACCTCCTTGCCGCCCCACGACCACAGATAAGGGTACCAGAAGGCCGGGCCGTCGCCAAACGCGTGGGCCAAGGTCTGGCCCAACGGACGCTGCTTTGCTTTGAGCAATTTGCCGATTGCCCGGTATTCGTCCCAGGTCTGCGGGAATTTGTCGGGGCCGTGGCCGAGCTCTGTCAGCCACGAAGTGCGGTTGACCAGCATCGCGCCGATGATCGTGAACGGCACCGCGATCCATTTCTTGCTTTTGCCGTCAAAAGCGACATCGCGCGAGGTTTCGTAAAAGCCGCCCTGCGATTTGCCCATCTCCTCGGCGATGTCGCTGACATCGACGGCGCTTTCGGCGTAGAGCTGCGCCCAGTTGTTGGCCGCCATCAAAATATCGGGGCCGGTCCTCGATTGGATTGCCGAGCTGATCCGCGCCTGCACGCCGTCGCCGTTGATGGTCTCGATCTCGAGCGTGATGCCGAGCGCCTTCTTGCACTCGTCCTTGATCTTGCCACGCAGCACCCGGTCCGAGACCGGCACGAAATCGACAAATTTGAGCCAGTGGATCGTCGTCCCCTGCGCATAGGCCGGCGCCCGCCCCGAAGCCAGGATCGCGGCGGCGGTGCCGGACAGGTACAAAAGCCGACGGCGAGTCATGTTCTGCATTGTTCTCGTCCTGATCTAGTATTTAGACCTCATTCACTCGGTTCATTAGAACCGTGAAGCCTTCGCGAAATCCCGCTTCACCGCGAAAGCCGGTGTCCACGGCAGAAGTAGATCCGGCTTTCCCCTCGGATCAGGGTCCGTGGGCTGAAGGCCCACGGGAAAGCAAGGAGGGGCGTCAGATGAATCATCTGGATGGTTCTGAGTATTAGCGCTCTTTTCGCCAGACGAATTCGTAGCTGCAGGAATTGGCGGTCTGGCGGGCGCGCACCGTCCCGCTCGCGTCGATATTGCCGCTGACGATGATATCGAGCGGCTGATAGCCGTTGCTGCCCGGCGTCTGGAGCGCCCGCAATGCCAGCCCACCTTGCGGGCCAACCGTTCCCGTGAGGTGAACGCCAGTCTCGGTGGTGTACTGGGCCTGGCCCTGGCTGACGGTGAGCGGTCCGGTCGTGCGGTCGCCGCAGGTGCCCATCAACCCGCCCCGCGTCCGATAGGTCGTGTTCAGCTTTGTCGAGGAGACGAAGGCGTAGGTACCGTCATATCGCGTGCCATTTGACGCCGGCGCCGGCGTCTGCGCATGCGCGGCAGCAGCAAGCCCAAAAAGTCCGACAAGCCATATCCACAAAAAACTCTTCCGCATGCGCTTGCCCTCCCCTTTTCCGAGCTTTGCGCTCGGTCAGATCGCCATTTCCGTGGTCATGTCGAAGAAGTGGATGCGCGCCGGGTTCATCGTCAGCCGCAATTTCTCGTGTATACCGACGCGTACGCTAGGCTCGACCGAGGCCACCATCGTCTCGTCATGGACCGCGACGTCGAGCAAGGTCTCGGAGCCGAGCTTTTCGACAACCTCGACAACCGCGTCGAAGCCGAGCTCGGGCGGATCGGCGGCGGTCGCGACGTGGATATCTTCGGGACGAATGCCCAGCGAGGCTTCTTTGCCGAGGTGATGACGCAGCCGGCCGGCGATGTCGGCCGGGACCTTGATCTTGACGCCCTCGTTTTCCGCCCAGACCGCGCCGTTCCCCTCGCCGATCCGCACGGTCAGAAAATTCATCGCCGGCGAGCCGATAAAGCCGGCGACAAAGCGGTTGGCGGGCTCGTCGTAAAGCTCGAGCGGCTCGCCGACCTGCTGCACCCTTCCGTCACGCATGACGACGACGCGGTCGCCCAGGGTCATCGCCTCGACCTGGTCGTGTGTCACATAGATTGCGGTGGTACCGAGCCGGTTGTGCAGTTTCTTCAGCTCGACGCGGGTCTGCACGCGCAATTTGGCGTCGAGGTTGGAAAGCGGCTCGTCGAACAGAAACACCTGCGGATGGCGCACGATCGCACGACCGAGGGCGACGCGCTGGCGCTGACCGCCGGAGAGCTGGCGCGGCTTGCGTTGCAGCAATTGGCCGATGCCGAGAATCTCGGCCGCCTCCTGCACCCGCCGGCCGATATCGGCACGGTCGAATTTGCGCATCTTAAGGCCGAACGCCATGTTGTCGTAGACGCTCATATGCGGATAGAGCGCATAGTTCTGGAACACCATCGCGATGTCGCGGTCCATCGGCGACAGGTCGTTGATGACCTTGTCACCGATCAGGACCCGGCCGGACGAGATCGATTCGAGCCCGGCCACCATCCGCAATGTCGTCGTCTTGCCGCAGCCCGACGGCCCGACCAAGACCACGAACTCCTTGTCACGGATCGACAGGTTCACATCCTTGACGGCGTGGACCTCGTCAAAACTCTTATTCAGGTTCTGGAGGACAACCTCGGCCATTCTTTCTCTCTTAGATGTCCTATCCCTTGACAGAGCCGGTGACGCTGGCGACGTAGTGCTCGACAAAGAAGGAATAGACAAAGGCGACCGGGATCGAGCCCAACAGCGCACCGGCCATCAGCTCGCCCCAGTAGAACACGTCGCCGCGGATCAATTCAGAGGTGACCCCCACCGGCACGGTCTTTTCCTCGGGGGTGGACAGAAACACCAGCGCATAGAGGAATTCGTTCCACGACAAGGTAAAGGCGAAGATGCCGGCCGACAGGATGCCCGGCACCGCGATCGGGAAGATGATGTAGAGCATCGCCTTCCAGCGCGGCGCGCCGTCGATGCGGGCGCATTCCTCGAGCTCCTTTGGAATCGCCTTGAAATAGCCCATCAACAGCCAGGTGCAGAACGGGATCAGAAAGGTCGGATAGGTCAGGATCAAGGCCCACGGCGTGTCGCCGAGGCGGAAGTTACGGATGATGTCGGCGAGCGGAATAAAGAGCAGCGTTTGCGGCACCAGATAGGTGATGAAAATCGTTGTGCCGAGCGCTCCGGCAAACGGGAATTTGAGGCGCGACAGCGCATAGCCGGCCAAGAGCCCGCAAAACAGCGAGATCACCGTCGCCGTCAGCGCGATGATCATCGTGTTCAGCATCCAGGTCGTGAACAGGGTCTGCGACAGCAGATCCTTGATATGCTCCAAGGTCGGGTGCGTCGTCCAGAAGGGCTGGTAATTGGGCGCGTTCCACGGCCGGTACAGCTCGCCGTCCGGCCGGATCGTCGTGATGATCATCCAGTAGAAAGGAAACAGCAGCCCGACGATGAACGCGGTCAACGGAATGTAAAAGAACACCCATCGCCGCCAAAGCGCACCCTCGATCATCACGCCGCCCCTGGCCGAGCCGGTTTCCGTCTTGGCCGGGCTTGGCCCGGCCATCCACTGCTTTTGGCATCGGATGGAGAAGGCGTGAATGCCCGGATCAAGTCCGGGCAAAGCGAGCTTATTCTTTTAGTCCTCATGATACATTTCCGACTCAGTGGGTCTCCACCTTGCGGATGTACAAAAGCTGGACGATGACGACCAGCAGCAGCACCGGGAAGACGGCGAGCGAGATCGTGGCGCCTTGGCTCAACAACCCGGTGCCGATGCCGATCTGATAGGCGTAGGTGGCGAAGAGCTGGGTGGCGTTGGCCGGGCCGCCGCCGGTCAACACATAGACGAGCTGGAAATCGGCAAAGGTCTGGATCACCGAGAACAAGGTTACCACCAGCGTCACCGGCAACAGCAGCGGCCAGGTGACATGGCGAAAGCGCTGCCAGGCGCGGGCACCGTCGATCGCCGCCGCTTCGTGCAATTCGGGGCTGATCGTCTGCAATCCGGCCAACAGCGTGATCGCGTAGAACGGCACACCACGCCAGATGTTGACGATGATCACCGAGATCAGCGCAAGATGCGGGTCGCCGAGCCAATTGATCCGCGTATGGATCAGCCCGAGCCGGAACAGCCCCCAATTGATCACGCTAAAGGTCGGGTCGAACATCCACTTCCATGCCAGGGTCGACAGCACGGTCGGGATGATAAAGGGCAGCAGGATGAACGCCCGAGTGATCGCCTTGCCGCGGAAATGCCGGTTCAGCAGCACCGCCAGCCACAGCCCGAGCGCCAGCTTGAGCACGGTGGCAACAAAGGTATAGACGCAGGTATTCCATACCGCGACCCGAAAGATGCTGTCATTCCAGATCGCCTTGAAGTTTGCCAGACCGACAAAATGGCCGGGCACCCCGACCTTGGCGTCGGTCACCGCCAGCATCACCCCCTTGACAAAGGGATAGGCGATAAAGAGGCCGAGCAAAACGACCGTCGGCAGCAGCAGGGTCAGCGCCAGCCAGCGCTCGTCTTCGAGCAGCCGGGTGACCGGCCCGCGCTTGGGCGATCCGGCATAAATTCTGGGTGCCGCTGCGGCAGTAAAGGTCATGGCAACGCCTTTTCGCCAAGGATCGGTCGTATCCCATCGATGGCCGACCGAGTGTTCATACGTAGATCTTCATCAGCTCGGCGTGGGCCGCTTTGACCGAGTCCTCGGCCGGCATGCCTTGAACCGCCTTCGCGTACATGTCGACGATGATGTATTTGGTCCTGACCTCGGCCGCAGCCTGGCTCGGCGGACCGGCATAGCCGTCCAACCGCCCGGTGCGCGGGATGTTCTTGAACGGCAGCAGCACCGGGTCCTTGCTCCACAGCGGGTGGTTTTCCCAATAGAGCGTCGCCCCGTCGGTGTAGCCCTGCTGCGAGGCAAACCACTGCCCAAAAATCTCCTTTGACGACACCCAGCGCAGAAAATCCTTGGCCGCCTTCTGATTTTTCGAATAGCCCATCAGCATGTTGCTGGGCGTCCCGGGCAGGTTGAACTGGCCGGCGGGGCCTTTCGGCAGCGCCGCATGACGGATGTCGTCCTTCATCGGCGTCCCCTTCTCGGTCAAATAGGCCTGCGGCTTTTTCTTGGCCTCGATGTATATCGAGGCACCATTGTTGGTAGCACAGATGGTGCCCGACAGAAATGCCCGGTTGTTGTTCGAATCATCCCAGGCGAGGCCGCCCTCGTCGCAGGCGTCCTTCCAAAAGGCGACCGCATATTTGACCGACTCGATTGTCTCCTTGCTGTTCAAGGCCACGGTCTTGCCGTCGGCCTCGACCTCGTTCCCGCCGAACGACCACAGCCACGGGTACCAGAAGCCCGGCGCGTCGCCAAAGGTATGGCTCAATGCCTGTCCCACCGGGCGCCCATTTGCCTTGAGCTTTTTGCCGGCGTCGCGCAGCTGGTCCCAAGTTTCCGGAAACTTGTCGAAGCCCACTTCCTGGAACCAGGATTGGCGATAGGCAACACGCCCGCCACCGGCGCTCCACGGCACCGCAATCCACTTGCCACCGACGGTGGCGACCCGCCGCGACACCTCGTAATAGCCGCCCTGCGCCTGGGCGATCTCTTCGGCGACATCGCTGACGTCGGCCAGGCTGCGCGCGTAAAGCTGCGGCCAGTTGCCGACCGCGTAAATGATGTCGGCGCCGGTGCCCGACTGGATCGCCGAGGTGGCGCGCGCCTGCAGATCGTTGGCGTTGATCATTTCGAGGGTGAGCTTGATGCCCAGCGCCTTCATGCATTCCGGCGCGATTTTCGTGCGCAGCAGCTGGTCGGAGGCCGGGACGAAATCGGCCCAGCGCAGCCAGTGGATCGCCGTCCCTTGGGCATAAGCGGGTGCCCGTGCGGCAGCAACGATAGCGGCGAGGCCGCCGCTGCCGGCGGCGACCGCCCCAGCGCCGGAGAGCTTGAGGAGCCTGCGTCGGTCGATGCGCGCCATAAAAACGGCCCTTTCCCAGTCCCGTGATTACAGCTTTGGCTCAACCGTAGACCTTGGCCAATTCGCCGGCCGCCCATTTGACCGAATCCTCGGCCGGCATGCCCTGCACCGCCTTCGCGTACATGTCGACGATGATGTACTTCGTCTGCGCTTCGGCCGAGGCGCGGCCCGGCGGTCCGGCATAGCCCATCAGCCGCCCGGTGGTCGGGATGCTGCGGAACGGCAGCAGCACCGGGTCCTTTTTCCAGACCGGGTCCTGCTCCCAATATTTGGTGGCGCCCTCGGTATAGCCCTGTTGCGAGGTGAACCACTCCTCGAAGATCGGCTTGGAGCTAATCCACGCCAGGACCTTTTTTGCCGCGTCCTGGTTTTTCGAATAACCCATCAGCATGTTGGTGAAGGGGCCCGGCAGGTTGAACTGGCCGCCCGCCCCCTTTGGCAGCGGCGCGTGCAGGATGTCCTGCCACATCGGCGTGCCCTTCTCGGTCTGGTAGACGTCGGGCTTGCGCTTGGCTTCGAGATAGATCGACGGGCCGTTGTTGGTGGCGCTGATGCTGCCCGACAGAAACGCGCGGTTGTTGTTCGAATCGTCCCAGGCGAGCCCGCCCTCGTCAAACGCATCCTTCCAGAATGGCACCGCGTATTTGACCGAGTCGACGGTCGCCTTGCTGTCGAGCGCCACGGTCTTGCCGTCGGCCTCGACCTCCTTGCCGCCGAACGACCACAGGAAGGGGTACCAGAACAGCGGCGCATCGCCAAAGGTGTGGCCCAGCGTCTGGCCGATCGGATGGCCCTTGGCTTTCAGCTTTTTGCCGGCGTCGTGCAGCTCGTCCCAGGTCGCGGGGAACTTGTCGTAGCCGACTTCGCCAAACCAGGATTTGCGGTAGGCGACGAGCCCGCCGCCGACGCACCACGGCACGCCGATCCATTTGTTGCCAACGGTCGCCACCGCCTTTGAAATGTCGTAATAACCACCCTGGTCTTCGCCGCGCTTTTCCGCGATGTCGCTGACATCGGCGAGGCTCGCCGTGTAAAGCTGCGGCCAATTGTTCAGCGCCATGATGATGTCCGGCCCCGAGCCGGACTGCACCGCCGAGGTGACGCGCGCCTGGATGTCGTTGGCGTTGACCATTTCGAGGCGCAATTTGATGCCCAGCGCCTTCTCGCATTCGGGGGCGATCTGGTTTCGGAGCAAAGTATCGGAGGCCGGCACGAAATCGGACCAGCGCAGGTAATGGACGCTCACCGCCTGGGCGTAGGCGGGTGCGCGGCCGGAAGCGAAAATAGCCGCCAGCCCCCCAGTCGCTGAAGCCAGCGCCCCGGCGCCGGACAGCTGCAACACCCTGCGCCTGTGAATGTGCGCCATCGACCCTCTCCTCCGCAGATCGGCGAATGCCGCGATCTTTAGAGGGAACAGCCGTAGCGCACAAGCGCGATGCCGGCATCCCAGACCGCCGCCGCGCAGCGGCCCGGCGACATCGCCCGGGCCGCACCGGAGCGCGAATGGCGATGCTCATCCGACGAAACAGGAGGGCACTATTCAGGCTTGCAGCGGGAGCGCAGTTAGGCTCTTTGATCGTAGCGGCGCAGCGCCTCCCGGGCTGCGAGTGGCCGCGCGAACCGCAGCGATATTCGTTGGGCCATGCCCCGCTTATTGCTCGTGTTTGCCAGTCGGCTGAGCAATCTTTTGCACCGCGTCCGCGGTAGCGCTGCGATCCTCACCTTCGAGGGCGAGATCGGCGAGCGAAACAATGCCGACGAGCTCTTTGTCGCGGTTCAGTATCGGCAGCCGATGTACCTGCCATTGCCCCATCTTTTGCGCGATGCTTTGCACCTCGTCGTCCTCAAAGGCGAAGCTTACCTCTTCGGTCATCACGTCGCGGACGCTGCATTGGTCGGGGGCCTTGCCCTCCGCGACCGCACGCACCGCGATGTCGCGGTCGGTGACCATCCCGACGAGCCGCGCGCCGTCGCAGACCGGCAGCGCTCCGGTCCCGGCATCGGCCATGATCTGTGCCGCGGTCTGAACCGTGTCTTCCGGTGCTGCAGTCTCGACATCGAGCGTCATGATATCGCCGATTTTCATTTGCCCTCTCCTTCAACTTGGCGTCTGCCAAAACTCACGGCCGCATCACCACCTTGACGCAGCCGTCCTTCTTGTCGCGAAAGGTCTTGTAAAGCTCGGGACCGTCTTCCAATGTCGCGCGGTGGGTGATCACAAAGGACGGGTCGATCTCGCCCTTGCGGATGCGCTCCATAAGCTGCGGCAGGTAGCGCTGCACCGGCGTCTGCGCCATTCGGAACGTCAGTCCGCGATTGATCGCCGAGCCCATCGGGATCTTGTCGAGGAAACCGCCATAGACGCCGACCAGCGACACGGTGCCAAAATTGCGGCAGCAATGGATCGCCTGGCGCAGCACATGCGGCCGGTCGGTGCCCATGAATGTCGCGACCTTGATGCGGTCCCAGCGTGAATCGAGGCTGGCGCTCGCCTCCGCCTCGGTGCCGACCGCGTCGATACAGGCATCGGCGCCACGGCCATGGGTCAGCTCCTGGATGCGGTCGTAGACATCGACCGCGAGGAAATCGATCGTCTCCGCACCGGCGGCGTCCGCCAATTGGAGCCGTTCCGGCACGGTGTCGATCGCCAGCACCCGCTCGGCGCCCAATAGAAAGCAGCAGCGGATCGCCATCTGCCCGACCGGACCGCAGCCCCATACCGCAATCGTGTCGCCCGGCTGGATGTTGCAGGCCTCGGCGCCCATGTAGCCGGTCGGAAAGATGTCGGACAGAAACAGAACCTGCTCGTCGCTCAGCCCCTCGGGAACCTTGACCGGGCCGACATCGGCATAAGGCACGCGGAGATATTCCGCCTGGCCGCCGGCATATCCGCCGAGCAGGTGCGAGTAGCCGAACAAGCCGGCCGGCGAGTGCCCCCACAGCTTTTCCGCCCTTTCGTGGTCCGGATTGGTCCGTTCGCAGCCGGAATAGAAGCCGCGCCGGCAGAAAAAGCATTCGCCGCAGGCGATCGTGAACGGCACGACGACACGGTCGCCGACCTTCAGCTTGCTGTTTTCCGGGCCGACATCGACGACCACGCCCATCGTCTCGTGACCCATGACGTCGCCCGATTTCATCGCCGGGATCAGCCCGTCATAGATGTGCAGGTCGGAGCCGCAGATGGCGCAGGCAGTCACCTTGATAATCGCGTCGCGCGGATGCTCGATCCCGGGGTCGGGAACCGTGTCGCAGCGGATGTCGTGCTTGCCGTGCCAGCAGAGCGCTTTCATGCCTACTCTCCCGCCGTGCGCGCGGGTTCGGCTTGCGACCGGCTCCGGCCGGCCCGGTCCGTTTCGGATGCGGTGCCGGGAGCCGCCTGCCGGCGGTGCTGCTCGGCCAGCCGCTCGGGTGACAGAACGCGGGAGACCGCGACCTCGGCCTTGTTCTTGAGCCCATAAATCACCCCGCCCTCGCCCTGCATCATGGCCGCGAAGCCTTCCTTGGCGACGTCGGCGGGGTCGTCCTTTTCCATCGCACCGACCTTGGTATCGAGCATCCCGGCGCGTTCGAAAAACCGCGTTTCGGTCGGGCCGGGCATCAAGCAGGTGACGGTGACGCCGCTCTCCTTGAGCTCGTTGCGCAGCGCATAGGAGAAGGAATCGATAAAGGCTTTGGTGCCGTTATAGACCGCCTGGAATGTGCCGGGCATAAAACCGGCGATCGAGCCGGTAATCAGAATCCGGCCGTGGCCCTGCTCTCGCATGTCGCGACCAAAGCGATGCAGCAGGTGCAGCGTGCCGATGATGTTGGTGTTGACGACGCGCAGTGCGGCGTCAAAATCCTGATCGAGAAAGCCGTGGCCCAAGCCGCGCCCGGCATTGGCGAGAAGCGCCTCGACCGGGCGGCCCGTGGCAGCGACTTTCTGGTAGAGACTGTCGACGCCTTGGGTCGTCGCAAGATCGGCCTCGACGGCCTCGACCCTGCCGCCCCGCGCCCGCAACATCGCCGCTGCCTCGTGAACCGCCGTTTCGTCGGCAGCGACGACGAGGTCGAAGCCGTTTTCCGCGCATTGCTTGGCAAGCTCAAAACCAATACCGGTCGAAGCGCCGGTCACAACTGCCAAAGGCCGAGCGACTGTCATTCCTGCACTCCGCAATTACTCCCTTGTGTAACAAGGCCCGGCAGTCGCTGTTCCCGGCCCCCACCAAGAAAGGTCGCGCAAGAAAGGTCGCGGTCTTACCTAGCAGTAGACAAACATGAGCC
>DASXAM010000214.1:0-5682 GCA_036404275.1 Allostellaceae bacterium
AACCCGATGCGCCCGGTGGTGCGGCTCAGCGCGCGGATCCTGCAAATCCGCGAAGTCGAAAAGGGCCAGCCGGTCGGCTATGGGGCCACTCATGTGATGGCGGAGCCGGGCCGCCTTGCGACTGTTGCAGTCGGCTATGCCGACGGCTTCCTGCGCTCGCTGAGCCGGCGGGGTTGCGGCTTTGTCGGCGGCAAGCGGGTGCCGTTGCTCGGCCGGGTGTCGATGGATCTCGCCGTCTTCGATGTCTCCGCGGTCGATCCCGCTTTGGCGCAGCCCGGCGGGTTTGTCGAGCTTTTGGGCAATGATTACCGCGTCGATGACGCGGCCGCCGATGCCGGCACCATCGGCTACGAAATCCTGACGGCGCTCGGGCCGCGCTATCACCGGGTCTATCGCGGGGGCCGGCGCCGATGCTGAACCTTCTCGCCGCAATCGGCGCCGGTTTTATCGGCTTTCTCGCTTCGGCCGGCCGGCTCGTCATTTTCGCCGGGATGGCATTGGCGACGCTGTTCTCGCCGCCCTACCATTTTCGCGCGATTCTGCGCCAGATGCTCGATATCGGCTATTTCTCGCTGCCGGTCGTCGGGCTGACCGCGATCTTCACCGGCATGGTGCTGGCATTGCAATCCTATACCGGGTTCAGCCGGTTCGCGGCCGAGAGCGCCGTCGCGACCGTGGTCGTGCTGTCGGTGACGCGCGAGCTCGGGCCGGTCATCGCCGGGCTGATGGTCGCCGGCCGGGTGGGGGCCGCGATGGCCGCCGAGATCGGCACGATGCGGGTCACCGACCAGATCGACGCGCTGACCACGCTCTCCACCGACCCGCTGCGCTACCTGGTCTTGCCGCGGCTGATCGCCGGCCTCGTCACCCTGCCGCTCCTGGTCCTCGTCGCCGACATCATCGGCGTTTTTGGCGGCTATCTCGTCGGCGTTTACAAATTCGGCTTCAACCCGGCGGCCTACCTCGCCCGCACCGAGCAGTATCTGGAGGTAAGCGATGTCGGCTCAGGGCTAGTCAAGGCTGCCGTTTTCGGCTTTATCGTGGCGCTGATGGGCTGCTACCACGGCTATTACTCGCGCGGCGGCGCGCAGGGCGTGGGTCAGGCGACGACCTATGCTGTGGTGTCCGCCTCGATCCTGATCCTGGTGTTCGACTACGGGATCACCCAGGCTCTGTTCGCCCGATGAGCGCAGCGCCGGCAAAGATCTCGGTCCGTGGCATGGAAAAATCCTTCGGGCGCCACCGCGTGCTCGACGGCGTCGATATCGACTGCGCCGAAGGTGAAAGCCTCGTCATCATCGGCGGCTCCGGCACCGGCAAATCGGTGCTGGTCCGGTGCATTTTGGGCCTGTTGCGTCCCGAGATCGGGTCGATCCGCATCGACGGCGAGGAGACCACCGGGCTGCGCCGGGCCGCGCGTGAGCGGCTGATGCAGAAATTCGGCATGCTGTTTCAGGGCGGCGCCCTGTTCGATTCGCTGCGCGTATGGGAGAATGTCGCGTTCGGGTTGATCCAGGGGCGCCGCATGGAGCGGCAGGCGGCAAAGACGATCGCACTCGCCAAATTGGCGGCGGTCGGGCTGGATGCCGAGGTCGGCGAATTGCGCCCGGCGGAGTTGTCGGGCGGCATGCAAAAGCGCGTGGCGCTCGCCCGCGCGATCGCCGCCGAGCCCGAGATCATCTTTTTCGACGAGCCGACCACCGGCCTCGACCCGATCATGGCCGATGTGATCAACGACCTGATCCTGAAATGCGTGCGCGATCTGGGGGCGACCGCGGTATCGATCACCCACGACATGACGAGCGCGCGCAAGATCGCCCACCGGATCGCGATGCTGCACGAAGGCCGCATCGTCTGGCACGGACCGACCGCCGAGATCGACCGCTCCGGCAACCCGTTTGTCGATCAGTTCATCAACGGCCGGGCCGAAGGGCCGATCCGAATGGAGCTGCGCGCGCTATGACCGGCGCGACACGGCCGCGTGCGAGCTGAGCCGATGGCGCGCTCCCAGCCCCGCTATGCCTGCCAGCAATGCGGCGCCGTCCATGTCAGATGGGCCGGCCGGTGCGATGCCTGTGGAGCCTGGAACAGCCTTATCGAGGAAGTGCCGCGCGAGGCGCCGCCCAAGAGCATCGCCGCCGGCGGGGCGAGACGCGGCGGGCGCGCTCTCGGTTTTGTCGGGCTGACGGGCCCTAGCGTCCTGCCGCCGCGCCGCGCAACCGGCATCGCCGAGCTCGACCGCGTGTGCGGCGGCGGGTTTGTGCCGGGCTCGGCGATCCTGGTCGGCGGCGATCCCGGCATCGGCAAATCGACACTGTTACTGCAGGCCGCCGCGGCGATCGCCGCGGCCGGCGACGGATCGGCGAGTGCGGCCTATATCACCGGCGAGGAGGCGATCGACCAAGTGCGGCTGCGCGCCCGGCGCCTCGGCGTCGCGGCGGCGCCGGTGCAGCTCGCCGCCGCGAGCAATGTCCGCGACATCCTGGCCTCGATCGACCGCGACGACGCGCCTGGCTTTGTCGTCGTCGATTCGATCCAGACTATGTATCTCGACACGCTCGACAGCGCGCCGGGCACGGTGAGCCAAGTGCGCGGTGCGGCGCAGGAATTGATCCGGGCGGCAAAGCGGCGCGGCTTCGTCCTGGTGCTGGTCGGCCATGTGACCAAGGAGGGGGCGATCGCCGGGCCGATGGTGCTCGAGCACATGGTCGATACCGTGCTTTATTTCGAGGGCGAACGTGGCCATCAGTTTCGCATCCTGCGCGCAGTCAAGAACCGCTTTGGTGCCACCGACGAGATCGGCGTCTTCGAGATGAGCGACCGGGGCTTGGTCGAGGTGCCGAACCCCTCGGCATTGTTCCTCGGCGCGCGCCCACAAGACAGCGCCGAGGGCGATTCCGTCGAGGCAGAGGGCGGCGAAAGACTTAGCGGCTCGGCGGTTTTTGCCGGCATGGAGGGGACCCGGCCGGTGCTGGTCGAGGTCCAGGCGTTGGTCGCACCGGCGGTGCTCGGAACGCCACGGCGCGCGGTCGTCGGCTGGGACGGGACGCGGCTCGCGATGATCACCGCCGTGCTCGACGCCCGCTGCGGCCTCTCGGTCGGGGCCAACGACATTTATCTGAACATCGCCGGCGGGCTGCGCATCGTCGAGCCGGCAGCCGACCTTGCGGTCGCTGCGGCATTGGTCTCGGCATTGACCGAAAGCCCGGTCCCGGCTGGTTGCGTGGTCTTTGGCGAAATCGCATTGTCGGGCGAGGTGCGCCCGGTCGGCCATACCGAAGCCCGGCTCAAGGAGGCGGCGAAGCTCGGCTTCGTCGAAGCCTGGATGCCGGTTCGGCGCGGCAGACGCCGCGACTCGGCATCGGGCAGCGCCGGCCCGAAGACTGTCGCGATCGGGCATCTGAGCGAGCTCGTCGCGCGTCTGGCGCCGCGCCGCTCGGTCATGCGCCGCGGCCGGATCGGAGCCGTGCCGTGAACGCGCTCGATCTTGCCGTCGTCGCCGTGATTGCGCTGTCGGCGATTTTCGCATTCGCGCGGGGCTTTGTGCGTGAGGCGCTGTCGATCGCCGCCTGGGCCGGTGCCGCTCTGATCACGCTCTATGGCTTCAACTACGTCTACGGGATCACGCTGCGCTTTATTACAACGCCGCTCCTCGCCGAATTCGCCGCCGGGGCCGGGCTCTTCATCGTCAGCCTGATCGTGCTGACGATGCTGACCGGATATGCCGCCCGATTTGTGCAGTCGAGCGCATTGTCGCCGATCGACCGCACTCTGGGGCTCGTCTTTGGCGTGGTGCGCGGCGCGATTATCGTCTCGATCGGCTATCTCGTGCTCGATGTCAGCCTGCCGCAGACCGACCGCCCCGGCTGGATCATGCAGGCCAAGACCGAGCCGTTCCTGGCGCAAGGGGCCGATATGCTGCGCACTCTGCTGCCGCCTTCGCTGCAGCTGAAGAGCGCGTCAGCGGTTGACGATACCCAACACGTTCTCGACCGGGCAAAGGACGCGCAGCGGGCGATGCGCGCATTGTCGAGCCCGGCCGTGCCGCTGCCGCCAAAACCCGACCAGGCGCCGGCCCCGGCCTATAATTCCGGCGAGCGTCAAAACCTCGACCGACTGATCCAGAATGCGCACTGACCCGCGGAGCTGCGGCATGAGGCCGCTCGCATTCGGCCGGCAAACTAACTATTTCGGGTGAGCGGGAAGGAGGATCGCCGATGCCGAGAACCGATCCCCCGGACGCGGACCATCTCCACGAGGAATGTGGCGTGTTCGGCGTATACGGCCACCCGGAAGCGGCGGCGTTGGTAGCGCTCGGCCTGCATGCCTTGCAGCATCGCGGGCAAGAGGCGGCCGGCATCGTCGCTTATGATGGCGGACAGTTCAGCGTACACCGCGGCTTGGGGCCGGTCAGCGACAATTTCGGCTCGAAGGAGGTCATCGAGCGGTTGCGCGGCCCCGCGGCATTGGGTCACGTCCGCTATGCGACGACCGGCGAGGTGGCGATCCGCAACATTCAGCCGCTCTTTGCCGATTTCGAATTCGGTGGGCTCGCCATCTGCCACAACGGCAACCTGACAAATTCATACCAATTGCGCCGCCGGCTGGTGCATCGCGGCAGCCTCTTCCAATCGACGAGCGACACCGAGGTCATCGTCCATCTGATCGCGACGAGCCTCAAAGAGACCGTTGTCGACCGGCTGACCGACGCGCTGCGCCAGATCGAGGGTGCCTATTCGCTGGCGGCATTGTCGCAGGACGGGATCATCGGCGTGCGCGACCCGCTGGGGGTGCGGCCCTTGGTGCTGGGCCGGCTCGGCGACGCCTGGATCCTATCGTCCGAGACCTGCGCGCTTGACATCATCGGCGCCGATTTTGTGCGTGACGTGGCCGCGGGCGAAATCGTCGTCATCGGCGCCGATGGGGTCGAGAGCTTCACGCCCTTCGGGCACCGGGAGAGCCGGTTCTGCGTCTTTGAGCACATCTACTTCGCCCGGCCCGACAGTGTCGTCGAGGGCCGGAGCGTCTACGAGGCACGCAAGCGCATCGGCCGAGAATTGGCCCGCGAGAGCCATGTCGATGCCGACATCGTCGTGCCTGTCCCCGATTCCGGTGTGCCGGCGGCGATCGGCTATTCACAGGAATCGGGCGTGCCGTTCGAGCTCGGGATCATCAGGAACCATTATGTCGGGCGCACCTTTATCGAGCCGACCGAGCAGATCCGCCATTTGGGCGTGCGCCTCAAGCACAATGCGAGCCGCGCCAACCTCGCCGGTAAGCGCGTCATCCTGGTCGATGATTCGATCGTGCGCGGCACCACCTCGATCAAGATCGTCGAAATGGTCCGGCGGGCGGGGGCCAGCGAAGTCCATATGCGGATTTCGAGCCCGCCGACGAGCCACCCCTGCTTTTACGGGATCGCCACACCGGAGCGCGACGAATTGCTCGCCGCCCGCCTCGACATCGCCGGAATGGCCGAGCTGATCGGCGTCGATTCCCTGGCCTTCCTGTCGCTCGACGGTCTCTACCGGGCGATGGGCGAGCCGCGCCGCGATCCCGTGGCGCCGCGCTTTTGCGACGCCTGCTTTACCGGCGACTACCCGATCCCGCTGATCGACGCCGAAGACGGCAAGGTCTCGGTGCAATTGTCCCTGCTCGCCGAGCCCGCCTGACCTTCCCCAA
>DASXAM010000215.1:0-2152 GCA_036404275.1 Allostellaceae bacterium
GTTCAAGCGCCTTTCGCCGGCGGGTCGCAGGGGACGGTGCCCATGTTCGCCGGCAGGCACACCTCCAGGATCTCGACATCGTCCGAGGTGCGGATTTCGTTGTGCTTCATGCCGCCCGGGATAAAGCACGAATCGCCGGGCTCGAGCCGGCACTGGGTCCCGTCCTCGAATTCGAGCTCGACAAAGCCTTTGAGCGCATAGACGAACTGGCCCTCGCAGACATGGTAGTGCCAGCCGGTCGGCTGGGTCATGCCGGTGACCGCCGACATCACCTGGGCGCGCATCCAGCCCTCGCTCGCCTTCTCGACGCCGAGGTCGCGGTATTTGAAAAAGGTGCGTCGGCCTTGGACGTAATCCGGGTGCTTGGCGCTCGTCACCGCCGCTTTCATCTTGGCCGCGGATTTTGCCGGTGGCCGCTCCAATGTCACTGTATCCGCCATGGTTTCCTCCGCGCGTTAAATGGTCGGCCGCATCATAGCAACACTTGGCGCGGCGGTGCTATCCTCGCGGCTCTCGTTTGGCAGGAGGATCGGAGATGGCGAACCTACCCGGAGCGGTAACCGACCCGAGCCGCGTGCGCGGCGAAAATGTCGAGCTCAAAAGCGGCGGCGCTACGATCACGGGCTATCTCGCTCGCCCGAGCCAGCCCGGCAACAACCCCGGCATCGTCGTGATCCACGAAGCCTTCGGCCTCGTCGAGCATATCCGCGACCTCGCCCGCCGGTTTGCCAATATCGGCTACAACGCGCTCGCCCCCGATCTTTACGCCCGCGCCGGCGGGCCCAGCGATCCGAACGACATCAGCACGGTCTTTCCGGTTATGTTCGGCAAATCCGACGCCGAAGCAGTGCAGGACCTCGAAGCGGCGGCGGCGCATTTGCGCGGGCTCTCCGGAGCAACCGCGAAAGTCGGCGCCATCGGTTTCTGCTCGGGCGGGCGGCAGACGCTGCTCTTTGCGTGCAGCAGCAACAAGGTCGATGCCGCGGTCGATTGCTGGGGCGGGTTTATCCACCGCGCCACCCCCGACGCCGAAACCACCCCGGCGCGCCCAACCCCGATCCTCGATCTGGTCGGCCGGCTGCATTGCCCGCTCTTTGCGGTGTTCGGCGAGGAGGACCAGAACCCGACCATCGCCCACTCCGAGGAGCTGAAGAAGCGCGCCGCGGCCGCCGGCAAGGATGTCACGGTGAAGGTCTACAAAAACGCCGGCCACGCCTTTCTCGCCGACTACCGGCCGAGCTACCGCGAAGCGCCGGCCACCGAATTGTGGCGCGACGCCACCGCCTTCTTCGACCGCCACCTGAAGGGCTAAGGGCACGTGATCCGGAATATCGGCGCTAGGCCGCGCCGCCGCGCGCCTTCTCGATCGCGGTGATGACCCGGCGGGGGGTGATCGGGGTCTCGTTGACTTCGGCGCCGATCGCGGCGAGCGCGTCGCGCACCGCGTTGGCGATCGCCGCCGGCGGGGCGACCGCACCCCCCTCGCCCATCCCCTTCATGCCGTATTCCGTGGCGGTCGCCGGGGTGTGCAGATGGCCGATCTTGATTGCCGGCATTTCGGCTGCGCCCGGCAATAGGTAATCGGCCAAGGTCGCGGCTAGCGGCTGACCCTGCTCGTCATACGGAATTTCTTCATAGAGCGCGGTGCCGATCCCCTGGACGACGCCGCCGCGGATCTGGCCCTCAACGATCATCGGGTTGACCATCGTGCCGCAATCCTCGGCGACCGCGAAATCGATGAGTTCGACAAACCCGGTCTCGGGATCGACGGCGACGACCGCGCCATGCGTCGCATAGGAAAAAACGCCGGTACCGATGCTCGGCTCGTAGGTCGCGGTCGCATCGAGCAGCGGATCCTCGCCGGGCGGCAGCCCATCCATCCGCAGATGCGCCACCCGCGCGATCTCGGCGATTGGTACCGAGCCCCGCGGGCCGCGCACCTCGCCCTTTTCGCAGCGCACCTCGGCGGCATCGCATTGCAAAAGATGCGCGCCGATCCGGCACAGCTTGGCGCGCAATACGCGGCTCGCCCGCGCCACCGCACCCCCCGACATGACCATGCTGCGCGAGGCAAAGGTGCCAAAGCCAAAGGCGGTCGTCTCGGTATCGCCGTGGCGCACCGCAATCCGCGCCGGATCGATGCCGAGCTCGT
>DASXAM010000216.1:0-8647 GCA_036404275.1 Allostellaceae bacterium
AAGCAGCCATATTGCTCGAGCGTGCCAAAATCGAGCGGCAGATTTGCCATTGAGGCCGGCAGAATGCCGCCCGAGGCGCCACCCGGCAGATAGCCTTTGAACCGATGCCCCTCGGCCATGCCGCCGCAATATTCGTCGATCAATTCCTGCGCGGTGATGCCGGCCGGGGCGAGCTTGACGCCGGGCTCGCGCACCCGCCCCGAGACCGAAAAGGTGCGCAGCCCCTTGCGCCCGTTCCTGCCGTGGCCGGTGAACCAGTCGGCCCCTTTTTCGACGATGTCGCGCACCCAGTAGAGGGTTTCGATGTTGTTGCAGAGTGTGGGCCGGCCAAAGAGCCCGACCTGCGCCGGAAACGGCGGCCGCTGGCGCGGCAGCCCGCGCTTACCTTCGATCGATTCGAGCATCGCCGATTCCTCGCCGCAGATATAGGCGCCGGCACCCCGGCGCAGATGGATGCGCGCGCGTGGGCCGATCCCGGCCTCGGCGAGCGCCGCGATCTCGCGAGCGAGGATTGCGCGGCATTGCGGGTATTCGTCGCGCAGATAGATATAGATGTCGGCGGCATCGATGACCCAGCCGGCGATCAGCATCCCCTCCAAAAACCGGTGCGGGTCGGTTTCGAGAAAATGCCGGTCCTTGAAGGTGCCGGGCTCGCCTTCGTCGCCATTGACCGCCAACAGGCGCGGCGCCGGCTCCTGGCAGACGAGGCGCCATTTGCGGCCGGTCGGAAACCCCGCGCCGCCAAGCCCGCGCAACCCCGAATGCTCGAGCGCCTGGATCAACTGCTCCGGCTCGCGCTCGCCGGCGAGGCAGGATTCGAGCAGCCGATAGCCGCCCGCGGCGCGATAGGCGCCGAGCTCGGTGTAGCCCCCACCCCACCCTCCCCCGCTTGCGGGGGAGGGTGAAGGTTGCGTCCCTCCCCCGCTTGCGAGGGAGGGTGAAAGTTGCGTCTCTCCCCCGCTTGCGGGGGACGCGGAAAGTGGCGTCTCTCCTCCGCTTGCGGGGGAGGGTAAGGGAGGGGGATGCGTCGCGCCGGCGGCGATGGCGGCTTCGACCGAAGCGAGTGTCGCATGCTCGTGCAATGCGTGGCCGATCGCAACGACCGGAGCTTTGTCGCAGCCGCCCATGCAGGGCGCCCGCACGACGCGCACGCCACCGCCGAGCCGAGCCTGCAGCTCCGTTAGCAATTGCCGCGCACCGGCGAGCTCGCAGCTGAGGCTGTCGCAGACCCGCACGGTCAACGCCGGCGGCGGCGCCTCGTCGTCCATGACGATGTCGAAATGGGCGTAGAACGAGGCAACCTCGTAGACCTCGACGAGCGCGAGCCGCATCTCCTCGGCCAAAGCCGCCAGATGGCGCGCGTGCAGGCAACCGTAACGGTCCTGCAAGAGATGCAGGTGCTCGATCAAGAGGTCGCGCTGCCGCTCGCGCTCGCCAAGCAAGGCCTGGACCTCGGCCAAGGCCGCCGGATCGACCTGCCGCCCCTTCGGATGGTCGAGCCCGCGCCGCCGTCCCGAGCCCGGATGGATGCGCCGATCGTGCCTCGTCGCTAGAGCCATCACGTTGCTCCAAACCCCTCGCCTGCAATGCGGGAGAGGGAGGGGCCCATGGCGCGAGCAATGGGAGGGTGAGGGTGGAGTTTCGCGGCGCCGGCCCCCCTCACCCTATCCTCTCCCCCCGGCCGGCGGGGCGAGAGGATAAGTTGCGGGAAGGCCGGATCAAGCATAGCCGCTCACACCGCACCTTCCTGGTGCATCGCGGCGATCTCGTCCTGGCCGTAGCCGAGCCAGCCGAGGAGCTCGTCGGTATGCTCGCCCAGGAGCGGCGAGCGCTTTACCTCGACCGGCGAGTCGGAAAGGTTGATCGGCATGCCGAGCTGGACATAGCGGCCGCGCGTCGGGTGGTCGAGCTCGACTAGATAGCCGCGCTCGTAGAGCGATTTGTCCTCGTAGATGTCCTTCATCGACAGGATCGGCCCGCACGGCACATCGACCTCGTTCAGCGCCTGCATGACCTCGAACTTGGTCTTGGTCATCGTCCATTTCTCGATGATCGAGAAACATTCGGGAATGTGCGGCAAGCGCGCCGCGGGGGTCGCGTAATGCGGGTCGTCGATCAGTTCCTCGCGGCCGCAAAGCTTCATCAGCGGCGCCCAGCAGGGCGGCTGGATGATCACGTAAACATAATCATTGGGGCCGCCCGGCGCGCAGCGCAACGCCGAGCCCGGCTGGCCGCCGCCCGAGGCGTTGCCGGCGCGCGGCACTGCATCGCCGAACTCCTTGTTCGGATATTCCGAGAGCGGCCCCTTCATGATCCGCTGCTGGTCGCGCAGCTTGACCCGGCACAGATTGAGGACGGCGTCGGTCATCGCCACCTCGACGCGCTGGCCCTTGCCGGTGCGCTCGCGCTGAAAGAGGGCGGCAAGGACGCCGGCGACGCAATGCACCCCGGTGCCGCTGTCGCCGATCTGAGCGCCGGTCACGGTCGGCGGGCCGTCTTCCCAGCCGGTCGTGCTGGCCGCACCCCCCATGCACTGCGCAACATTCTCATACGCCTTGCAATCGACATAGGGTCCGGGGCCGAACCCCTTGATCGAGGCATAGATGATGCGCGGGTTCAATTCCTGGAAATGCTCCCAGGTAAAGCCGGCACGGTCGAGCACGCCGGGTCCGAAATTCTCCATGATCACGTCGCAGCGCTTGACCAGCGCTTCCAGCACCGCCTTGCCTTTCGGCGTCTTCATATTGATGGTGATGCTGCGCTTGTTCGAGTTCAGCATCGTGAAATAGAGGCTGTCCGCCCCCTTCACATCCTGCAATTGGCCGCGGGTGATGTCGCCGCGCCCCGGCAATTCGACCTTGATCACATCGGCGCCCATCCACGCCAAGAGTTGCGTCCCGGTCGGCCCCGCCTGGACATGCGTCATGTCGAGAATGCGCACCCCGTCCAATGCTTTGCTCATCGTTTGCCCTCGCTATCGTCTGAATTGGCGTTTATCGGTTCGCTATCTTTTGTCGTCCCTGCGCAAGCAGGAACCCACCGCTCAGCCCGCCCGTGGTGTCGTATCAACGCGCAATCGATGAATAGAGGTCGATCCAATTCGGGTTGTCCGCTTCGATCAGCTGGATTTTCCAGGCCCGCTTCCATCTCTTGATCTGGCGCTCTCGGGCGAATGCAGTTTGCGGTGAAGCGTGCGGCTCGTAGCAGACCAACCGATCGACGCTGTATCTGGCGGTGAACCCGGGCACGGCCTTCGTCTTGTGCTCCCAGATGCGCTTTGCCAGGTCGGCCGTCATTCCGACATACAATGTTCCGAGCGGCCGGCTGCTCAGCAGATAAACGTAGAACATCGAGCAAATGCACAAGTGGATCCCTGCTTGCGCAGGGACGACAACGGGAGGAAGCAGGCATTACCGGTGGCCCTCAGCCATCGTGATGCCCGCGTCGAGAAAATCGCCGTGCTCTTCGACATGGGCGGCGAGCCCCAGCGCGTGCTCGCGCGCCAGCCGCTCGGCGCGTTCGGGGTCGCGGTGCTCCAGCGCTTCGATGATCGCCAGGTGGTCGACAATCGACCGCGCCGCGCGATTTTCCTGGTGGATCGTGATCTTGCGGATCGCGCGCATATGGATGAACAGGTTCTCGGTCATCTCGGCTAAGAGCGCGCAACCGCTCATGCGGATGATCGCCTGGTGAAAGGCGATGTTGGCGTCCGAATATTCGTCGATCCGGGCGCCGTCATTGCCGTTGCGGAACTCGTCCATCAAGCCGTGCAGCTCGGCGATTTCGGCGTCGGCCGCGCGCTCGGCGGCAAGCCGCGCCGCCATGCTTTCGAGGGCGGCCATGACCGTGACCATCTCGACGATCTCGCGCTTTGATTTGCGCACGACAAAGATGCCGCGGCGCGGCCGGGTGCGGACAAAGCCTTCCTGCTCGAGCAAGGTCATCGCCTCGCGGATCGGCGTGCGGCTGACACCGAGCCCTTCCGACAGCCGCCGCTCGTCGAGCCGGATCTCGTGCGGCGTGTCGTAAATATCCATCGCCGTGATCGCCCGCTTCAGAGCGGCGTACGCCTCCTTGCGGAACGTGCTGCCGGTATCGAGCCGCGGCACGTCGAGCATGGGACTGGAGCGCGGCGCGGCTTCGGACATATTTCAGGTATATCGTATACCAGCAGCCGCTGCAACTTGCTTTTGCGACTGGAAGATCGGGTACCCCAAAGCATGCGCCGGCGCCTATTCCGCACCGACCTCGTGCGAGCGACTCAACCGATCGCGCTACCGCTCAGCACCGGGCCGAAGAACTGGTAGCGCTCGCCGTCGAAGCGCTCCATCCGCACCTGCTTGATCGGCGCGAAATCGGTCGGGCTCGTGTTGATCGTGATGCCGGAAATCAGCATCGGCAGCTCGAATTTGCGCAAATTCGCCGCCTGCCGCATCACGTTCTCGCGGGTCAAATCATTGCCGCATTGCTGTAAGACTTGCACGACCGTTGCCGCGTTCGACGGGCCATAGACGGTCTGCAAATCGGTCTTGTCGCCTTTTGGATAATATTTGTCCATAAACGACACCCACCATTTGTAGCCGGCATCGTTTGCCCATTCGGGGCTGGTCGGGTCTTTGAACGAATTGTCGGCGATGATGCCTTTGGCATTTTCGAGCCCCGCCGGCTTGAACGTCGCCCCGACCGAGGCGGCGATACCATTCATGATAAAGAGCGGCTTCCACTGGATCACCGACACTTTGCGGATCGTCTGGGCGCCGAATTTGGGGATGGCGACGACGACCAGGACATCGCAGCCGGCGTTCTTCAATGCGATGACTTGCGAGTCGACGGTCGGGTCGGTCGTTTCGTACGAGACCTTAAGCTTGACCATCGACGCCGCCTTGTCGCCCAGGCCGTCGATCACACCTTTGAGGTAATCCTTGCCGAAATCGTCGTTCTGATAGAGCACGCCGATCTTACCATTGGGCTTGTTTTTCAGAATGTAGGCCGCATAGATGCGCCCCTCCATCTGGTAGCTGACCGGAAAGCCCATCGTCCAGGGGTGGCCTTTCGGATCGTTCCATTTGGTAGCGCCGGTATAAACGAACAATTGCGGCACCTTTTTCTGGTTCAAATAATGCCAGACCGCAGTATTGGTCGGGGTCCCGACGGCACCGGCCATAAACAAGACCTCGTCCTGCTCGACCAGCTTGCGCGTCATCTCGACCGTCTTTGGCGGCGAATAGCCGTCGTCGTAGGAGATAAAGGTGATCTTGCGCCCGTTGATGCCGCCCTTTTCGTTGATCATCTTGTAATAGGCGGCCATCGAGATCGGCAGCGGGGCAGCGTTTGACAGCGGGCCGCTATAAGGGCCGGTGTTGCCGATCTTGATCTCGCTGTCGGTGACGCCCGGGCCGTAATGGTTGGCGGCCCAGGCAGGCCGGATGCCGAGGATCGGTCCGCCCAAAGTCAGCGCCGCCGGGGCGGCGGCAAGAATCGTGCGACGCGTCAGACGCTTCATCGTGACCTCCCATTGGTGAGCCTGCTGCTCGTCGGTTTTTTCGATTTCCCCGGATGCTCGGGGATTTGCAGCCCCAGCATTGCCTGTCCCGCCGCCTCAAGCAACGGAAAAGGCTGCGTCCCGGGGGCGGCGCAGGGCGGTCGGAGATACGGTTGTCGCCTAGTTCCCGCCTTGGGCGCCCCGCTAGGACGGGCGGACGCCCGCGAGATAGTCGAGCAGAGCCGCGGCGGCTTTGGTTTCTGCTTGGCGCTTCGACGAGGCGGCGGCGGTCGCCGCTTCGGCGCCGGCGACCCGCACCGCCACGGTAAAAACCGGCGCGTGGTCGGGGCCGCTCGCGGCGACAAGCTCGTAGGACGGCAGCGGCAGGCCGCGCGCCTGCGCCCATTCCTGCAATGCGGTCTTAGGGTCGTGCGGCGGCTTGTCGATCTCGGCGAGCAGCGGCTCCCACCATCGGTGCACAAAATCCGCCGCCGCAGCCAGCCCCGCGTCGAGATAAATGGCGGCAATGACCGCCTCACAGGCATCGGCGAGGATTGCCGGGTTGGCGGCCGCACCCGCCGCCGCCTCGGCCGGCGACAATATCAGATGCTGCCCGAGGCCGATCGCCTCGGCCACCCGGGCCAGTGTCTCGCGCCGCACCAGATGGGTGTGGCGACGGGTCAGCGGCCCTTCGGGTTCGCCCGGAAACCGGTGCCACAGCAGATCGGCGATGACCAGGCCGAGCACCCGGTCGCCGAGAAATTCGAGCCGCTCGTAATTGCGCCGGGCGGCCCGGCGCTGGCCACGCCCACGCGACAGCGTGCTCGGATGGATCAGCGCCTCGTCGAGGAGGTCGAGCCGGGCGAATGCATGGCCGATGACCTCCGCCAGCTCCGCTGCCGACACCTATCCTCCCAAACGACCCTGTGCGCGCGCCGTCATAAAAAGGCGAGCCTAGCGGCCGGGCGAACTGCAGAAATCATTTAATCGATGCCGTGGAACAGGCGGCCGTAGCGGATCGCGAACGGCCATTTCCAAGGCTCCCACAGCGGGGCCGAACCGTCGGTCGAGAAGAACAGGAATTGCGCCTTGCCGATCAAATTCTCGGCCGGAACGTAGCCCACCGCCGACAAAACCCGGCTGTCCTCGGAATTGTCGCGGTTGTCGCCCATCATGAAATAGTCTCCGGGCGGCACCTGATAGATTTGGGTGTTGTCGAGCGGACCGTTGTCGCCGAGCTTGATGATCCGGTGCTGCACGCCGTTGGGCAGGGTCTCGATATATTGCGCCAGCGGGACGACCGTGCCGTTCCCCTCCTGATACAGGTAATCCTCGATCCGCTTGCGCGGCACCAGGCGGTCGTTGATGTAAAGCTGGCCCTCCTTCATTTGGATGCGGTCGCCGGGCAGCCCGATCACCCGCTTGATATAGTCGGTCGAATTGTCGGTCGGCAACTTGAAGACGATGACATCGCCGCGCTCGGGCGGGTGAAAAAAGATGCGGCCGGAGAACAGCGGCAACCCGAACGGCAGCGAATACCGGCTGTAGCCATAAGAAAATTTGGAAACGAACAGGTAATCCCCGACCAGCAGGGTCGGGATCATCGAGCCCGACGGAATATTGAACGGCTCATAAGCTACCGTGCGCACGACGAGGGCAATCAGCACGGCGTAGACGATGGTCTTGATCGTGTCGAGAACGCCGCCCGACGATTTCCTCTTCACGATGACCTTGCGCGCAGAATTGGTTTTCATGGACTGCCTGATCGGGCCGGGATGAGCCGGATCAAGCCAAGCCACCCGGCCCAAGTCAAGCGCGCACCCGGCCGCACCACCTTTAGGAGCCGGCAACGGCGGTGATGATGACGACCGCCTGGGCGATCGGCGGCTCGTCGGTCAGGGTCAGGTCGAGCCGCGCCGTCATCCCCGGCGGTGTCAGCTCGGCGAGCCGGCGCAAGGCGCCGCCGGTCAGCTGCAAGGTCGGCTGGCCCGTGGCCATATTGACGACGCCGAGGTCGCGCCAGAAGATGCCGCGTCGAAACCCGGTGCCGAGCGCTTTCGAGCAAGCCTCCTTGGCGGCGAACCGGCGGGCATAGCTCGCCGCCCGGTCGGCGCGCCGGTCGCAGCGGCGGCGCTCGGTTTCGGTAAAGATGCGATCGAGAAAGCGCTCGCCATAGCGCTCGATGACCTCTTCGATGCGGCGGATATCGACCAGGTCGCTGCCGAGTCCCAGGATCATCGACTAGTGTCCTGAACCAGAAGTTCGTTGCATTGATTACGCTTCGGCTGGGGCATTGTAACGGCAGAAGCGTTCGATCGAGGCGAGAATGTCGTCGGCGGATTTGGTCGAGCGGAAGGGTTTTGGATCGGCACTGTGGCGTTCGATGAAGTCGTCGATGGCAGCGAACAGCCATACACGATGGCTATTGCGCGCGCTTCGCGGAGCTGGGCCGAGTGCCGTGAGGGGGAGCGCCCCCGCCGCAAGACAATCATGGGCAACAGCAACGTCAGCGCATCCTGTCGCTGCGGCGGAAGTATAGCGTCAGCCACACGCCTCGGGCATCGACGAGGTCACCGCGGCCACAGGCAAAACCCTTGCGCCTCGACCCGGAGCGCCGGGTTGAACTTGCTGCGGAAGTTTCGAGCGCGGTTGCCGCGGTCAGCTCGACGATTTCGGCGTCGCGGAACGGATTCCGGACGCGGGCGAAGCGCGCGTCGTCGACGTCCTGGCTAGTGATCGTAGTGTGCTCGGCATAGTCGAGCGCCACCCGCTCCCGCTCGCTGAACAGCGAGTTCTCGCGCCATCCCGCCGCTTGGGCCAGCTTCGCCTCGCCGCCATCTTCCTCCATCACACGGACGGATTGATGTCGAATCAGAACGGGCAGCCACCGATCGAAGCGGACCCGGTAACTGACGAGCGCGACAAGTGGCTTCGGCAGCAGACCCGATTGTCCGATCGCCCCCCCCGGCGCCTTTGCCGCCGCCAGGACCGGCGGGCGATGCGCCGTCACCCTCGTTGTGTTGAGAAGACCGCCGAACGCTTTGCGATCGGCCTCGAATGCCTGTTTGAGGATCGGATCGCCGCCGTCCTCCTTGCTTTCACGCTGTCGGCACCACCCCTCCTCCTCAGAGCGTCGTGTCCTGCTTGTTTACTTGCGGGGACATG
>DASXAM010000217.1:0-51259 GCA_036404275.1 Allostellaceae bacterium
GCGCCTCGCTGTTTCTCGGGCGCAACGAGGAGAACGGCATCCGCTGCATCTATCACGGCTGGAAATTCGACACCGAGGGCCGTTGCGTCGAGATGCCGAACACGCCGCCGCACCAGGACTACAAGGAAAAAGTCCGGGCCAGAGCCTACAAGGTCGCCGAACGGAACGGGCTCGTCTGGGTCTATATGGGCGAGCGCGCCAAGGCCCCTCCCCTGCCCGGGATCGAGGCGTCGCTGTTGCCGGAAAGCGAATTGCAGATCACCTTCGCCCAGCGCGAATGCAATTGGCTGCAGGCGCTCGAAGGCGACATCGACACCTCGCATTTCGGCTTTTTGCATGCTGGCTCGGTCGCGCCTGACGACATTCCGGCCGACAATCTGATCCGCTGGACCGTCGCCAACCGCGCGCCGCAATACCACGTGACCGATACCGATTGGGGCACGATGTACGCGGCCTATCGTCCGGCCGAGGCGGATCAGACCTATTGGCGGTTTGCCAATTTCCTCTTTCCGTTCTGGACCCAGACGCCGCAGGGCGCCTTTGACCGCATCAACAGCCGCGCCTGGGTCGCGATGGATGACGGGCATACGATGTTCGTCAGCCTGTCGTGGAAGGGGTTGCCGGCCGAACGTGCGGCGCTCAGCAACACCCGCGGGCTGCCGGGCTCGAAAGTGACGATGGATTTTGTGCCCAACACGACCGACTGGCATGGCCGCTGGCGTCTCGCCGGCAATCAGCAGAACGACTGGCTGATCGATCGTCATGCGCAAAAGCACGGCGGCATCTTTGCCGGAATTATCGGCATTCAGGCGCAGGACCAGGCGGTGACCGAGAGCATGGGACCGATCACCGACCATGATTTCGAGAATTTGGGCCCGAGCGACATCATGATCGCCCGCACCCGCCGCCGGCTGCTGCGCGCCGCCCGTGCTCTCGACAAAGACGGCACGATCCCGCCCGGCGTCGACAACCCCGAAATCTACGTCAATGTCCGCAGCGGCGATTTTCTCGCCGATGCAAAGATCGGCTGGCGCGAAGCCTATGACGGGCAGATGCGGGCGGCGCTGCGGCCGCTGCAGGAAGCGGCGGAGTAAACGAGGCTCTTCCTCATTGCGAGGTTGTTTCGACGGGCGCAGGCGCAGATGTTCCCACGTTGGTGACCCGCGGCTCCCTGGGAACTTCCGCGCTCGTCCGGCCGAGCGACGATTTGACCGCCTCCCCGCCCCCTGTCGTCGGCAACAGCGGGATCTCGCTCCCCGATCTGCCCAAGCGGAAGATGGTCAGGTCGGATCTGATGAGCGCCATTGCTGCAACCTCTGTCTCATGGCCGACGATCGCTCAAACCGATCCCGGCCTCGCCAAGCATCAATATCATGGGGTACAACAAGGCGTTCCGCAAGGCGCTGCCCTGCCCTGGCTCGCCAATGGCGGCAATTTCGCTCGGTAGGGTGCCGAGCCCGACCCGCACCACACCCCATGGCGCATCGTTTATCCAATCGACGCCAAAACGGACCGGGATCGCCAACAGCGCCGCCTCTTCCGGCTCGAACCCGACCTCGGGACGAAACGCCGCACTCCCTGAGGACGAACGCACGACGCCGCTCGTCGCGCCCCGCCATGCCTGAGCCGCGATATTATCGACCATCGCCGGATCGATGGTTTTCGGCAAAGCCGATCCCGGCGGATAGCCGCCGGCGAGGTTCAGAAGATTCCGGCGATCGTTTGGCACATAAAGCGCTACTGTAGTCGAGGCGGAAATCCCGGTTTTAGCCAAACCGCCGTGAAACACTTCCGCCAGCTTATCCCCGTTGGCTCGAGCTTTTTCGATAAACTGCGCGCCGGCAGCATCGAGAGGTCGGGCTGCCGGCACCTTCCATTTGACGCCATAGAGATACCCGCGTCGCGGATAGGGGATGACCAGCGAATACAGGCCGCGGCCCACCAGCCTCAACCGGTTGATGACATCGGCTTGGGGCAGCGGAGAGGATTCAAACGAGGATTCTAGCGACAGATCCTGCAAAATAGTTTCGACATCATCCGATTCGTTGGCCGGCGCGAATTCCGGCGGCAGCTTTATTACCAAGCGCATCTCGCGAAAATAGCCGTCGACGCGAATTGCACCAAACTCATAACCGTCTTTGCGAAATTCTCCGCGACTTGGCTCATCGATCGCTTCGATCTCTTCCGCAGTCAGCACCGCGCCCCCCAGCCATCGATAAGAAAACTCGAGGGTTTGAAAATCCGACGTAATCCGACGCGGCAGATTGCATTGGTAGATCCACGCATCTCTTTCCTTGTCCGATTGCCTGAAAAACGGCTGCTGATCCGGCGTCCACGCTTCACCATTAGGAGAAGTTAACTTTATCTTTAAATCGGTTGGGGTTCCTGTTCGATTTTTGGCCGCAATGACTAAAATCGGATCTTGACGAAAGTCTACATTTGTTCTCCGTTCCCGCACTATTCCGTCACGCTCGCTCGTAAACTCGATATATCGCACGACATCGCTTTCGGGAGCGCGCTGGATATTGCTGCCGGCACGCCGCAGAAAGCGGGCGCGGCGCAACCCCTCGGAATCATAAATCTCGAACGGCGGATTGACGGTCCAAGTGACCCGCGCGCCGTCGTATCGGTGCTCAGTGAACGAGACCTTCCGGTCCTCTCCCAATTCGATGACGTTGAACGACACCCGGCCAGGATCGCACGGCTTGAGTGTCACCGCACCGGTGGCCGAGCCGGCCCCCACAACCGTGGTTTCTCCACCGCCAAGCTCCAGGGTCGCGTAGCGCCCCCAATTCGCCGCATGCTCGTGGCCGTGCAACGCAACATCGACATGAGCCGCGGCGAGGGCCTCGACAAGCGTTCCCGCATTGATCAGTGTCGTCAACGCCGCAAGGTCGCCAATCGAGCCTTGTCGTGCATTTTCGAGCGAGCGCACCGGCAGCAAATGATGGTGCACCAGAAGAATGCTGAAATCGACGTCATCAGCGTTCGACATTGCCTCTTTAATGGTTTCTATCGTGCCGTAGCTGACAAAGCCGCGAGCAGAAACATCGGCATTTATGCTCGAATCCACGCCGAGAATTCTCACGGTCCATTGGTTGTGCGATGGGCCGAGAAGAAGGTCGCGCCTTCCATCCCGCCCGGCCAGCGCGATCCGGCCCTGAAAGATGCGATCGAATGCATCGGCTCGTCGCTGTGTTCTCGACCGAAACGGGGCTGCCAGCTTGCCTACCAAGCGGTTCAGGAGCGATCTGCGCTGAGTGCGCGGCGCGGCGTTGCCGAGATCATGCCGGTCATGGTTGCCGGGGCACACGAAATACGGGATCGGCCGAGCGGCTCCGCCGATGTCCCGGCACAAGGTTTCCAGGGCGTCGTGCGCTTTTTCGTACGATTGATCGTCCGGGGAATTGACGATGTCGCCCGTAACCAACAGCAGCTCGGGCTGCACATCGGTCAGGCGACGGGACAATAAGCGCCAGGTCTCAAGGTTTGTATTTGCTCGATCGAAATGCAAATCGCTGATATGCGCGATCCTGACGACATGCATCCCTATCCTCCCTTGTTTTCAGCAACGATAAGTGATCGCAGCCTCCAGGGAAGCAACAAACGAGGTCATCAGGTCATCGCTCGGGTCGGGAGCGGCGTTTCATATCGGCAACCCGTCGGAGACTATCTCAACCTGTCCGATCGGGCAAGATCCCGGCGGACGCCGCGATGCGGATGGGGCCGCAGCTCTCAGGCGACCATCACGACCGGGCGGTCAGAGGCGGCGGCATCGCCTGACCTGTCGGCGTGGCGCAGAAATGCTTCGAACATCAGCAAAGACCAGAGCACGGGACTGTGGTCGCGGCGGCCGGATTGGTGTTGGTCCAACAGCCTGACGATCGTCGCCAGGTCGAACAGACCCGACTCGCGCAAGACCGGCCCGGTCAGCGCATCGCGCACACGCCGGCGCAGCGGCCCGCGAAACCAGGTCGCGATGGGCACGACAAACCCCTGCTTGGGTCGGTGCAGGATGTCCCCGGAAACGTAGGGTGCCAGCGCCTCCTTGAAGATTTTTTTGCCGCTTCCTCCCTGAAGCTTCAGGGGCGCCGGCAGACGGGCGGCCCATTCGACAAGCGTGTGGTCGAGCAGCGGCACCCGCACCTCAAGCGAGCTCGCCATGCTCGCCCGATCGACCTTGGTCAAAATGTCGCCCGGCAGGTAGGTCTTGGTGTCGACATATTGGACCTGCGACAGCGGGTCCTCGCTGCCCGATCGCAGCATATGCCGGCGCACCACCTCCTCGGCATTGTAGCCTTGCAGCTCGCGGCCGAGATCGACGCTCAACAGCCTTCGGCGCAACCTGTCGGGACAGATCGAGACCGAGGCGAAATAGGCCGCCGCGGTGTCGCAGGCCAACTCTTTCAGCGTCGCCTTTGCGCGCAGCGGACGCGGCAGCCAGTCGAGCTTTGGGTAGAGCGCCGCCAGCACGCCGAACGCCGGACGCCGGACCGGCGCCGGCAGAGCACGGCGCAGCCGTTCGCCGACACAATGCCAGCGGTAGCGTCGATAGCCGGCGAACACCTCGTCACCGCCGTCGCCCGACAATGCCACCGTGACATTCTCGCGGGCCATGGCGCAGACGCGAAACGTGGGCATCGCCGAGCTGTCGCCAAACGGCTCATCGTAAATGGTCGCCAGGCGATCGATCAGGTCGAAGGCGTTCGGATCGACCTCCCTGACGTGGTGGTCGGTGCCGTAGCGGCGAGCGATCTCGGCGGCATAGGCGGATTCGTCGCAGCCTTTTGCGCCGAAGGCGATCGAAAAGGTATCGACCGGGTCCTGCTTGAGCCCGGCCATCATCGCCACGACGGCGCTCGAATCCACGCCGCCCGACAAAAAGGCGCCGAGCGGCACATCGGCGATCATTCGCATCCGGACCGACTGGCGCAACCGCGCGATCAGCTCTTCTGCGGCCTCTTCGCGGCTCGCCTGCACCCCATCGACAAAGTGCAAATCCCAATACGGGCGCGGCTCGGCCGGCGGGGCATCGCGGCGCACGAGCAGAAAATGCGCCGGTGCCAGCTTGCGCACGCCGCGATAGATCGAATGCGGTTCGGGCGTATAGCCATAGGCGAAAAACTCTTCGATCGCCTGCGGATCCAGGCTCAGATCGACGTTCGGGCAGCAGCGGATCGATTTCAACTCGGAGGCGAAATAGAACCGGCCGTCAGCGGCAAAGCTGTAGTAGAGCGGTTTTTCGCCGAGCCGGTCACGCGCCAAAAACAGCGTCTCGCGTCGGGCATCCCACAGCGCGAAGGCGAACATGCCGTTGAAGCGGTCGAGACAGGCCTCGCCCCATTCCTCCCAGGCGTGGACGACGACCTCGGTGTCGCAGCGGCTGCGGAACACATGGCCGAGCGCGGCGAGCTCGGCCATCAAGGGCTGGAAGTTATAAATTTCGCCGTTGTAGACGACCGCAACGGTGCAATCTTCATTGAACACCGGTTGATCGCCGCCGGCGAGATCGACGATCGCCAGCCGGCGGTGTCCGAGCGCCACGCCGGGGGCCCAGTGGAACCCATCGCCGTCGGGACCGCGATGCCCGAGGAGGTCGGTCATCCGCCGAAGCAAAACGCGGTCCGGCTCACCGGCGCTGCGGCAGTCGAAAATACCGGCTATCCCGCACATCGCATGATCCCGCTTTCTCTAAAATTCCACCCCAACCCGGCTGCCGAACTGGCGCAGCGCGTATTCCAGCGAGAGGATGCGAGCGAATTGCGCCGCGTCGGCGATCCGTTGCAGGCGAAACAGCCGGCCCAGGATTGTTGCGCCGCCGGGCAGCGCCGATTCCCGATAGGGTGCGGCGAGGTAGCCCGGCCAGTCCGCCGGTTGCGGACGCAAGTGCCTGACCCGGTAGGTATAGCGCCGCAGCCAAGGCGGACGCAGGTAGGTCATATAGTCTCCGACCCGGCGCGACAGCGGCGGCGGACCGCTGAAATCGTGACCATAGATCGAGCGATATGCCGCCAGCCGTGGATCGGCGCGGCGGATCAGCTCGGCCTCATAAGCGCCGTGGTTTTTCCAGGCCAGCGGCAAAGCGCTCGCATGCTCGGTTATCGAACGTTCGAGATAAGGCATCGCGGTGAACCCGTAGCGCGCGGCGACGCTGTCGACCTTGCCGTCCCACGAGCGGCAGCGAAAGGCGTGGTAGAGCCATTCGATGGTTGGGCGCGGCAGCCGGGGCTCGTCGCTGCCGACCAGCTCGGCGACCTTGCGCTCAAGGCCGTGGTAATAGCCAGCGCTGTCGAACACCGGGGTACACAGCGCCGGATCAAAACGGCTGTAGAAGCTCCACAAGAATTCCCGGATGCTGTATTCGCGATCGGTCAAATAAAAAAAGTTTCGGAAGATCTCGCCTCCGCCGCCGTTGAAGGCGATCGCGTTGCCGTGCACGCGGCGCGCCGATTCGTCGATCTCCGCATTGTTTTGAAAAATTCCGCCATAGCCGTAGCCGTCGCAGGCGAGAAAATTGCGGTGCGCGGTATCGACGAAATTGGCCGGAGAGACGATCGGCTGATCGGCCTTGTCGATGATATCGAGATGGAAGCCTTCGCAATCGGCGATCGCCGCCGCCAGGCGCACGTCTTTTTCGGCAGCGCCGCCGTAGACGTAGACGCAAGGGGTGATCCCGTGGCGCCGCAGGCAGGCCAGAATCAACCGTGAATCATAGCCGCCGGAGAGAGCGCAGTTGATGCGCGCGACAGGCTGGCGTGCAACCGCGGCGAAATACCGGTCGAGCAAGGCGATGCTGCGATCGAGCGAAGCCGCACGCGATTCTTTGGTAAAGCGCCGTGTCACGGCGAGCTTGGGACGCTCGATCTCCAGTCCCGTCGGGCTCACCCGGATCGTCGCAGCGATCGGCGCCAGCGCCACTTCGCGAAACAGCGTGTCGTTCCCCGAAACCACGCCGTTGAAGACATATTCGCAGGCGCTTTGCTGCGAGAGCGTCAGCGACTTCAGTGCCAGGCAAATCGCGTAGAATGACGAGCACACGATCCCCGCTTCGAGGCTGTAAAACAGCTGATAGCCGCCGAAGCGATCGAGCTTGATGCTGGTACGGCCGTTTTTTCGGATGACCGCTGCATAATGGCCCATGATTTCGTCGCCCACTAACGAGGGCCGGCAATCGTAGAACGCGGAGGCTGCCGCTATCCCGATCCCCCGCTCGCTGAGGCAGGTGCCGCAGGTAAACAGAAAATCGCCATCCCGGTATCGCTTCAACGCCGGCGCGCCGCCCAGGAGGCTCGGATAGGCAGCCAGGAAATAGCCGTCGGCCTCGACGATTTCCGGCGAACCGAAGCCGAGCTCAGCAAAGCCCTCCTGCAACAGCGTGCGCTGGGGCGTCGGATCGCGGTCCGGGGGCGACAGCAGCAGAAAGAAGCCGCCCATTACCTGCGGTCCGCCGCCGGTCCGGCGTCGTTTCGGGAAGGCGACGCGAGCACGCTCGTCAATCGATAGACCAAGTGTCGACAACCGATTTGATCTCGGAGCCGGTGCCAAAATCCTGCAGCCAGCGAAACCGCCGCGGCCCCTTCAGCCACACCGAGCCGTTCTCTATTTCCCCGGTAGGGACGTCTTCGTTGCGCGACACCACCAGACACCCCCCTTCACGCAGATAGGCGTACAAATGGCCGACCGCGAGGTGCAGCTGGGTGAGCGCAAAATACCCGAGGTTCAGCACATTGCTGGCGCGCACCGCATCGAAGCGGTTTTCAAGGCACTTTGAGCGGACCAGGCAATCGAGCTCCATGACGCTAATGCCCGGCTCCCTCCAGGCGGCGGGATGCACCAGCGAGATGCGGGTGCCGAGGGGCATCGAGTCGCGAAATTTCCGCATGCGCAAATACAGCCGCGCCAGCGGATTGTTGTCGGGCTCGATCGTGCGGCGGCTGCTGGCGAGACGCATCCCGATCGGGCCGAACCGAGCCATGATCGGTTCGCCATCGGCCGCACGATATTCGACGATGGGGCCGCGATGATAGCGCAGCAGCCAGAGATTGCGGTCGGCCAGCACGGCCCGCACACCGTCGCCAAACGCCGAGCGCAAGGCCCGCACGCCATCGACCGTGGTAATTCCGTCCGAAGCGCCAATATCGAGCAAGGCGAGGTCGTGCCGGCGCTCCGGCCGGATATGCGTGCACAACATCTCCTCGGTCCGCCGCAGCCGGCCGCGCGCCGTCCGCTTCCATGCAGCACCCATGCGCAAATCATGCAGGATCGTGCTGAACCGATCCGCGGTGTCCTGGCGCAGGCCGTCTTTGTCGCGTGCCTGCCGGGTGATTTCCAGCAATGCGTCGGGATCGGCGAGGCACCTCCCTCGCAACGCCCGTGGCATTTCTCCCGAGACAACGAATTGGATCACGATTGTGCGCGCTCCTTCGCCGGGCCCGGGTCGACCCCGAACAGGGCCGCATAAGCGCCGAACATTCGTGCTTCGGAAAACTGCGCGGCCGCGCGCTCCCGGTTTTTGTCCCCCAGCAAACGCCGCTTGGCTGGGGCATGCAACAGTCCTTCCAGGGCAGCGCAAAACGCCCGCGCATCATCGCGCGGCACGATGAACTCGCGATTTTCTTCACAAACGATGCTTTTCACATCGCCAACATCGACGGCGGCAACGGCGCGGCCCGCCGCCATCGCCTCGAGCAGCGCATTGGGCATTTGCTCGGTATCGGACGACAGTGCAAAGACGTCGAAGCCGGCCAGCACCGATTCAGGCGCGACCTGCCCGGTAAAGACGACGCGCTCGCCGAGGCCGAGATGGCGCGCCAGCGATTCGAGCGACGGCCGCTCGGGGCCATCTCCCGCCACCACGAGACGAGCGCCGAGCGCGCCGTCCAAGGCGGCGACCGCGCGCAGCAGACGGCCGACATTCTTTTCCGGCCGCAGCGGCGCCACGGTACCGATCACCAGCTCTCCGGGTCGCCGGTTGAAACCTGAGGCCCGGTTGCGCTCCGGCGCGCAGAAACGCTCGATATTGACCCCGTTCGGAATGTAAACCACCCGCGAGGCCGGTACTTTCCAAACTTCGCGCGCAAGCTGCAGCAGCCGCTGGGAGGGCACCACAACCTTTGCACGCCGCGCCAGCGCCCAGCGTCGAAACAACACCCGGCGACGCATTTGGGCATCGGCTTCCTCCTTGCCAAAGCCCGCCTCGAAATGCAGCTGCGGCGATACGGGAAACAGCCGATTGGCCATCGCCCACTCGATCGCACCCCAGTTATAGGTGGCGAGCAGGTCCGGCCGCAGTCGCCGCAGCGCGAGCGCACCCTCGAGAACGCCACGGAGAGTCCCGCGACGCGGCACGGCGGCCGGCGCCAGCGCCACCTCGACATTCTCGGCCAGGCCCGCGGCGGCGCCAAAATCGCCGTCGAGGGCGATCACCGTATGGCGGCGGTGCGGGCCCAGATGGTTTATGACGCGAACCATGCGGAGCGGCACTCCGCCGATGCCAAAGCTCGGCAAGACGTGGACGATATGCTCGCTGCGAGCCGAAGCCCCGCCGCCTCCGGCTGCCATCGGCGCGAGCACGGGCGAAGATTGCATCGTCAGCCGCGCACGAGGGGCGCGAGGCCGAACCAAACCCTGCGCCGTTGAGGAAATGTGTACCTCCGCTTTCTAGCCTATGGCAAGTTGGATCGTTGTTTGGCTATCACAATCCTCGCCGAATCGAAGCAAGCATGTTACACTCTGTTGCACGGAGTTGGTGTTAATCAGATGAACATCTCGGCGGCCCAACTCGCTTGGGCGTCCGACTGGGCCGGTTAGTCCGAGGCATGCTCGATCCCAGCACCTGGACGACGATCCACTGGCCGGCCGATTACCCGCCGATGGTCGTGGTTGTGGTCGATACCGAAGCCGAATTCGACTGGGCGCGGCAACGCGAGCGACGGGCCATGGGGGTGAGCTCGGTCAGGTGCCTCGCGCAAACTCACCCGATTTTTCAGCGCTACGGGGTCCGACCGACCTTCGTCCTCGATTACCCGGTCAGCAGCACCCCCGAGGCCTACGAATATATCCGAGCTCTCCATCGCGACGGCGCCTGCGAGATCGGCGCTCATTTGCAGCCCTGGGACAACCCGCCCTTCGTCGAGCAAACCAATGACCAGAACTCCTTTCCGGGCAATCTGCCGTCCGAGCTCGAACGTGAAAAATTGATCCAGCTGACCGAGATCATCCTTCGCAACATCGGCGTCCGGCCGCGGATTTATAAAGCCGGCCGTTACGGCGTCGGTTTGGCGACACCTCACATCCTCGCCGAGCTCGGCTATGAGATCGATGTCAGCGTCGTTCCCGGCACCGATCTCAGCCGCAAATTCGGCCCTGATTTTTCGCATTGCGGCGCTCGCCCCTATTGGTTCGGCGCCACCCCGAAGCTGCTCGAGATCCCACTGTCGATCGGCTACACCGGACTGCTCGCCGCCGCGGAAACCATGGCGTCCACGCTGACAACGAATGAGCGGCTCAAGGCGCTGCACATACCGGGCATACTTGCCCGCCTTCACCTGGTCGAACGCATCACCTTGACCCCCGAAGGCATCCTGCTCGAGGAGCTGCAGCGGCTGACGCGAGCATTGCTGCGCCAGGGCCATCGTGTCTTTAGCTTTACCTACCATAGTCCGTCGCTGGCGCCCGGCTACACGCCGTATGTACGCAGCGCCGCAGATTTGCAGGCGTTTCTGCGTCGGATCGAGCAATATCTCGAGTTTTTTATCGGCGAGATCGGCGGCCGGCCGGCGACACCATTCGAGATCAAGGCGCTGGCCGAGCAATGCGAGTCGCCGTGTTTCAGACCTGCCTGAGCAACCGCTGGCGGGCTCGACCGCTCACTGCACACGGTCGAGATATTGCGCCAGCGGCCGATTGGCGGCGAAAAAGGCCGCGAGCCGGTCTTTCGCATCGTGGCCCGAATCGTCCATGTTCGCCGAAACTGCGACAAAGGCGGCGACAGGCGACCGATCGAGCAGTGTCGCTCTGGCCTGCAGCAGCTTGGCTTTAAGCAGGCTGGCGGTGATCTCACCGTCGACGACAAAAAACGACCAGACGAGCCGACGATAGGACTGATGAACAATCTCGGTGCTGGTCACATTGACCTTTCGACCGTCAAGAAGGACATCCGAGGAGCTCTGACGCGCGACTTGCCAGGACCGATCATCCGCAACCCGGTTTTCGCTGTTGGTCAGGCGATTGCCGACCGCGCGCAAGCGGTAGAGCGCAAGGTAGCGGACAATGACGCCCGATCCCGGCTCTTCGAAAGCGTCGAGAAATTGCCGATCGGCACCGTGGATCTTAGGTTGCCAGATTGCCGCGGCATTCGCGACTGGCTGCCAGGGCTTCCCGACCTCTGGACCGGCGGCGGCGCGGAGCAAGCCGGCGGGGGCCGCGCTGTCGAGCCGGGCGGCGTAGGCCGGGCCGATCATCGCCAACAGCACCGCCGCTGAGATCACGGTGGCCAGCCGCCGCGGAGCCGGGCTGGCGGGCGGCACTGGCAAAAGCGGCTCGGAGCGGCTCCCGGGTTTTTCGGCAAATGCGGTGCCGATCGCGATCAGGATCAAGATGACCACAGAAAAAAACAGCCAGCCATAAAGCACATGATCGGCTTCGACCGCGGCGGCGCTGCCTTCGAGATGCGCCAGCCAGATGATGCCGAGCGCCCGCAACCCATTGGCCCCGATCGGCACCGCCACCGACAATGCGATGAAAATCGCCCGGCGCAGCCGGCTGCGATACATCAGAATGGCGAAGAAACAGCCGAAGACGCTCGATGCCACGAGAAAGCGCAAACCGGCGCACGCCTCGGCGATTTCAAAGGTGCCCTCGGGTATTTCGATCATATTGCCGTCGGAAAACACCGGAATATGCAACGCGTGCAAGCCGGCGACGGTGATATCGGCGGTGATTTTCTGCAAGGTCGGCACCAGAAACGCGCCCATTGGCACCAGAAAGAACAAGAACAGCAGCGGCGCCAGCAACTGACGAAACACCCGGGTCCCGAGCGCGGAGAGCAGCACGACCTCGAACATGGCCATCACCGCGACCTGCCGGACCTCGTTAATATCGAGCACTGCCGCGACCAGCCAGACCAACGAGATCAGGGGCATAAGCGCCACCGGCCACAGCGTCGGGCGGGGAGTGACCGCGCGGATTGTCGACCGCCGTTCCCACAGCAAAAAGCCGGTAAGCGGAATGATCAGAAAACAATGATTGTAAGCAGTCGACTCGATCCAGACTCGCACCGCAGCGGCGATTTCCGTGCGAAAGACGATGCCGAACACGAGCGCAGCAAGGCCGATCGCGACAAGCGCCGCCCGCCAGCTTCGCGCGGCGACGGAGCGCGCGATCGGCTCCAGCGCTGCGGAACTTCCGGGAATTGCCGGGGCGTTTACCCGATTGAGCGACCCCGCCTCGTGCCGAAGATCCATGTCAGCCAATTCCTTTGACGATCATTGGCCCCAGCCGGTTGGCCAGTGGTAGCGGCAGCCGCTTCCAGGCGGCGACAAAACGCCGGAGCTTGGGGTTAAGTGGGTTGAGATCGGGCACCGCGCGGCCGGCCGCCAGGCGAAATTGATAGATGAGAGGGATCGGCTCGAAGCCCCAATTGCGTTTGAAGGCATAGGCCCCGGTGCCGACCTTGCTGCGCCCGAAATCGAACACCCGGCAGCCGCGCTCGCAGGCGCGACGCATGACTTCCCAATACATGAAATCGTTGGCGGCGAGCGCGCGGGCCGCAGATAAGCCGCCGCCGTAGAACGGGATCACCTCGTCGCGAAAATAAAAGTTCAACACCGCAGCCACCGCCCGGTCATCCCGCGTCACCGTGACGATGTCGGAACAAGCCGGAAATTCTTCCCGCAGGATTTCGAAATACGATTTGGAGAAGACCGGCGTGCCGAGATTACGCACGCTTTCGCTGTAGATGCGATGCAGCCGGCCGGTTTCGGCGTCGATATGCGAACGCAGACCGTTGCCCATGCCCTTGCGGATCATCGCCCGCTGCTTGCGCGGCACCGCTTTGAGATTGGCGTCGACGGACGGCTCGAGCCACTTGCGAAACGTCGCATAGAGGTCGGACCGGCTCGGCCAATCGGCACGGCTTTGCGACCAGCCGCGCAGCTCCAACACCGGAACCGGGATCGCATCCATCAGCCGCACCGCCTCCTGCTCGAGCGCCGCCAAACTCTCGGCGTCCGCCGCGATCGGGCCGCCATGAACGGCGAAAGCGTTCGAGATCAGGGAGGAGCCGAAGAGCGCCGATTTGACATGGGTCAGCGGCAAGACGCCGGTGACCGCACCGCCGCGCTCCGCGAGCAAGTAATGGGTCCGGTGCCCGAAGGCGCGCTCGACCACCCGCTTCCAGCCCGCGAGGTGAAAGAAAGTTCCGCCGCTGCAGGCGCCGACAAATTGGTCCCAGCGCCGCTCGTCGCCGGGCTGAAACCGTCTTACGGCGACGGCGACCGGGGATCCATCCATGCCGTGACCACCGGAAACGGTTCCGACCCTTCGCTCAGAAACAATCGATCCATCCGCGTCCATGCGAAATCCCGAAGCAGCCGCCGAAGACGTTTTTCGGTACGGTTGAGATTGAGATAATGGCGAAATCGAGAGCGCAGCGGAGCATGCCGTTGGCGCGGCTGTTGCGGATCGACTTCCCACGGGTGCAGGTAAAAGATGCTCGGGGTGCCGAGTTCTCGACCGGCCTGCGCCAACAGCCACCGGCTCATCGAGTATGGGAACAACCGGAAGTATCCGCCCCCGGAGGCCGGCAGGGCGACCCCGTTCAACCGCACGGTGGTCAGCGGGATCTCGACCATGCCCTCGACCGGGACAAACGCTGTCCGTGGGGCGCCGCGCGTGCCGTAGAGATCGTGTTTGACCGGATAAACACTCGAGCTGTAGCGATAACCTTCCTCGGCGAGGATGCCGTGCGCCCAATCGCTGCCGCTGCCGATCGAAAACGTCGGCGCCCGGTATCCGGCCACCGCGACGCCGCCGGCTTGCTCGAGAACCGCCTTGCTCTCGCGCACATCCGCGCGGAACGCCGCGGGCGACTGGCAGTCGGCGCGGAGGTGGTCGCAACCGTGGCTGGCCAACTCGTGACCCTCAGCGACGATACGCCGCACCAAAGCCGGATAACGGCGCGCGATCCAGCCAAGCACAAAAAAGGTCGCATTGACCCCGGCATCGGCGAACATGTCGAGCAGAAGCCCGGTGTTTCGCTCGACCCGATGCGGCAGATACTCCCATTCGGCACGATCGATGGTCGAAGCGAAGGCCTCGACTTGAAAATAATCTTCGACGTCGACAGTCATCGCGTTGGCGTTCATGGCCGTTCGCCCTGGAAATACTGAGTGGCAATCTCGATCGCCCGCCGGATCAGGCGGTTGTGCTTGTCGACGCTGGTTTCGAGGGTGCGCACGCGCGCCGCCATGTCCTGCAAGGTGTCGCCGCCGCCGGCGTTCGAAACCGCGCCGGCCGCCGCTCCATTTGGTGTCGTGACCACGGCGATTTCCTCGCGCAGATCGTTTGCGACTTTTTCGACCGCACCGGCGCTCAAGGTGTGCAGCTGCTCCAGAAAGCCGTAGAGCAAAAGCCGCGAGCAGAGGGTGTTGATCCGGCGCGGCACCCCCTGGGTATGCTGATGGATCAGCGGAAACGAGGCTTCAGTGAAATGCGGGTCGCCCTTCCAGTCCGCCCGCCGCAGCCGATGCTCGACGTAGGATCTCGTTTCGGCTTCGCTGAGCGGCCCCAGATGGTAGGCGGCGGTGACCCGCTGGCGCAGCTGATCAAGCCCCGGGCTGCCGAGCACCGCGCGGAACTGCGGTTGGCCGAGCAGAAAGCTCTGCAGAGCCATGGTTTTGTCGACCACGATATTGGACAGCATCCGCAGCTCTTCGAGCGCTTCGAACGACAAATTCTGCGCCTCGTCGACAATCAAGAGTGCGCGCTTGCCGTTGCGATGCTGGGCGAGAACGAAATCGGTAATGCGCTGCAGCAGGGAGCCTTTGGTCAGCCCTTCCTTGGCGATGCCGAAGCCGGCGGCAACCAGGTGCAGCAGATCGTCGCCGCCGAGCTGACTGGTGACGATCTTGGCCGCGACAAAGCTGTTTTCGTTGATGGTCGCCAGCAGATTGTCTACGAGAATGGTCTTGCCGGCACCGACCTCGCCGGTGATGATGATAAAGCCCTCGGCGTGGTGCAGGCCATAGACCATGTACGCCATCGCTTGCCGATGCACCGTGCTTTCGAAAAAGAATCGTGCATCCGGCGTCAGCTGAAATGGTCGGGTCGAAAGGCCGTAGAATTCGGCGTACATTGCTTTAGAACGTTTTGGTAAGCAGAAACTGCAACGAGTTGGCCACAATGTTTCCAGCGTTACCGGTTATCGCAGCACCATTGGTCTGATACGAAAGCGTATAGAGCACTGAACCGGTCACAGTGTCGGTCAGAAGGTAGTTCAACCCCAAATTCGCGGTCACGGTGTTGATGGTGCCGACCGAAGCGGTATTCGTCAGGCCGATTGCATTGCTCGTATTGTAAAATCCAAGCGACGCCGAACTGTTGAGGTCGGGTCGAATCGACCGGCCCCAAGTAAAATTCGCGCCGATGCTCTTGGTCGGTGTGGAGGTGGTCGGGGTCGTCAGCGATTGCTGCGAGATATAAACGCCGTACAGCGAATATTGATTGTATCCAATGATGTCGCTGAGCCCGACGTTGAGCAAATGTTGACGGTAGACGTTGTTGGTCAAGCCGAGGCCGGGATTGTAGAAGGCGGTCGGCAAACCACTGTATTGATCGACGATCGCTCCGTACGGGTTGAGAGTCGAGCTCTCCAAAGCAGTCTGCAGATATTCTGAAGGCGAACTGATTCCCTGCGACAACGTGGCGGTCACCGTCATTGTCGGAGTGATCTGATAGAACGCTGATCCGCTAAAGCCGTAAACCCCTTGCTGCACTCCGTATTGCAGGCTGAGGTAGCCGTAATTCTGCGCCAACCCAACACGGCCGCCAACCAGCCAGGTGGGTCCGACAAACGTTGCCCCGGGTGAAAACGGGTAGTGAATGCTTTGATAGCCGATACGTCCGAGCGCGGCGATCTCGGGCAAGAAGCGATATTCGAGATCGTCATAGGCGCTGAACTGGTTGTTGCGGGTCGTTGCCGTAGAATTGAAATTCGAAGCATCGATCGTCAGCCGCGACAGGGCGCGTTCGAAGTTTCGCCCGGTGGCGGCGGTAAAGGTACCTTCGTTCAGGACCCCGTTCCCCAGGCTATTGGTAACGGCGGATCCGGGCACCACCGCCCCAGCCGTGTTCCCACCATAATTCGTCGTGCCGAAAGTATAGCGCAGCTCGGTATCGACGAGGCCGTCCACCGACTCTCGGAAATAAGGCGAAATGTTGTTGACGAACACTTGGGTCTGCTGATTTTTTGGCAGCAGCGTCGGGCTGGTGAAACCGAGCCCGGGCACGGTCGAGCCCAGGCTGATGTTACTCCTGGCGTCAACAAACAGCTTGTCCGGGACAATCGTTCCGTGCCCGTTCGCGTAGAGATTGCCGAAAATACGGTCCAAATCGGTCGTAGGCACCGAGACATCGCCTTCGAGATTGCCCGTCAAAACCCCTTGCAGCCTCGGCGTATCGGCGGAAATGGTGACGCCGGGCAGCAGCCGGGTTTCGGCTGCGGCGATCCGACCAGTGGCGGTATAATTGGCGTTATCGGTAAGCCGCTCGCCGATCGTTACCTGCGGCAAGATCAGGAGCGCCGGAGCGTTCGGATTGTATGACTGCAGCGTGGTAACGCCGAGCCCGGGCTGGGGTAGCGCCAGCGAATAAGGCGCCGGCGGTGTCTCCTGCCCCGGCAGCGGCTGGCCCGGCATCAAATTGGCGCCCGGCAGCGCGTTGGGTGGCGCCAGCGGGCTCGGCAGCCCGACCGGCCCTTGCGGCAGCGGCGGCAACACGTCCGGTGCGAACCCACCCCCCGACATTTGCGCCCATGCCGGATCGGCAATGCCAGCCGAGGCCGCCAACAGCAACGTCAGACCAAGACGCCGAGCCCGCCCGGATGCGCGCCGCACCCCGGTGCTATGCCGGCGCCGGCCGGTCCGAGCGCAGCTCATCGCCTCCGCCACCGGGATAGTGATAACCGTATCCGTAGGATCCGAAGTGCTCGCTTGCCAGATCGCTTTTGTTAAGCAGAAGACTGATCTGCGAACAGCCACTCAGCAGGCTGAGCGCCGCTTCGATCTCCTCCTGCTGGGTGCGATGGGCCTCGACGACAAAGACCACCTGTCCAACGAGCGGCGCGAGCGTTGCCGCATCGCTGGTGGCCATGCAAGGAGGCGTGTCGAGAATGATAAAGCGGTCAGCGTAGCGCTGGCTCATCTCGGCCAGCAACGCCGCCATTCGCCGGCTCGACAGCAGCTCCGGAACGTGGGGGCCGCCGCGGCCCGCCGGCAGGACCATAAAGTTCGGCAGGTTGGTCCGCAGCAAGACCTCGGACAGATCGGCATGCCCGCCCAGCACATCAACGAGGCCGCGGTGGCCGGCGATGCCGAGGATCTTTTGCAAGGTCGAATGCTGCGTATCGACATCGACGAGCAGAGCTTTGACATCTCTTTCAGAGGCGAATGCCAAAGCCAGATTGAGCGCGATAAAGGTCTTGCCCTCGCCCGGCCGCGAGCTGGTGACCATGATCAGGCGGCTTTGGCGATGCGCGCCGACTGCGTTGCCCTGCGCTCCGGCCATCAGGTTGCGCTTGATCAGGCGAAACTCCTCGACCGTCCGCGAGCGCTCGGAGGAAGGCATGGCGATTCCATAGCTCGCGAGCTGACCGCGATCGAGGACGAGCTCGGGCCCGACGTCGGAACCGTTCTCCACGACCGGCGCTGCGGCGCCGTCCGCTTCGCCTGTCGCGGTGTCGGCAAATTTCTCTGTGCCGACCGGCGGCGCGGCCGGCGGTGGCGCCCCGCCGAGCTCGGCGGCTTCGCGCTGCCTCAGCAGCGCTGCCGCGCGCTCGATCAGTCCGATCGATTCGGCCATTACGATACACTCACCGAGTGGAGGCCGAAGCTCAGCGCCAGCAGGGTGCCGTATATCGCGATCAGCACCAGCGCGCTGGCGCACACTCCGGCCAATTGGATCGCCGCTCGGCGACGATCCATCCCGAGCGACAACCGCGATACGCTGCCCAGGATCGGTACCCCGAGATTACGCAATTGCCCGATCGTCGCAAACGAGCGGTCGAACTGCTTGACCGCAAGGGGGGTGGCGAGCCCCGCACCGATGCCGGCCAGAAGCACTGCCGAGAGCAGCATCGGCCGGTTTGGCGCCACCGGCAGCACCGGCACTTGCGGCGGATCAACGATACGGAACTGGATCGCTTCGGTCTTGGTATTGGCGGCGTTAGCGATCTGGGCTGCTTCGCGCCGCGCTACCAGCTCCTGGTAATTTTTCTTAAGGATCGCATAGTCACGGTCGAGATCCTGGGCCTGCTGCAACACGCCGGGCGCCGACTTCACGACCATTTCGATCCGCGCCTCCTCGGCTTTCGCCTGGGAAAGACGCTCCTTGGCGGCGGCCACGGCACCTTCGGCATCGACCAGCTTGACCTTGAGCTGGTCATAAACAGTATTGGCAACCTCCGCTTTCGGACCCCCCTTTGGTCCCGATCCGGTGGAAGCCGGCTTTTTCAGCTCCGCCCGGACCTGGGCGATCGCCTCGCGGGTGGCGATCACGTCCGGATGCTGGTCGGTATATTTCAGCCGCAGCGTATCGAGGTTTTTTTGCAGATCGGCGAGCCGCGCCTCGTCCGGCGACAATTGCCGCACGCCGTTCACGACCACTTGCGGCGCCTGCTCGATACTGATCTTTGGCGGAATCGATGCGAGCTCCTGCCGCAGCGAATTCCGCCTGGTGACGGTATCGTCGAGCTCGCCTTCGAGCCGGACGACGGCGCTGCGCGCCCGATCGAGGCGCGTGGCGGTGTCTTCTCCGCTCGCCGGCGCGTCGGGCGGTCGATTGGCAACGATGTCGGGGTATTGCCGCGACAAATCGGCGCGGCGCTTCTCGGCGGCGCGCAGCTGATCGGCATAGGAGGCGATCTCGTCGTCGAGAAAGCGCTGAGCGCTGTCCATTTCGTTTCGGCTGCTTCCGGCGGTCTTCTCCCCAAAAATCGTCAACAGTGCCTGAACGACATTTTTCGCCAGCACCGGATCGGGGTCGCGATAGCCGATCATCATCAGGTTTGGGGTGATCGCGCTGATCTCGACATCGGAGGCCAAGCGCTTGAACAGCGCTTCCTTTTCCGCCGGCGTTCTGGCGGTGGTGTCAAGGTCGGTCAGCCGGCTCAATTGCTCGAGATTGGGTCGGCTCAGCAAGGTACGCTGCATGAAATCGAGATGGCGGGTCGGATTGGTGTCTGCCGCGAGCCCGCGCAGCAAGGGGGTCAGCACCGGATCGGCATTGAGGTAGACCCGCGCCGTCGATTCATACTTTGTCGGAATAAACGCCACGCCAATCCACCCGACCGTGGACACCAACCAAGCGACGGCGACGCACAGCCATTTGCGGCGCCATAACAGTTGCGCTACCGATATCGCCTGCGACCGAACTGAATTCATTTACACCCTCGGCTAACGTCACCATCCGCGGCGCGCGGCAGCGAAACGGTCCGGCCCGATCGCATCGGCCGCGCGACGGCAGATTGTTTCGGCACAGCGGCCCATCTTCAGAACAGGCGTTGCGGAATGATCAGGATATCGCCTGGCTGCAAGGCGACATTGCTCGACACGTCGCCGTCTTTGATCAGGCTGTCGAGATGGACCGAATAGGTCGCCTGCTTGCCATTGGCCGCGGTCCGCACGATAACCGCATCGTTGCCAGCGGCATACCGGGTCAACCCGCCGACCTCGATCATCGCGTCGAGCACCGTCATATCGGTGCGAAACGGGATCGCGCGCGGCTGCGCCGCTTCGCCGATGACGCGGACCTGCTCGGTAAACGGCCCGACAAACGCCTCGGCGATCACTGTGACCACCGGCTCCTTGATGTATTTCGACAGCCGCTGCTCGAGCTCGCGCGCCAGCTGGCTCGGCGTCTTGCCGATCGCCACCACATCCTCGACGAGCGGGATCGATAGCCGGCCGTCCGGTCGTACCGGCACATTGGTCGACAACTCCGGATTGCGCCAAACAAAGATGTTCAGCTTGTCGCCAGGCCCGATGATATAGCTGCTCGACGGCAGCGCCGACGCCGGCGGCGCCGGCGGCAGCGGCGGGGCGTTGTGGCAGCCGGCGACGATCAGCGCAACGGCCACCCCCGCGGCGCGAAGCAACGTGCGATGCACTCTTGCGCTCCTGCTCAGTCGTTGCAGCCTGCGATAAAGGCAGATCCGCGGCAAGTACTCACTGCCGCAAACCGCGGCTCGTCTCGATCCGCAATTTGCGGCAGGTACTTCGATCCGCACAAGGCTATAGCACCGAGCGAGGCGATAAGCAATAAAGTTGTCGGTTAACGCTGATCAGGAAGCGGGCAACATCCGTGCAAGAATCCGCCGGTCAAATCTAGGCAGGGACCATTGCCGTGAGCGCGGGTGTTGCCGCGGGGGCGTCAGGAAAGACACCAACGAGCTTGACGTCCGGCAGCCGCAGATGGCGCTCGAGGATGACTCCGATCGCCGCCCGGAAATCGGTGGTGACCGCAAGGTCGCGCCGCTGGTACAACCGCTCGGGCGTCAGACCCGGCCATTCGCCATACACCCGGCCCCCCTTGATGCCGCCGCCGGCGATCCAGATCACGTTACCGTGGCCGTGATCGGTGCCGGCATCGCCATTCTCGTGCACCGTGCGCCCGAATTCGGAGACGACGACGACTACGGTGTCGCGCCAAGCAGGGCCCAGACCGCGGGCGAGCGCCGCGATGCCGTCGCCGAGCGCACGCAGCCGATTGGCGATTGGCCCCGTCGCACTGCCCTGATCGACATGGCTGTCCCAGCCGCCAAGTGCGACAAAAGCAAGACGGATGCACTGATCGCGCGCGATCAGCCGAGCAAGTTGTGAGGCCTGGCCCGAAAACCCGGCCGGCAGCGGGGCGCCGTTGTCGGCCGCGCGCGCTTCGGCGGCAAGATCGGCGAGCAGCTGCGCCCGTGCGCTGCGCCCCTCGCGGTAGGCGCGGCCGAGCGCGTCGTCCGCGGCATAGAGCCGGTCGAAAGCGCCGCCGAGCTCGGGCTGGTCGATCGGCAGCGGCCGCGCAGCGTTTGGCCCGAGCGTCAGATTGGCGGCCGGGGCGCCCCCGATAAGGATGCGCGGCAAGGTCGGGCCGACTGCGACGGCGTCGGTCGGCAACCGCCGGCCGGGAAGCGCCTGCAGCAGCCGGTTCATCCAGCCGTCCGGCGTCGCGTCGCGGCCCGGTGTGCCGCTTTCGATATAGCGCTGCGCATCAAAATGCGAACGGGTCGGATCCGGCGAGCCGGCGGCATGGACAAAGGCGAGGCCGCCCTCGGCCCATAACGGCATCAGTCCGGCGAGTGCCGGATGCAGCCCGAAATGGCCGTCGAGCGGCAGCGCGCCGCCGGGCGATCCCGGCCGGCCGATCGCGATCGACCGGCGCGCCGCGTAATAGGCATCCTCCCCATAGGGGACAACGACACTAAGGCCGTCGACGGCGCCGCGCAGCATGATCACGACGAGCCGCTTCGGCCCGCCCTCCGCCGCAGCGGCCCAAGCGTTCGCGGCATCCGAAACCAAGGCTACGGCGAGCGGTGCGGCCAGCAATCGGCGCCTGGAGATGCCGGATCGTTGCATCGGGGCCTATCTGCGCATGAAATCGGGACTGCCGATGATCAGCGCCGCCCGCAGGCCGGGCGGCACTGCCGCGACGGTTTCACGGGTTCGGGTCGTCAGGGTCGAGCCGAACATCTCGTCGAGCTCGGCCACCTTGGCCGGAGCCGGCGGCGGGGGCGGCAATGCCGCCTCAAGGCCCGCCTCGGCGGCGCCGTTGAGGCGCAGGCCGCCGCGTGCGAGTCCGACGGCAAAGCTGACGCGCCGCACCATCGCGTCGGGGCTCAGCCACGCTGCTTCGGTGTTTTTGTAGCCATCCGGGGTCTGGCATCCGTAAAGCGGCATGCCAAGCTCAGTCATGGCGGCGATCAGCGGGCGCGGATTGTTGAGCGGAATGCCGGAAGCGCGCGCGGCGGAGATCACAAACTCATAGGGCGTCTTGTATTTTTGCCCGGCGCTGGCCCAGAATTCGGGGCTCGCGAAAAGCGTCTTCAGCACCGCGCGAATGTCGCCGCCAGTGGCGACAAAACGCGCAGCGAGCCGGTCAACGAGCGGCGGCGGCGGCATATCGGCAACAAAATACTGCGCCAGCTCGAAGGCGATGTGACGCGCGGTCGCGGGGCTCTTCGCCAGCCGGTCGAGCGCCTCTTCGCCTTCGGCCTTGCCGGTGGCGTGCAGCGGCTGCCCGAGAAACACCTTGGGACTGAAATCATGGCGGGCGCCGACAAAGACTGCGGCTGCCGCGGGCGCATTTTTCGGGTCAGGCGGATCGACCGTCCAACCGGTGAACACGCGGGCGAGGGTGATCACATCCGCCTGGGTGTAGCCGCCATCGACACCAAGGGTGTGCAGCTCCATGACTTCGCGGCCGAAATTCTCGTTGAGACCGCGCTCGCTGCCGTGCGCACGCGGCACCGAATTCAATGTGTTGTCGAGATAGACCAGCATTGCCGGGTGCTTGGCCACGGCAAACAACAGGTCGCGGAACCGGCCGAGCGCGTAGGGGCGGATCGCCCGCTCCTCGAAATTGCCGATCCAGACCCGGTCCAGTCCCTTTTTGTCGAAGACGTTGAAATGGTTGAACCAGAAATCGACCATCACCTGCTGCAATTGGCGCCGGCTCAGGACCGCGCGATAGACGCGCGCCGCCTGGGCTTGCTCGACGACGAGGCGTGCGCGCTGGGCCTGCGCCTTTTTCTCCTCGGGCGTCGGCTTGAGCCCAAGCACCGGGCGCAGCGGCCCGTAGAGCTGGCGCAACTGGATCGCATCGAGGTCGAGCGTGTCGAGCTGAGCCAGATGAAAGCGCAGCTCAATCGGCTCAACGATAGCAGCGGGATCGAGCTGCTCGACGATCCAGCGCTCGATCCCGATCGCCTCGACGCGACGGAAATCGTCAATCGACGGGCCGAAGGCGAGCCGGTTCAGAACATGGAGAATGCGCCCCGGAGCCCCCGGATCCATTTTGGGCTCCGCGCCGCGGGCGGCCATGAGCGACGACACAAAAAGGCACGCCGCGATCAGTATTCCGGCAAACCGCATCGGCATTGCCAGGGCCGGGAGCAATGATGTGTGACCGATTATAAGCCCGCGCGTTCTATAGCGTCCCCGCCGCCAAAGGCGCTAATCGACGATTCCGGGGATCAGCAGAAAGAGGTCGGTATCGCCGGTCTCCTGCCCGGCAGCGGTCAGGAGCGCGTGGGCTTGGCCGCGGTGATGCGTCTGGTGGTTGAAGAAGTGGGTCACGAGGAGACGCTTCGCCGCCCGTATTTCCCGGTTCGCCGCACCGCTGAACCAGACCATGTCTTCGCCGAGCCAACTCTCGTCGATGCTGCGCGCCCAGCGGGCGATGTCGACGTCGGCCGCTTCGCGCGCCGCGGCGAGCTCGTCAAAATCGTCGATCATCTGCGCGCTTTCTTTGATCGAAGTCGCTGGCTTTGGCCAGTTGTCGAAGCGCGACATCCACTGCCGGTCGCCCCACAGGATGTGGCTCAGAGTGCCGTGGATCGAGCCCCAGAAGGCGCCGCGCGGTCTGCGGCGCTCGGCGTCGGGGAGGCGCGCGGCGGCGGCGAAGAGACGGCGGTTCATCTCGGCGTTGTAGGCGGCCATCGTGCGGATATAGGCGGGGCTGATCATCGCCGGTCCTCCTCAGCGTCCTTTGAACGGGCCGGGCGGCCGCTTTTCGGCGAAGGCGCGGGCGGCCTCCTGAAAATCCTCGGTCAAATAGAGCTTCAAGGGTGCGGTCTGCATCGCTACCTCGCGCCCGAGTTCGCCCAAATACCAGCGACGGGTGCGCACCGTCGCCCGCACCGAGAGCGGCGGGTTTTTCGCCACCTCGGCAGCCAATTCGCGCGCCGCCCCGAGATGCTTTCCTTCGGCGGCGACGCGGTTGATGACACCGGCGACGAGCGCCTCCTCCGCGGTGAAGAATCGCCCACTCAACGCGACCTCGGCGGCGAGCGCCGAGGCGCCCCGGAAATGCAGCAACGCCCAGTACTTGGCTCCGCCGAGCCCGCGCGAGGTCTCGGTCACCTGAAAGCGGGTGCCGGCCGCGGCGACGATCAAATCGGCTTCGAGCACGATGCCGAGGGCAAGGCCAATGGCATAGCCGTGCGGCGCGGCGATGACCGGCTTCCAATTGACCGCCCGGGTGAAGAGGTCGGCCGAATTGGCGTCCCAGCCCTGCGGCCCGCCCAGCGCCTCGAACTCCTGGCGCGGACGCAATTGCCGCTGATGCACGTCGGCGCCGCTCGAAAAGGCCCGTCCGCGTCCGTTGAGTATTGCCACCTCGGCCTCAGGGTCGAGATCGAAGCGGCGCAACGCGTCGGCGAGATCGCGCACCAGCTCGTCGCTGAAAGCGTTGAGGCGTTCCGGCCGATTGAGCGTGAGCGTCGCAATGCGGTCACGACATTCGTAATCGACGAGGCTCGCGGGTCTGGTGTCGCTCATCCGATCCCCTGCGTTTTCCGAACGCCGGATGCGGCGCAGCATAACCCGGAAATCGACGGAGGCGCTAGCCGCCGGAGAGAAGCTCGTCGAGTCGTGCGCGCAGGGTCAGAAGATCGCGCCAGGCCTCGCGTTTGCGCTCGGGTGCGCGCAGCAGAAACGACGGATGAAACATCGGCAAGGTTGGCACCGGGCGGTCGAGCCCCGGCACGTCGAGCTCGAACCAGCGGCCGCGCAGCCGGGTGATGCCGCCGCCCTGCGGCAACAGCGCACCAGCCGCGGTGCCGCCGGCGAGGACGAGCACCTTAGGCGCGACGAGCGCCACATGGCGCAACACGAACGGCAGGCAGGAAGCGATCTCGGCCGCGGTCGGAGTGCGGTTGCCGGGCGGTCGCCAATAAATGACGTTGGTGATCAGCACAGTGTTGCGATCGAGTCCGATCGCCGCCAGCATGCGGTCGAGGAGCTGCCCGGCGCGGCCGACAAACGGGCGCCCGGTGCGGTCTTCCTCAGCCCCCGGCGCCTCGCCGACGATCATGACCGGCGCGCTGGGGTTGCCGTCGGCGAAAACCGTAGTGGTCGCGGTGTGCTTCAAGGCGCAGCCTTCGAAGGCGGCAATCGCCGCCTCGAGCGCCTCGACCGTTTCGGCGGCCGAAGCCATCAGCCGCGCCGATTGCGCCGAACCGCCGAGTACAGGTGCAGCCCGCCGCGGAACGGCGACAGGCTCGCGCGCTGCGGGCGCCGGTGCCGGTGGGGCGAGCCGGTCGACGGGACGCTGGGCGATCGCCTCATCCGCGCCCATCTCAATATACCAGCGCAACAGCGCCAGCATCGCGTTGTCCCCAGCCGTCGGCATCGGGCGAGATTATACCATGGGAGCGTCATCTGCGATGGCGCGGCTTGACCTCGTGTCGCGGATCGCCTACATCGGCGCCTCGTTTTCCGCGGACCCGTGATGAAGACCTTTTCGGCTAGGCCGTCCGACATCGAGAAGAAGTGGTTTGTCGTCGACGCCGACGGGCTGGTGCTCGGGCGTCTCGCCGCGATCCTGGCGACGCGGCTGCGCGGCAAGCACAAGCCTGGCTATACCCCGCACATGGATTGCGGCGACAACATCGTCGTCGTCAATGCCGAAAAGGTCGAGCTCACCGGCAATAAGCGCCGCGACGACATCTTTTACTGGCACACCGGCTATCCGGGTGGGATCAAGGGGCGCAGCAAGGGCGCCATTCTCGACGGCAAGCATCCCGAGCGGGTCATCGAGAAGGCGGTCGAGCGGATGTTGCCGCGCGGGCCGCTCGGACGCCGGATCTTGAAAAATTTGCGGGTCTTTGCCGGGCCCGACCATCCCCATGCGGCGCAGCAGCCCGAGGGGCTCGATATCGCCGCGCTAAACCGCAAGAATGCGAGGGCGTAAGCGAAATGGCGGCTGATGACAAGCCGGACAATCCCCCCGCCGGGCAGCGCACCGGGACTCAGACCTTTCAGGGGCTGGCGAGCCTGCGCCAGGCGATGGCCGCGGCTCGGCCGGCTGCCGCGGCGCCGACGCCGGTTGCGGCACCTCCGATCGATATCGCGCCGCAGCTCGATGCGCAAGGGCGCGCCTACGCCACCGGCAAGCGCAAAAACGCCGTGGCGCGGGTATGGATCAGGCCCGGCAGGGGCACGATTACGGTCAACAATCAGGAGAGCCCCTCTTACTTTGCTCGGCCGGTGCTGCGCATGCTGATCAACCAGCCTTTTGTCGCCGCCGACCGCCTGGGGCAATTCGACGTCTGGTGCACGGTTGCGGGCGGCGGCCTTTCGGGACAGGCCGGCGCCGTGCGCCACGGCATCAGCCAGGCGCTGACGCATTACGAGCCGGGGCTGCGTCCATTGCTGAAAAGCCAGGGGTTTCTGACCCGCGACAGCAGGGTCGTCGAGCGCAAGAAATACGGCAAGGCGAAAGCGCGCCGCAGCTTCCAGTTTTCCAAGCGCTGACGCCCTTCGGCCCCGAGCCGCAACAAAAAGGGGCGCCCGCGGGCGCCCCTTTTGCTGGGTTAGACTCGGCGCCTAGCCTTTGACACCGCCCATGGTCAGACCCGAGGTCATCTTGCGGCGGAACGCGTAATAGGTGGCGATCGGTGGCAGTGAATAGATCACCGCAGTCGCCATCATATAGTTCCACGGCGCCTCGTCACTGTTCAGGAACTGGGCGAGCGCCACCGGCACGGTCATGCTCTGCTTGTTCGACAGCAGCAGGAACTGATAGAGGTATTCGTTCCACGCCAGCAGCAGCGCATAGGTGCCGACTGCGATCAGCGCCGGCATCATCATCGGCAGGTAGATGCGGAAATAGATCTGCGCCGGCGAGGCGCCGTCGATTCGTGCCGCCTCGTCGAGCTCGATCGGGATGCTCGCTCCGTAATTTTGGAAGATGAAGATCGCGTACGGGGTGGCGAAGGTGACCAGGGCCGCAATCACCGCCCAGAGGTTATTCATCATCCCGTAATTCTGAGCGAGCCGATAAAACGGGATCGCCAAGAATGAAGCCGGAATCACGTAGGTCAGCAAGGCGGCGTTGGTGATGACCCAGCCGTGGCGGATGCGCATGCGGCCGATGGCAAAGCTGGTCATCGATCCGATTGCCAGGGTCAGCACGGTCACCGCGACTCCGAGATAGACGCTGCGCGCGTACTGCTCCCAGAAATATTCCAGGTACCAGTAGCCCTGCGTGAACACCAGCCAGTAGCCATGCAACGATGGGTCGGAGGGAGCAATCCGGCTGCTGAACACATCGTCATGGCCTTCGAGGGAGACCATGACCATGTTGTAGATCGGCATCACGGTCCAGATGATCAGCACGACGCTGAGCAGCCCGGCGAAGATGTTGGCGATGGTGCGGCGCCGGCGGGCGACGCGCTGCATTGCCTCGCGTGATGGGACGGCGTATCCGGCGGCGCTGCCGGCGGTGATCGAGGTCACAGCTGCACCTGTGCGGTTTTGAGTTTGCGCATCAATATGATGACGAGCGGGATCACAAGCGGCAGGGCAGAGATCACCGCTGCGACGCCCAGCCGCGGCTGGGCTAGATCAAACGCGTCGCGGATGCCGAGCGTAGCCAGCACATAAGTCGAGAAGGCTGGGCCGCCGCCAGAGACAAAGGTCGGCGCGTTGAATTCGCCGACCGTGAAGATCGTCGACAGCAGCGTACACACCAGATAGAGGTTCGCCAGCATCGGAAACGAGATATAGATGAAATTCCGGATCCCAGTGGCGCCATCGACCTTGGCCGCCTCGTTGATCTCCGCCGGGATGGCCATCCGGCCGGCGAGCAGGATCACGGTCCAGAACGGCATGTACTTCCAGATATAGGACACGATGACCGAGCCCATGGCGAGCCAGCGGCTATCAAGCCAGGCCGGCCCATTGGCCCCGAACAGATGATACAAGAGGTTGTTGAGGAAGCCGTAGTCGCCGTTGAAGAACCAGTGAATCGAGATGAAGGCGGGCATCGACGGCACCGCCCACGGCAGGACGAAGATCATCAACAGCACTTTGGTCCACCAGCCGGGGCGCATAAAGAAGCCCGACAGCAAAAGCGCAAGGAACATCTTTACGTTGACGCCAATCGCCAGATAAATCAGCGTGTTGACAACCGTCATCTTGTAGACTGGATCGTCCCACAGCTCGGCGTAGAGTTGCGGCTCGCTACCCATCCAGAAGCCATAGATGACCGGATAGATCACAAACGCCAAAAACACGGCGATATAGGGTACGACAAAGGCAACCGCCCAGGTGTATTCCGAGCCCTGTAAGCCGCCGCGCCAAGCGCGGCTTCGGGCGCGCCACCCGGAAAGCGAGGGGAGCGCCTGGGTGTTTTGGATGGCCTGCGTTCCGTCTACCATCGTCGCCTCTCAACTCTCTTGAATTGCGGTGTTCTGCAAGGACCGCCCGCCGTCTCGTTAACGCCTCGACCGCCGCTTTTCTCCGCGCCGCGGCGCGCGACGCAACAGCCTGCTGCGCCGACAGCCATAATAGAACGTAACCCCTACGCGACACAAGCCCGGCGGCGGTGGCGCCGACCAGCGGCGCCAGGTAACGATCGCGTGATCATTCGGCTTGAGCGCCGACATCCGATCCGCGCTCAGCCCTCGGCGATCGGGTATTTGGCGAAGATCGCCTCGCAGCGCTTGAACGCCTTGTCGATTGCGGCTTCGGGCTTCATCCCGTTCGAGACGACATCGGCCCAAGCGACCTGGAAGACGTGCTCGGCGTTGACCTGAGCGATCGCCGGACTATAGGCCTCGTAAATCGGCATGGTCGGTGCGATCAGAGTCTCTGTGATATAGACGGTGCGGTGCGGGTCGTCCTTCAACCAGAACGGGTCGCTCTTGGCAATCTCGGGGTAGGGGATCGCCCAGCGGCCGAGGCCGCCTTTCAGATACGTGTTCAGCACCTTGGGCTCGATCGCGTATTTCAGGAACTCCTTGGCCGCATCGACATTCTTGGCGCCCTTTGGGATCACGTTGCCGAAGGTCGCGACCTGGGCCGGGATCGGCTTGCCGTTGTCGTCGTTCGGGATGCCGCGGGTCAGAATGTCGTCGTATTGCTCCTTGTTTTTGATCAACGCCAGCTCGGTCGAGATCGTGCCGTCGAAATCGACGATGACGAGCTTCGAATGAAAGGCGTTGTTGTCGTCGGCATCGTTCCAGTTGACAACGCCGGGCGGCACCAAGCCGTCCTTGAAGTCGCCGGTCAACCGGTTCAGCGCCTTCAGCACCCCTTCCTTGACCGCCGGGTCATCGACGTGGAGCTTGCCGTCCGGAGTGACGAGACCTTTCCCGCCATAGGCGATCATGAAATTGTAAAAGGTGTTGATCGGATCGACGCCGATCGTGCTGACCTCCCAGCCATAGCTGTAGGTATGGCGCATGCCCTGGGCCTGCAGCTTCTTTTGCATCGGCTTAAAGAAATCGAGGAAGGCGGTGAAGGTGTTCGGGATATCGGCGACCTTGCCGCCGCCCTTTTCGACCAGCGATTTCCAAATATGGAACGGCACCGCCGCCGACTTCCACGGCACACCGTAATAGGCGTGCTTCTTGGTTGCATTGTTGTAGAAGTAATTGTTGATCAGGGCGGTCTCGTTGTAGCTCGATTTCTGGGTGTTAACGACGTCGGTAACATCGAGCAGCCGGTCGCTCCACGCCTGCAGTGGGGCAAAATCGAAATCGGCGACCTCCATGATGTCGGGTACCACACCACTGGTGATCGCCGACACCATCTTTTGGCGCAACGGCGCGAACGGCACGATGCTGTAATCGATCTTGTTGCCCGACGCCTTCTGGTACTCGGCGACGAGCGTTCGGTAGGCGGCATCCTCGTCGGGAATAAAGCCCTGCGCCAGCCACATGCTGGCCGTCGTCGCCGCGGCGTTGGCGATAAAGGGGCGGGCCAAGCTCGCGGCCGCCGCCACGCCAAGAGAACCGCGAAGCACCGACCGCCGGCTTAGACTGCCCATTTTCGTCTCCTTCCCTGCTGACGCCGCGCGTCCCGCTCGGGACGCTTTTCACCCGGCGATTGTGCGCTGGCGCGGCCGCCGGTTCAACCAAAATCGCCGCCGCGCCTTCGGCAACGGCTCAGCCTTCCTGCATCGGATATTTGGCGAAGATCGCTTCGCCGCGCTTAAAAGCCTTTGCCGCCGCCTCCTCCGGCTTGGCGCTGCCGTGGACGATCTCGGTCCAGGCGACGTTGAAAATGTGCTCGGTGCGGCACTGCGCATAGGCGACATTGTAGCAGTAATAGAACGCGATGACTGGGCTCTGCAGACCCTGCTTGACATAGGCGACGCGGTGCTGGTCCGAGGGGTCGGTCCACCAAGCGTCGTTTTTGACGGTCTCGGGGAACAACGGCAGCCAGCGGCCGAGCCCGGCTTTCAGATACTCGTTGTTGACCTTGGGCTCGATCAGGAACTTGGCGAACTCCTTGGCGACTTCGACACCCTTGGCGCCTTTGGGGATGATCACATTGTTGGCTTGAAACTGGCTCGGAAGCTGCCTGCCTTCGTTGCTGAGCGGCAAGCCTTGGGTGACCATGTCGTGGTCGTAGGCCTGCTTGTTGTGGTAGAGAGCCAATTCGGTCGACAAGGTGCCGTCGAAATCCATAATCGACAATTTCGAGTGGAACGCGTTGTTGTCGTCGGCATCGTTCCAGTTGACCGAGCCCGACGGGATATATCCGTCTTTATAGAGCGAGCTCAGCTTTTCGAGCGCCTTGATCACCCCTTCCTTGACCTTGGGATCGCCGGAGTTGAACTTGCCGTCCTTGGTGACGAGGTCCTGACCGCCATAGGCGATCATAAACGCGTGGAAGGTGTTGAGCGGGTCGTTGCCGATCGTGCTGACGACAAAGCCGTTGGCATAGGTGTGGCGCATGCCCTTTTCGCGCAGCTTTTTCTGCACCGGGTGGAAAAAGTCGATATAGGCGTCCCATTTGTCGGGGATGTCCGACATTTTGTAGCCGGCTTTTTCGACGAGGTCGCGCCAGACGTGGAACGGGACGACGGCACCCTCAAACGGCACACCATAATAGCTGCGCTTTTTCGTGACGTTGTCGTAGAACTCGGCGGATTGCAGCGCGATCGGCGCGAAATGCGATTTTTGCGTCTCGACGACGTCGGTCACGTCTTCAAGCCGGCCGGCCCAAGCTTGCTGCGGCACCACCTCGGGCGGGGTGGCGTAGATCAGGTCCGGAACGACGCCGCTGGTGATCGCCGAGATGATCTTCTGACGTAAGGGTGCAAACGGCACGATGCTCGATTGGATCGTGTTGCCGCTCTGCTTCTCGTAGTCGGCGGCGAGCTTGCGGAACGCGGCATCCTCCTCGGGGAAGAAACCTTGCGCCCACCACACCATCGCGGTCTTTGCCGCGGCGTTGGCGATATAGGGGCGCATCAAGCCGCCGGCCGCGGCCAGACCAAGCGAACCATGCAGCACCGACCGGCGGGTCAAACCTGACATTTCTTGCTCCTTATAGGTGATGGCACGTAGACGCTGGCCACTAAATGCCGGCGGCGCCGCGTGTGTCAATGCGGCCCGGTCCGTCCGCCGTGGGACGCACGGCGCGGGGCCGCAAAGTTTCGGGATCAGCCCTCGCTGATCGGGTATTTTGCGAAAATCTCCTCGCAGCGCTTGAACGCCTTGTCCACCGCGGCTTCGGGCTTCATGCCGTGGGTGACGATGTCGGACCAGGCGACCTGAAAAGTGTGCTCGGCATCGATCTGCGCCATGGCCGGGTTGTAGGCGGTGTAGAGCGGGATCGTCGGCCCGAACAGCGCGGTCTTGATATAGGCCGTGCGATGCGGGTCGCCGGAATCGAGCCAAAACGGGTCGCTCTTGGCCATGTCCTGCATCGGGATTGCCCAGCGGCCGAGCCCGCCTTTCAGATATTCGTTTAGCACCTTGGGCTCGATTGCGTATTTGAGAAATTCCTTGCCGACTTCGACGTTCTTGGCCCCTTTTGGGATCACCGCGCCAAAAATCCCGATCTGCGCCGGCAATGGCTTGCCTGCGTTGTCGTTCCTGACGGTGTAGGTGATGTTGTCGGCGTATTCCGCTTTGCGGTCGATCAACGCCAATTCCATCGACATCGAGCCGTTGAAGTCGGCGACCACCTGCTTGGCGTGAAAGGCGTTGTTGTTGTCGGCGTCGTTCCAGTTGACCGCGGCCGAAGGTACATAGCCGTCCTTGTAAAGCCCGGCCATCCGGGTCAGCGTCTTGATCACCGCTTCTTTGACCTGCGGGTCGTCGGCATGCAATTTGCCGTCGGGTGTCACCATACCCTTGCCGCCATAGGCGAGCAGGAACACGGTAAAGGTGCGGACCGGATCGACGCCGTTGGTGCTGACCTCCAGCCCCCAGCTATAGACCTTGCGCATGCCCTGGTCGCGCAGCTTTTGCTGCATCGGCTTGAAGAAGTCGATAAATTCGTCCCATTTGTCCGGGATGTCCGACACCTTGTGGCCGGCTTTTTCGACCAATGATTTCCAGATGTGGCAGGTCACGGCCGACGCCTTCATCGGAACGCCGTAGTAGCTGCGCTGCTTCGTGGCGTTATTATAGTTGTGCATGCTGGCGAGCGCGATCTCGATAAAATGCGGCTTTTGGGTATCGACAACGTCGCTGACATCGAGCAGCTTGTCGTTCCAGGAATTCAGCGTGCCGAAGAAGTAATCGGCCACCTCCATCACGTCGGGCACGACGCCGCTGGTGACCGCCGACACCTCTTTTTGACGCAGCGGCGCGAATGGGACGATGCTGTAATCGAGCTTGTTGCCGCTGGCCTTCTGGTAATCGGCGGCGAGCTTGCGGAACGAGGCGTCCTCGCTCGGGATAAAGCCCTGCGTCCACCATACCGTCGCCGTGGTCGCGGCCGCATTGGCGAGATAGGGGCGCGCCAATCCGCCGGCTGCGGCCAAACCGAGCGAGCCTTGCAACACCGACCGGCGGGTCAAACCTGACATCTTATTCTCCTCCTCGATCGCTCGCGCGATCCCCGTTCAGGAACGCGTAATAAGTACCGGTCGCGTTCTGCCTGTCAATGGCACCGCGCCATACGGACCCGGGAAGGGGGCATGGGCCGTCGGCTGCCGGCTTCGATTGCTGCTGACGCGATTTCCGATTGCCTTGGCCGTTCAAAGACATGATTATGCACAAACCTTACATATTTCTGAACTTGTGGGCTCGCCAGACACCGGAGGCGATCATGAACATGGCCTTTACGATCCTAGCGGCGGCGGCTTTTAGCGTGGTTTCGGTGAGCACCGCATGGGCGCAAGGATCCCTACCTGCTGAAGCGCCGGGTCGGGCGACCGCGCCACGGGGAACGGCGCTGTTGGGCAGCCGGCCGGTGCTTCCGGAGACAGATGCCGGCTTGGCGTGTTGCGCCGGCCTCTCGCATGTTCTGCTGTCCACGATCCTCCTACAGGACAGTCCCAATCCCAATCTTAAACTGCCAAAAGGCAAAACCACCTATAACTTCACCAGCGTGGTATTTATTACTTGTCCCGTTGCAGTGTGCACGCTCGAAATCGAGGCGATGGTGCAGGCCGGACAGAACAAAACTGCAGGAAACTTGTGGTATATCTGCGCCGACATCGACGATAAATCGATCTCGCCGACCTGTCCGTACCAGGGCACGCTGCCGACCAACGGCAGTTTTGTCGCCGGCCACTACGCTTGGTCCACCTCCTTAAAGAAGGGTATGCACACGGTATCGCCAAATGCGTTTGTCACGGCACCCGCCGGATTGGCGAGCTATCATTTGGCCTATCGCCTTTACAAGCCTTAGTCCGGCCCGGCCGCGCGGAGGACAGACCATGGCCGGCAAGACTTTCCACGGCACCTACGCCAACGGTATCGTGCTCAGCAACCCGGGAGAGCAGAACCCGGCGACGATCAGCGCCCTCGGCTATGTGACGAACAACGGCTCCGCGCATTCCGGGACCGCCCTCTACGGCACCGGTGCAACCGCCTGGGCCGTGCAGAATCTGGGGCGCATCGTCGGCACCGGCAGCACGTCGAGCAACGGCATCGAGCTTGCCGCCGGCGGTGCCGTCACCAACGGCATCACCGGATCGCAGACGGGGCTGATTATCGCGAATAACATCGGCGTCGCGATCAAGGGTGCTGTGGGGACGGTCGCCAATTTCGGCGCGATTATCGGCCTCGGCGCCGACGGCCATGGCATCGACCTGGCGGCTGGCGGCAGCATCGACAACAGCGGGCTCATCGAGGGCACCTCCGACGGTGTCCAGATCGGCGGCGGCCCGAGCAGGGTGGAGAACCACGGAACGATCGTCAGCTTGGCCGGCCGAGGCGTCTATCTCGGCGGCGGCGGCTCGATCGGCAATTTCGGCATGATCCAAGGCGGCAGCTTCGGCATCCTGGCGCTCGGCATTTCTGCCTCGGTCGCCAATTTCGGCACCGTGGTCGGCACTTCGACCGCTGGCGCCGGCATCTATCTGGCCCATGGCGGGCTGGTCGGGAACACCGCGGGCGCCCGCATCACCGCCCGCGGCAATGCGGTCGCCATCGCGGGCGGCCCGGCCACGGTCGTCAATTACGGCACGATTGTCAGCACGTCAAAGAACACCGGCGCCGGCGTCTATCTGCAGGGCGGGCTGGTCGCCAACGCGGCGCAGGGCCGCATCGGCGCCGCCGGCTTTCATGGCATCGAGGTCGAGTCCGGCCCCGGCACCGTCTTCAACTACGGTACGATCGTCGGCGGCGCGCCGGGCCACGGTGCGGCGGTCCGCTTCGGCCATGGCGGCGAGGTCAGCAACCTCGGCGCGCACGCGCTGATCAGGGGCCGAGAAAACGGGGTCGCAGTGGCCAATCTGCCGGGCACGGTCAAGAATTTCGGGACGATCAAAAGCACCGCAACGGTCGTCACCTATGGCAGCCAGTTCGGCGCCGCCGTGCTGCTCAGGGCCGGCGGCACATTGACTAACGGCGCCCAAGTGAAAAGCGGGTTCTCAAACGCGCTGATCTCGTCCCACGAGTTCGGCGTGTATATCGGCCGAGACGGCGCGCCAAAGCCCGCGGCCGAGGTGCTCAATTTCGGCACGATCCGATCGCTCGGGCCCGGCACGATCGGATCGACGGCCGTCGTGCTGCCGGCAGGCGGGACCGTCGTCAATCACGGGCTCATCGCCGGCGCCACCCAATCGGCCGTTGCCATTCGCGGAGCCCGGGGCGCGGTCACCAATTTTGGCACGATCTTCAGCAACTCGCCGGGCCCGCTCGGCGCCGCCAACGGGAACGGCATCTCGCTGCAGGCCGGCGGCACGGTTCGCAATGAGCGGCACGGCCTGATCGCGGCCGCGCGCAACGACGCAATCTACGCCAAGCACGGTGTCGTCAACGTCACCAACTCGGGCACGATCCTAGGCGGACAACACGAGTTCTCCTACGCCGTCTATCTCAGCGGCGGCGGCACGCTCACCAATGCCGCCGGCGCACTCGTCAGCGGGAGCAGGGCCGGGGTAGAGTTGATCGGCCGCACCGAGACGGTGGTCAATTTCGGCACGATCCGCAGCACCTCGACCGCCACCGTGCAGCACTCGTTCGTATTCGTCTCGGCCGTATTGATGTTTGATGCCGGCTTCGTCGAAAACGGCGCCAAGGGCAGCACCGATGCGTTGATCACCGCCATCGGGGGCGGCGTCTATGCCGGCGGCCCTTCCGGCATGCACACACCACGCTCCGTCGACACCGTGCTCAATTACGGCACGATCCAATCGACCGGGCAGGGTGAGCAAGGCGGCAACGGCGTGCATTTCGCCTCGGGCGGCCGCGTTACCAATCGCGGCCTGATCGAAAGCGCCGCCCAGTCCGGCATTCTCGTTCGTTATGGTCCGGGCGCTGTCACCAATTTCGGCTCGGTCGTCAGCAATGCGACCGGCACCAGCGGGGTCGGCATCTATCTGCGTGATGGCGGAGTCGTCGGCAACCGGGCGACCGGAACCATCACCGCCGCTGTCAACGACGGAATCTTCGCCAAGAACAAGCCGGCCACGATCGTCAATTTCGGCAAGATCGCCGGCGGCAGCGACAGCGCCGGCGCGGCCGTCTATCTCGCGGCTGGCGGCACTGTCACCAACGGCGCGAGCGGCAAGGCGCTGGGGCTGATCAGCGGCCGCCGTGACGGCGTGGTATTGGGCGCGCGGGGCACAGTCGCCAATTTCGGCACGATCAAAAGCGCCTCGACCGTCCTCGTCAACGGCAGCATTCAGGGCGTCGGCGTGCTGCTGACGGCCGGCACGCTGCGGAACGGCGCCGCGGGGGCGTCGAAGGCACTGATCTCGGCCAATGGTGTCGGCGTTTATGCCGGTGGGGGCCCGACCCCGGGCACGGTCGCCGCCGTGGTCAATGACGGCACGATCCAGTCGATCGGCCTCAAGGTCGGGCCGTCCTCTGGCGTCGAAATCGAGGGCCGCGGCACCGTAACCAATCGCGGGCTGATCGAGAGTGCCTCCGCCAGCGCGGTTCTGTTCGACGACCAAGCTGGCCGCGTCACAAATTTCGGTTCGATCGTCGGCACTGCCGGCGGCACGGCGGGCTCCGGCGTCTACCTTGCCAATGGCGGCAACGTCATCAACAAGGCGGGCGGAGTCATCGCCGGCGCCAGTGACGCGGGGATTGTCATTCTTGACGCCGCCGGCACCGTAACCAATGCCGGCATCGTCAGCAGCCGGTCCGGGGATGGCGTCTATCTCGGCGGCGGCGGCGATATTATCAACCAGAAGGGCGCATCGATCAGCGGTGGCGCGTACGGCGTCTACCTATACGACCCCAACGGAACGGTGACCAATCGCGGCACGATCACCGGCGGCGACGTCGGCCTCGCCGCCTCGGGACCGGGCCACGAGACGGTGATCAATTTCGGCACAATCGCCGGCAGCGCCGGCGCGGGAGCGATCGCCGTCGAGTTCGACGACAATGTCGGCGGCGCCATCCTGGTCGTCGAACCGGGAGCGCGATTCATCGGCTCGCTCTTGGGCGGCGGCCGCGGCGAGATCGAGTTCGACGGCGGCGGGGCGGCGCCGATGGGCGGCGTTTCCGGTTTTTCGAGCATTAAGCTCGGCAATGGCGTCGGCCACACCTTGACCGTGACGGCGGCCAACTTTGCCGGCATCAGCCCGGCGGCGATTACCGTTGTCGGCGGCAACCGTGGCAACACCATCACCGCGGCGACACTGCCAGCCGCCGACCACATCATCGTCCATGCCGGAAGCGGCGCCGACACGGCAACGGGCGGAGCTGGCGGCGACCTGTTCTTTGCGGGCGGCAAGACAGTGATGACCGGCGGCGCCGGCAGCAACGAATTTATCTTCTCTGCCCCCGGCGGCAATGCGGTGCGCGATTTCGCGCTTTCGGCGACGAACCGGCTCGTCTTCAGCAGCAGCAGCTTTGGCCTCGGGCTCGCCCCGGCGTCGACGCCGCAGCCATTGCCGCTCGGCCTGTTCACCGCCAACGGCTCCGGCAGCTTTTCCAAAAAGAGCCAACGCTTCGCCTATGACACCACAGACGGCAAGCTGTTCTTCTCGGCTTCCGGCACGACCGCGACCGAAAAGCTCGTCGTGCAGCTGACCGGCGCCCCGCCGCTGACTTCGCACCTGTTCTACATTAATTGACGAACCCAGCGGCAATCGCGACCACGACCGAGTGTCGCGGGAGCAGGAGCATCTATCTGGCTCGGGACCCGGGCTCAGCCTTCGGCGATCGGGTATTTGGCAAAGATCGCCTCGCAGCGCTTGAATGCCTTGTCGATCGCCGCTTCGGGCGGCATGCCGTTGCTGGCCACATCGGCCCAGGCGACCTGGAAGACGTGCTCGGCGTTGACCTGGGCGATCGCCGGGCTGTAGGCCTCGTAGATCGGCACCGACGGACCGATCAGCGTCTCGTTGATATAGATGGCGCGGTGCGGATCGTCCTTGAGCCAGAACGGGTCGCTCTTGGCGATTTCGGGATAGGGGATCGCCCAGCGGCCGAGCCCGCCCTTCAGATACTGGTTCAGCACCTTGGGCTCGATCGCATAGTTCAGAAACTCCTTGGCTACCGCGACGTTTTTGGCGCCTTTCGCGATGACGCAGCCGCCGGCGAAGACCTGGGCCGGCAGCGGCTTGCCGCTGTCGTCGTTGGGGATGCCGCGGGTCAGGATGTCGTCGTATTCCGCCTTGTTGTGAATGAGCGCTAGCTCGGTCGAGATCGTGCCGTCGAAATCGATGACGCAGAGCTTCGAATGGAAGGCGTTGTTGTCGTCGGCGTCGTTCCAGTTGACCACTCCGGGCGGCACATAGCCGTCCTTAAAATCGCCGGTCAGCCGGTTCAGCGCCTTCAGCACGGCCTCCTTGACCTCCGGCTTGTCGGCGTTGAGCCGACCGTCCGGGGTGACCAAATCCTTGCCGCCATAGGCGATCATGAATGAATAGAAGGTATTGATCGGATCGACCCCGATCGTGCTGACCTCCCAGCCATAGCTGTAGGTGTGGCGCATCCCCTGCTCGCGCAATTTCTGCTGCAACGGCCGGAAGAAGTCGAGAAAGGCGGTAAACCGGTCGGGGATATCGGACACTTTCGCCCCGCCCTTCTCGACCAGTGATTTCCAGATGTGAAACGGCACCGCCGCCATTTTCCACGGCACCGCATAATAGGCGTGCTTTTTGGTCGTGTTGTCGTAGAAGAAATTGTTGTCGAGCGCGATCTTGGCGTAATGCGCTTTCTGGGTCTCGACGATGTCGCTGAGGTCGAGCAACCGCCCGTTCCATGATTGCAGCGGGGCAAACTCGAAATCGGCAACCGCCATGATGTCGGGGACGACGCCGCTGGTGATCGCCGAGACCATCTTTTGGCGCAACGGGGCGAACGGCACGATACTGTATTGGAGCGTGTTGCCGCTCTGCTTCTGGTAGTCCGCGGCGAGCTTGCGAAAGGCGGCGTCCTCTTCGGGGACAAAGCCTTGCGACAACCACATCGTCGCGGTCGTCGCCGCGGCATTGGCGATATAGGGGCGCGTCACTGCCCCCGCCGCGGCGATACCCAATGACGCGCGCAATACTGAGCGTCGGCTCAGGCTCTGCATGATCCTTCCTCCCGTGTTCCGGGGGCACTCTGTTTCGAGCGCTCCCCGGGGGGAGTGTGGACCCCTTGCCAGCCGCGTTCAACCCACCGCCACGCGCACCATCTCAAGCCTCGGCGATCGGTCTGTTCGCCGGCGCTTCGCCGGGTGCGAACCGCCGTGCCGCCGGGTTCGATCTCGCCGCGCAGGCGCTTTCTCAGCCCTCGCTGATCGGATATTTGGCGAAGATCGCCTCGATCCGCCGCCACGCCTTATCGGCTGCGTCTTGCGGTTTCATCCCGCCGGAGACGATGTCGGCCCAGGCGACGTTGAAGCAATGCTCGGAGCGGACCTGCGCCCAGGCCGGGTTGAACGCGTAATAATCGGGCTTGGTCGGACCGTAGAGCCCTTCCTTGACGTAGGGCGGGCGGTGCGGATCGATCTTCGGGTCGGTCCACCAGCTGTCCTTTTCGACCACCGATTTGAACACCGGCAAGGAGCGGCCAAGCCCACCCTTCAAGAGCTCGCCTTCGACCTTCGGCTGGATCAGGTATGTCAGAAATTCCTTTGCCACCGGAATGTTCTTGGCACCCTTCGGGATGATCGCCTGTGCGATTCCGTATTGAGCGACACACTGCTTGCCCTCGTTGCTGAGGGGCAACGGCAGGGTCAGGACCTCGTTGTAATAGGCCTGCTTGTCGTGGAACATCGCTACTTCGGTCGAAATCGTGCCATCGTAATCCATCACACAGGTCTTGGCGTGAAACGCGTTGTTGTCGTCGGCATCGTTCCAGTTGACCGAGCCTGGCGGAATATAGCCGTCCTTGTACAAGGAGCTCAGCCTCTCCAAAGCCTTGATTACCGCCTCGCGCACCTGCGGATCCTTGGAGTTGAGCTTGCCGTCGCGGGTGACGATGCCGACGCCGCCATAGGCGATCATAAAGGCGAGAAACGTGTTGGTCGGGTCGTTGCCGATCGTGCTGACCACAAAGCCGGTGGCGTAGGTGTGGCGCATGCCCTGCTCGCGCAGCTTGGTCTGCACCGGCTTGAAGAACTCGATAAACGCGTCCCAGGTTTTCGGCATATCGGAAATCTTGAAGCCCGCCTTTTCGATCAGCGAGCCCCAGACGTGGAACGGGGTCACCGCGGCGCGGTACGGCACCGAGTAAAAGCCGCGCCGCTTCTCGACGTTGCTGTAGTTGTTGGCGGCTTCGAGCGCGGTCTTGTCGAATTCCGATTTTTGCGTCGCCACGATGTCGCCAACGTCGAGCAATTGGCCTTGCCAGGCCTGCAGCGGCACCACCTCGGGCGGGGTGGCGTCGATCACGTCGGGGACGACGCCGCTGGTCAGAGCCGAGACGATTTTTTGCCGCAAGGGCGCGAACGGCACGATGCTGTATTCGATCTTGTTGCCGCTCTGCTTCTCGTAATCCGCCACCACTTTGCGGAACGAGGCATCCTCTTCCGGGATAAAGCCCTGCACCCACCACGCGGTCGCGGTCGTCGCCGCGGCATTGGCGATGTAAGGCCGTGCCAAGCCACCGGCCGCGACGAGCCCCAACGATGCACGGATGATCGAGCGCCTGCTGAGCGTGGTCATCTTTATCTCCTCCCAAGGGCCGCGCGTGTGTCGCGTCGGCGGAATCTGATTTTTCTTGATGATCAGCCGGCGCGGCCAACCGCGTCAAGGGCGGCGAAGGATCCCCCGCAGAGGGAGGACGGCAATGCGACGGCCCCGCTGCGGCGGGGCGGCGGCTCAGAGCGCGTTGATGCGGGTGGCGAGCCGGGAGAGCTTGCGCGAGATCGTGTTTTTGTGCAGCACGCCCTTCGTCGCGGCACGGTGCAACTCCGGCTGGGCCGCCTGCAGCGCCGCCTGCGCTGCATCCTTGTCGCCAGTGGCGATCGCGGTCTCGACCTTTTTGACAAAGGTGCGCACCCGGCTCTTGCGAGCGCGGTTGATCGCGGTGCGCTTTTCGGTCTGGCGGATGCGCTTTTCCGCCGATTTGTGATTGGCCATGCCGCTCGCCGAGAAATCCGAATTCGGTCTTCTAGCCGCCCGGCCGCGTCGGCGTCAACCGCGGGCAGCGCTGCACCGCCATGCCGGGATGCGCCACCACCCGAATGCGGGCTATCCTAGCGGGAGGGGATCAGCGTTCGAGGCAGACCGAACATGGCGGAATACAAAGGACGTTTAACCGTCGTCGACCATCCGCTGGTGCAGCACAAATTGTCGCTGATGCGCGACCGGGCGACCCCGACCGCCGAGTTCCGGCGGCTCTTGCGCGAAATCAGCCTGCTGCTGGCCTACGAGGCGACGCGCGAGCTGCCGCTCGAAGCCGCCGCAATCGAGACGCCGCTCGAGGGCGGCGAGTTCCCGCTATTGTCGGGCAAGAAATTGTGCCTGGTGTCGATCCTGCGCGCCGGCAACGGCATCCTCGACGGCATGCTCGACCTCCTGCCGTCGGCGCGGGTCGGGCATATCGGCATCTATCGCGAGCCGCGCAGCTTGCAGGCGATCGAGTACTATCTGAAATTGCCGGACGATCTCGCCGAGCGCGACGTGATCCTGTGCGATCCAATGCTCGCGACCGGGAATTCCGCGGTGGCGGCGATCTCACGCCTGGTCGAACTCGACGCACGCTCGATCAAATTCGTCTGTCTCGTCGCCGCCCCCGAAGGGGTGGAGCGGGTGCTCGGCATCTTCCCCGAAGTGACGATCGTCGCCGCCGCGCTCGACCGCTGCCTCAACGCGCACGGCTACATCCTGCCCGGCCTCGGCGACGCCGGCGACCGGTTGTTCGGCACCAAATAGCGGCGCGTCAAATATTCGTCAGATTTAAGTCATATTGTAGATAATAAACCTCCGGGTGTGAACTACTTCACGCACCCTGGCGTAATGCCGGTGCAAGCTTTGTGTCGGCTACGGTCATCCGACCGAGCAGAACACAAGGAGTGCCGAGATGACATCGCCACGCGTTTCGACTGTGCTTGCCGCGCTCGGGGGGCTGTTTTTCTCGACGCAGGTCGCGTTGGCCGGCTCGGAGATTTGGAACCCACCCAGCGCCTGCAACACGCTCGATTGCGACGCCACGATCCTGCACGGCAACATCACTTCGAGCCTGAGCAATCCCGGCGGCAGCATCGAGCCGTTCGTCATTCAAGTCCACAGCTCGCCGCAATACTGCCTGCGTCTCGATGTGCTCAAGCAGACGACCGCGGGCGGCGCGCCGGTCGATCTCGAGATGGTGCTGGTCGGGCCTGACGGGTCGGTCTGGCGCAACAACAACCGCAGCACCAGCGACACCCGTCCGCTGATCGTCGTGCCGCGCGGCGCGCAGGGCTGGTACACCGTGCAGATCTCAACGGCGAACGGCGTCATCGTGCCCGCCGGCTCGCACCTCAACGTCGACCTCGCCTATGGGCGATATACCAGCACCCGCAACGTCAACTGCCGGCCGACGACAAACGAGCTGCTGCCCGGCCCCGGCAATTCATAGCGGCAAGTCAACGGCGTCACCCCGCGTCCCGGGCCGGGGCGCGGGGCGCCCTTTCTATCGGCCGCAGGCGCAGCTCGCGAAACCCGCGATCGAGGCATGGCCGGTGGCGCAATAGGCGGCCTGCGCCGCCGCCGCCTCGCGGGCGCCGCCGCCGGTGGCGCGCCGCCAGTAAACCGGGCTCGACACGACAAAGAGCTGGTGCCAGCGCGCGCGCCGAGCCGGGTCGCCGCCGATCATCGCATAGAGCCGCTCGAGGCTCGCAAGATCGATCCGCGGCAGGTCCCATTCGCGGGTGAAGGTGTATTCGGGCCGCCATTCCGCCGGGACATCGCCGCCGGCCGTGGTGAGGTTGGCGAGCTCATAGGTGGTTTCGTCCAGAATGCCGCCCGCGGCGTCGTAGACGATCGTGCGAAAGGCCGGGTTCTGGCCAAAGATCGGGCTGACCGCCGGTGTGATCAAGGTGAAGGCGAATTTGCCCTCGGCGTCGCCGACCAGGCGGAAATCATCCATATGGGTGTGCCCGGCGAAGCTGGCGGCGACGGTGTCGGCATAGCGGCGCAACAGCTCGGAATAGGCTCGGGCATAGCGCTCGGCCCACATCGGCTGGATGCCGCCCGGGCACGATCCGACGCGCCAGGTCGCAAACCCGTCGATGCCGGGCGGCACGTGATAGACCAGCCAGACCCCCTGATGCGCCGCTTTGGCGGCGGCGAGCTCGGCCGCGAGCCAGTCGAGCGTCGCCTGCCCCGGATCGGGGCCGCCGGGCGCGCCGCAGGCGTCGCGATAGCGGCGCGAAAAGAAGATCGTGTCGGCAAAGACCAGGCGCAGGCCGGGCAGGCTCGGCACCGTCGCGCGGTAATTGCCATAACCGGTCCAGGCCGGGCCGAGCTCGAATTTGCCGCCGTCGCGCAAGCCGCGCAGCATGCCCACCATATCGGCCAGAAACGGCCCGTTCGGCTGCAATTCGAAATCGCCGCAGATCTCGTCATTGTTGCCGAGCGCCGGCAGGATCGGCGTATCGGGAAACGTCGCCGCCAGCCGCAACGCCAAAAATTGCATGGTCTTGCCGACAAAGCCGCGAAAGGCGGCGTCCGAATGGTCGCGCGCCGTGGCGTCGAATGCGTTGCGAAAATGATGGGCCAGAAAATCGCCGGTGATCAGGACAAAGGCCGGGTGCGGCAAGGCCGCCTTTTCCGCGGCCAGCGAGGAGCGCAGCAGCCGCCAATCGGTGTCGGCGCCGTAACGGCCGAGGGTCTTGTCGGCCGAGCCGTCGAGAATCGCCGGCCACTCTGCCGGGACCGCTGCGGCCAGCCGGTCGACCATCGCCGGGTCGGCCATCGGATCGAAATGGATATCGGACAACAGCAGGAATTGCCCGGCCGCCGCCGGCGCGGCAACGGCGCGCAGCGCGGCCGCCAGCATCAAAACGAAAAATAGGCCCGGGAATAATCGCCTCACCCGGCAGAATTTGTCACGAGGACATGCCGGCGTGCAATTCCGACGGCGGCAGCGCCTGGGCGGCGGCCATCCGCTCCTGCCGGCGACCGAGCCACAGCGCATCGATCAGCCAAAAGGCGGCGAGCGGGATCGCGATAAGCGCCATCTCGGCGGCGGCGAGACCGGCGCCGCGTAGCAAGGCCACCGACCAGGCGCCGATCTGGTCGCCAGCACGGTAGACTACGGTGTCGATAAAGCTCTTAGCCTTGAAGCGGTCCTCGCGCGGCACGACGGTGAACAGCACCTCGCGGGTCGGCCGCGTGATCGCGTAGTCGCCGGCCCGGCGCAGCACCTGAAAGACCGCGACCGAAACGACCGTCGGCGTCAATGCCAGCACGCCAAAGCCGAGGATCGTCAGAGCCGGCAGCAAGGCCAGGGTCAGCGCCACGCCGCAGAGCACGACGAGCCGCCCGGTCAAAAACAGCTGGATCAGCAAAGTCAGGATGTTGACGCACAAATCGACGGTCGCGAAGAACGCGGTCTGCGCGCCCCGTCCGTTGACGCCGTGGCTGACGATCCCGGCCTGCTGAAAATAGAGAATCGTCGAGGTCACCGTGAACAGCAGCACGAAGAGGCTGACGTTGATCAGATAGCGCGAGCCGAAAGCGTGGGTGATGCCGGCAAAGACGCTGCCGCCAATCGGCGCCTCTTCAGCCGCGCGCGCCGCCGCCTCGCCGCGCAATACCGGCGACAAGCGGCCGAGCCGCCCGGCGCTGAGCACGGCGATTTCGAGCAGCACCGCCGCCCCCAGCAGCAAAAAGATCGGCGAAACCTGGCGCGCCAGTCCGGCGGTCACGCTCGACCCGACGATCGCGCCGATCGAGGCGCCGGCGGCGATCAGCCCGAAGAGGCGCTTGCTTTGCTCGGGGCTGAACAGATCGACGTTCATCTGCCAGAACACCGAGACGACAAAAAGATTGTAGACCGACACCCAGATAAAGAATGCGCGACCGACCCAGACAGTTTGTTGCGCATCAGCCCCGTACAGCAGGGCCGCGAACAGCACGATGTTGACGGCAAAGAAATGGTAGGTGATCGAGATGAAACGGCGCCGCGGCAATTTCTTGACGAGCCAGGCAAACGGAATATTCGCCAGCACCATGCCGAGGAGCGTGCCGGTGAACAGCCATTGCAGGTTGCGCACGCCGCCCGCGATGCCGGCCTGATCGCGGATCGGCCGCATGATGTAGTAGGACGACAGGACCGCAAAGATAAAGAGCCAGCACCAGCCGACAACCGCGACCTCCTCGCGCCGGATATCGACAAACCGGCGCAGCAGGCGATAGAGGCGCTCGCTCAAAGAGCTGCTCAGCTCAGTCCGGCGGCGATCTTGCGCAATTCGTCCGGGGTGTGCTCGCCGCCGAGCGGGGTTCCCGGCACCAGATACTTGCCCTTGGCCAGCCCGCCGATCAGCACCGGCTCGAAGCCCATCTGGCGGATCAGGTCGGTGGCGAGCGCCACCGCCTTCGGGTCGTCGCCGGCGATCGGCACGCCCAACGGCTCGCCGGCGCGGTGCGCGGCGGCGCCGAGCTTCATATAGCCGATCGCGTTGAAGCCGCGCACGATATGCGCGCCGGGCAGCATCTTTGCGGTGGCGAGCCCGGCACCACCCTCGGCCGCGACCTTGCCGACGAAGTCGGCGCCGTCGCGTCGCGCGATCGGGTTGCTGACATCGATGACCAGCGCCTTCTGCGCGAGTGCCGTGGCGTGATCCTTGCCGATCTGCTGCATCGCCGGGTACGGCACCACAATCAGCACGACATCGCCAAACGCGACCGCCTCGGCCACGGTGCCGGCCTTGGCGAGCGGGCCGGCCTCGGCGACGAGGCTCGCCAGCTGCTCGGGATGGCGCGAGGAGAACATCACCGGGTGACCGGCCTTGACCAGTAATTTGCCCAACATTCCGCCTTCGCGGCCGGCGCCGACGATGCCGATTTTGAGCGCTGCGCCGCCGGTGTTTTGCGACCGCGCGGCAAAGGGCGAGGCGGCAAGAGGAAGCGCCGCGGCAACCCCCGCGGCAAGGCCGAGAAAGCCACGCCGGCTATGGCCGGCAGAGAACGAGGGTGCCATGGTCGCTCCTCTGGCGGCGGCAGCCGGATGGGCTGCGATTAGGACGGCGGCAGCTCGCTCAGCGCAAATTGCGGGCGGGCGGCGGATGCCAGGGCAGCGGCCGCTGCCGCGCCAGCACGATGAATTTCGCGCGCTGCTCGGGGGTCAATTGTGCCAGGAAGGCGTGCGTCATCGTGGTCAATTTTTGTTGAAAGCCGCGCCGTTCTGCCGCCGCCCGGTCGAGCAGCTGCATGACCCGGCCCTCGTCCGATTGCGGCTTTGCCACCTCTGACCAAGCTTCCCCGATCAGTGGGCGCACGCTTTCGCGCATGTGCGCGAGCTGTTCGCGCATGGTCTGCGCATATTGCACAAAGGCTTGGCGCTGCGGCGGGTCGAGACCGAGCTCCCGAGCCATCTGCTGAAGGCGCTCATCGGGCGTGGCCGGCGCGAACGGCTCGTTGAAACGGATCCACAAGGCGCCGGCCACAAAGAACAGGTTTAGCGCCAGCGACGCCGCGAGCAGCACCCACAGCCATTGCCGCCGCGTCATGCTGCGTCCCGCGGTCTGGGCAAGGGTCACGTGCGCGACTCCTCACCGGGCTCGCGGAAAAACCCGGAAGAGGGATCGAACAACTCCGGCAGAAATGTACGCTCGCCGGTCTGATCGTGCCGGCTGAGCGCCAGCGATGCGTCGGTGCCCATGGCAAAGCCGAGCCAACAGGCGAGCGCCACCGCCGCGGCGAGGCTGCCCCATTGCGCCACACTGACAAGCAGGCGAGGCCGCGTCGCGCCGGGGACCAGGACGATCCGCCCCGGTTTTGCACTCGCCGCGGCGTCGAGCGAAACGGCGCGCGCAACGATGTGGTCGATCCCGGCAGCAGGTGCGGCGCCATGCGCCAATGCCCGCGCCATCGCCACATCCGCGGCTGCATCCGGATCGGAAGCGAGCGTAGCGGCCACCCGGTCGTGCTCGTCCGGGTCAAGCCGCCCGTCAGCAAAGCCGGCGAGATCGAGCAGCCGTCCTTCCTCGTCCTCGGGCGCGTCAGTGACGCAGCTGCGCCGCCACAGGGCGCGGCCGGCCGCCCGCGCCGCCTTTTCGTCCATGTCCTCGCGAGCCTGACGCATCTCTCAGCTCTGATGGTACGCCGCTGCCGATGCGGGCATCCCCACAACTTCTTGGTTTCCTGCGGCCCTCATCCGGCATCCCCCCTGAAATAGGCGCGCAGCTTGACCATTGCCTTGTGATGGGCGCTGCGCACGGTCTGCGGGTCGATTCCCAAGCTCGCGGCGATCTCGGCAACCTCCATGTCGCGATCATACAGCATCGCCAGGATCTGGCGCTGCCGCGGCGACAGCAAAGCCTCCGGCAATTTCAACTTGCGCACCGGCTCGACCGGATCGACGGCGAGCCGCCCTTCCGGCACTATCTCGATCGGCACCGCCGGCGGCCGGTGCCGGCGCATCGCGTCGCGCGCGGTGCTGCGGGCGACGATCGTGATCCAGGTCGAGATGCCGGCCCGCGCCGGATCATAGCTCTTCAGCAATCGGAAATCGTTCTTGCACAGGCGCAAAAACACTTCTTGGGTGAGGTCCTCGACCTCGCCCGGCTCGCGCGCGATCGTGCGGACCGCAGCGACGATGAGCCCGGCATAGCGTTTGACAAACGCCTCCCAGGCTCCATGCTCGGCGCGAGCCAGCGCCTCGATCAGCGGGTCTTGCGCCAACCTCCCCCTCCGCGCGCCTGGTGCCGACCGCGCCGGCATGACTGACGCTCGAGCTCCCCGGGATGCAGGCGCGGCGCAGGATCGCCGTTTCCGCGCCGGCGTCAAGCCGACCGGAGCCCGGCATCGGCCCCGCCGGCTTGCCCCTTCGCGGGATTCCGGCTAAGACGCGGCCCGTTCCGCGCCGGCTCAGCCATGCGCAAAAGACGAGGCATTTCTATGGCACGCACCAAGATTGCGCTGATCGGCGCCGGGCAGGTCGGCGGCACCATCGCCTTGCTCGCCGGTCTGAAGGAGCTTGGCGACATCGTCCTCTTCGACGTGGTCGAGGGCATGCCGCAAGGGAAAGCGCTCGACATCGTGCAGGGCTCGACGATCGAGGGCTACGACGCTGCAATCCGCGGCAGCAACAATTATGCCGATATGGCCGGCGCCGATCTGGTCATCGTCACTGCCGGCATCGCCCGCCGGCCGGGGATGAGCCGCGACGATTTGATCGGCACCAACGCCAAGATCGTCGCAACAGTCGGTGCGGCGATCAAAAAGCACTGCCCGCAAGCCTTTGTCATCACCATCACCAACCCGCTGGACGTGATGGTCTGGGTCATGCGCGAGGCCTGCGGCCTGCCGGCCGAGCGGGTCGTCGGCATGGCCGGGGTGCTCGACAGCGCCCGCTTCCGCTATTTTCTCGCCGAGGAATTGCAGGTCTCGGTCGAGGATGTCAGCGCCTTTGTCCTCGGCGGCCATGGCGACACGATGGTGCCGCTGATCCGCTATTCGACGGTCGCCGGCATCCCGCTCCCCGATCTCGTCAAGATGGGCTGGACGACGCAGGCGCGGCTCGACCAAATCGTGCAGCGCACCCGCGACGGCGGCGCCGAGATCGTCGGCCTGTTGAAGACCGGCTCGGCGTTTTACGCGCCGGCGAGCTCGGCGATCGCAATGGCCGAATCCTATCTGCGCGACAAAAAGCGGGTCTTGCCGGCCGCCGCGCTGCTGCGCGGGCAATACGGGGTCGACGGCGTTTATGTCGGCGTGCCGGTGGTGATCGGCGCCGGCGGGGTCGAGCGCATCGTCGAGATCGCGCTCGACCGCGACGAAAAGGCAGCCTTCGACAAATCCGCCGCCGCCGTGCGCGAGCTGATTGACGTGGTCAAGACCATGAAGGTCCTGGGCTGAACCGATGAACATCCACGAATACCAGGCCAAGGAATTGCTGGCGAAATTCGGCGTTGCCGTGCCGCGCGGCGGGATCGCCTACACCGCGGCCGAGGCGGTCGAGGTGGCGCGCCGGCTCGGCGGCCAGGTCTGGGTCGTCAAGGCGCAGATCCACGCCGGCGGGCGTGGCAAAGCGGGCGGTGTCAAGGTCGTCCGCTCCGAGGAGGAGGTGGCGGCGGCGGCGCGCGCGCTGCTCGGCCATAACCTCGTCACTCATCAGACCGGGCCTGGCGGGCGCGAGGTCAAGCGGGTCTATGTCGAGGAAGGCTGCGACATCGCGCGCGAGCTTTATCTCGGCGTGCTGATCGACCGCGAAACCGGCCGCATCACGCTGATCGCCTCGACGGAGGGCGGGGTCGAGATCGAGGAGGTGGCGGCGCATTCCCCGGACAAGATCCTCAAGACGGCGATCGACCCGGCGACCGGGATCGAGCCGTTCCATGCCCGCAACATCGCCTTCGGGCTCGGCCTCTCCGGTCCGCAGATCGGTGTCGCGGTCAAGTTCATCACCGCGCTCTATCGCGCTTTTGTCGAGCTCGACGCCTCGATCGCCGAGATCAACCCGCTGGTGGTGACCGGTGCTGGCGGATTGCTGGCGCTCGACGCCAAAGTGGCGTTCGACGACAACGCCTTGTTCCGCCATCCCGATATCGCCGCATTGCGCGACGAGGACGAGGAGGACCCGACCGAGGTCGAGGCTGGCAAGCACGCGCTGAGCTATGTCAAGCTCGACGGCAATATCGGCTGCATGGTCAACGGCGCCGGGCTCGCCATGGCAACGATGGACATCATCAAACTGCACGGCGGCAGCCCGGCCAATTTTCTCGATGTCGGCGGCGGGGCGACGCGCGAGCGGGTGGCGACCGCGTTCAAGCTGATCCTCAGCGACCCCAATGTCGAAGGCATCCTGGTCAACATCTTTGGCGGCATCATGCGCTGCGACGTGATCGCCGAGGGCGTCGTCGCGGCGGCGCGCGAGGTCAATCTGCATGTGCCGCTGGTGGTGCGGCTGGCCGGCACCAATGTCGATCTCGGTAAAAAGATTTTGCAGCAATCGGGGCTGCCGATCCTTGCCGCCGAGGATTTGGGCGACGCCGCCCAAAAAGTCGTGGCCGCAGTCGAGGAGGCGCGCTGATGTCGATTCTCGTCAACGCCGCGACCCGCGTCTTGTGTCAGGGCTTTACCGGCGCGCAGGGCACCTTTCATTCCGAGCAGGCGATCGCCTACGGCACCAAGATGGTCGGCGGCGTGACACCGGGGAAAGGCGGCACGCGCCATCTCGACCTGCCGGTGTTCGACACCGTGCACGAAGCGGTCGCTGCGACCCAATGTGATGTCAGCGTCATCTATGTGCCGCCGCCCTTTGCCGCCGATGCGATCCTCGAAGCGGCCGACGCCGAGATCCCGCTCGTCATCTGCATCACCGAGGGCATCCCGGTCGTCGATATGGTCGCGGTCAAGCGCGCGCTCGCCGGCGGCAAGACGCGGCTGATCGGGCCGAACTGCCCCGGCGTCATCACGCCCGACGAGTGCAAGATCGGCATCATGCCGGGGCACATCCACCGCCGCGGCAGGATCGGCATTGTCTCGCGCTCCGGCACCTTGACCTACGAGGCGGTGGCGCAGACGACGGCGGTCGGGCTCGGCCAGTCGAGCTGCGTCGGGATCGGCGGCGACCCGGTCAACGGCACCAACTTTGTCGAGGTGCTCGAGATGTTTCTCGCCGATGACGAGACCGAAGCGATCGTCATGATCGGCGAGATCGGCGGCTCGGCCGAGGAGGACGGCGCCGCCTTCCTCAAATCAGAGCGCCGCAAAAAGCCGACGGTGGGCTTTATCGCCGGCTCGACCGCACCCCCAGGCCGCCGCATGGGGCATGCGGGCGCCATCATCGCCGGCGGCAAAGGCGGCGCCGAAGACA
>DASXAM010000218.1:0-7889 GCA_036404275.1 Allostellaceae bacterium
GCAGCCGGGCGAGATCGACGGTCAAGAGCCGCCGATTGTCGAGGACGAGCCGGCCGCCGATCATGACGCTGGCGACGGCATTGCCGTCCTCGGTATGGACCAATTGGTTGACCGGGTCGTTGAACGGCAGCCAGTTCGGATGGTCGAGATCGAGCATGACGATGTCGGCCTTGTAGCCGGGCGCGATACGGCCGATCCGCCCGGCAAGGCCGAGCGCCTTCGCACTCCCTTCGGTCGCCGCCAACGCGGCTTCGCGCGTCGTGAGCCAGCGCCGCCAGTCCGGCCCGCGCGCCTTCGACACAAACGAGGCAAGCCGTATCGCCTCGTACATGTTCTGGTTGTCCGAGCAATTGGCGCCGTCGGTGCCGATGCCGAGATTGACCCGGCGGTCGAGCATCGCCCGCGTGTCGGCGAGTCCGCCGCCGAGGCGCATATTGCTGCCCGGGTTGTGCGCAACCGAGGCGCCATGGTCGCCGAGCCGGGCCATGTCGTCGTCGTCGAGCCACACCCCGTGGGCCACGGTAAAATGCGGTCCGAGCACGCCGAGCCCGTCTAAATGCGCGGTCTGGGTGCGGCCGTAGACACGGATGCCGGTGACCGCCTGCACCTTCGACTCGGCGACATGGCTGTGCAGCCCGAGATCAAAGTCGCGGGCGAGATCGGCGCAGCCGCGAATAAAGCCGTCCGAGCAATGATGCGGGATCGTCGGCGCCACCGCCGGGGAAATCTGCTCGCGGTCGAAGGACCAGCCGGCGAGGGCGGTGCGCATCGCCGCGATCGTCGCCTCGGCCGGCGGCAGGCGCAGCGTGTCGACACGGCCTCGCAATGTCGGCGGCAGCGCGTCGAGGAGGCCCGGGATCGCCTCGTAAAAGCTGCGATCGGCGACCATCGGCGCCAAGACGGCGCGCATGCCGACATCGGCATAGGCCTGCGCCGCCTGCGCCAGGCCCTCGGCGGTCGGCAACGGCCATTCGAACGACAGGTCATAGCAGGCCGTGCAGCCCTTCATGACCATCTCGACGGCACCCAGCTGGGTCGAGAGGTAGCGGTCCTCGTGATTGCGGTTGCCGGTGATCCAGGGGGCGGCGGTCAGCAGCAATTCCAAGGTCCAGCGATCGCCCATGCCCTTGGCGAGGTTGCCATGACCGTGGGTATGGGCGTTGACGAGACCCGGATGCAAGAGGCGCCGCGCCGCCGAAATCTGGGTCGCATCCCCGGGCGCCGGCGAGCCGGGCGGGCCGATCTCGCGGATCGTATCGCCGTCGATCAGGATGTCGGCAAGCTCGGCGGTGCCCGCGGCAATGTCGAGCACCCGGCCGCCGCGCAGGATCGTATAGCCCATGCTATCCTCGCGTGGAGCTGTTTGCCGCATCATAGGGCGAAGCGATGGCGAAGGTGATCGTCGAGCGACGGGGCGCTGTGTTCGAGATCGCGCTCGACCGGCCCGAGGTGCTGAATGCGGTCGATCGCGAAACGATCGCGGCGCTCGCCGCGGCCGTTGCCGAAGCTGCCGAGGACCGCGCCGCCCGCGCTGTCCTGCTGCGCGGCACCGGCAGCCATTTCTGCGCCGGCGGCGATATCGGGATGTTCGGCGAACTGGTTCGGCTGCCGCCCGAGGAGCGGCGCAGCGAGCTTTACCGGATTGTCGGTCTGCTGCACCCCCTGCTGCTTCGGCTGCGGCACATGCCAAAGCCGGTCGTCGCGGCGGTGCAAGGCGCGGCAGCCGGGTTCGGGCTCAGCCTCGTTCTTGCCGCCGATCTGGCGCTCGCTGCCGAGGATGCGGTCTTTACCTGCGGCTATATCCATCTCGGCACCAGCCCCGACGGCGGCATGACCGCGCTCCTGCCCGCCATTGTCGGGCTCAAGCGCGCCGCCGAGCTGACACTCCTCGGCGAGCGCTTCGATGCCCGGCGCGCGCTCGAATTGGGCATCGTCAACCGTCTCGCCGCACCCGATCGGCTGATCGACGAAGCCGAGGCGCTGGCCCGGCGCCTCGCCGAAGGGCCGAGCGTCGCCTATGCCCGCACCAAGGCGCTGCTGCAGGCAGGCCTCGGCGACGCTTTCGACGCGCAGTTGCGGCGTGAAACCGAAAGCTTTGCCGAATGTGCGGCGACAGAGGATTTTGTCGAAGGGGTCCGCGCTTTTCTCGAAAAGCGCAGTCCGGTGTTCAACGGCCGGAGGTGAGCGGGATGACGAAGTGTTTGCGATGGTGGCGCGCCGTGCTGATCGCGCTCGCCGGCGCCGGGGCTCTCTCCGGCTGCTATTACGACCCTTATACCGGCGGCTATTACCCCTATCCGCCGTACCCTTATCCCTACCCCTATCCGTACCGGCCGGCCTACCCCTATCCACCACCGCCGCCGGCCGGGACCGCGCCGCCGCCGGCGAATGCGCCGATCCAGCAGACCCCGCTGCCGGCGCCGCATTGATTTGCGGCTGCCCGGCGCCGCAGTCACAATGTCACCTTGCGCGGGTCGAAGGCGTCGCGCACCGCCTCGCCGACAAAGATTAGAAGGCTCAGCATCACCGCGAGCGCGAAAAAGGCGGTGAGGCCGAGCCACGGCGCCTGCAGATTGGCCTTGCCCTGAGCCAGCAATTCGCCGAGCGAAGGCGAGCCCGGCGGCAGGCCGAAGCCGAGAAAATCGAGCGAGGTCAAGGTCGTGATCGAGCCGTTCAGGATAAATGGCAGAAAGGTGATCGTCGCCACCGTTGCGTTCGGCAGGACGTGGCGCAGGATGATCACCGGGTCGGAGACGCCAAGGGCGCGGGCGGCACGGACATAGTCGAAATTGCGCGCGCGCAAAAATTCGGCGCGCACGACATCGACGAGCCCCATCCACGAAAACAACAGCATCAGGCCGAGGAGCCACCAGAAATTGGGCTCGACAAAGCTCGCCATAATGATCAGCAAATACAGCACCGGTAATCCCGACCAGATCTCGATAAAGCGCTGAAAGCCGAGATCGACGAGCCCGCCGAAATAGCCCTGGACGGCGCCGGCGGCGACCCCGATCACCGAGGACAGCAAGGTCAGCGCCAGGCCGAATAGGACCGAGATGCGGAACCCGTAAATGAGCCGCGCCAGCACGTCGCGGCCCTGGTCGTCGGTGCCGAGGAGATCGACCCGGGTCGGCGGGGACGGCGCCGGGCTCGGCAATTTGTAGTTGATCGTGTTGTAGCTGAACGGGATCGGCGGCCACACCATCCAGCCCTTGGCGTCGATCAGCTTTTGCACCTCGGGGTCGCGATAATCGGCCGCTGTCGGAAAATCGCCGCCGAACGTGGTCTCCGGGTAGCTGACAAAGACCGGAAAATACCAGCCGCCGGCAAAGCGGACGACGATCGGCCGGTCGTTGGCGATGAACTCGGCGAACAGCGACACCGTAAAGAGCGCCAGAAAAATCCACAGCGACCAGAAGCCGCGGCGGTTGGCGCGAAAGCTGTCGAGCCGCCGCCGCGTCAGCGGCGAAACCGCCCGCCCGAGAAAGCGGTCGCCGATCGTCGAGACAAGAGGAAGATCAGCCGACATCGCCAAAGACCGACATTAATCCCGGCAGGGCGTCGCCCGTGAGCCGAAAACCCATAAGCGGACGCCGCCTGTCCCGCAATGGTCACGGCAGCGACGTTTCGGCTCGATTGCGGGCATCGATCCGGTCTGTCCTGCGCCGTCGAAGCTTTGCGTTTGATTTGACGCGTCGAGCGGCTGGAGCATGATCTGTTCAGATAGAACCACACTCTGCAGAGGACTTTTTCACGCTTCCCGGCGAAGGCCGGGATCCATCGCTCCACCACTCCCGCGCTGATTTTGTGATCGTGGTGGATGGGAAAGCGCAGTTAGGCTGTGGAGCACAGTACTTCAGCCTTCGACGATCGTGTTCTAGGCTCTTCCGGTCTTCCCATGCCAGGAGGTTGCGATGCCCGAGCCCGAACATATCGATCGGCGTCGCGCAGCGCTTGTTGCTTATGACGTGTGCCGGCGGGCTCTCGCGCCTGCGGATGCAGCACGGCGGGCGGCGATGCGCCCGGTGCTCGATGCTTGGGTGCAACTGATTGCGGCGGCGCGGTCCGCCGGAGTGCCGGTGGTCTATACCACGCCGGTCAGCCGCGCCGACGGCGCCGATGTCGTGCTGCTGCCGACCGACCTCTCGGCCGAGACCGGCGTGCCGCCGCTGACCAACACGGTCGAAGGCACCGCCGAGGCCGGGTTCCCCGAGGAGATCGCGCCGGAACCGGCGGATTATGTCTTTCTCAAGCGCCGGCCGAGCGCCTTTTACGGGACGGGTGTGGCCGAGCTGCTGCGCATGCTGCGGCGCGACACAATCATCATCGGCGGCGGCGCCACCAATCGCGGCGTCGAGACGAGCGTGCGCGAGGCCTTCAACCTCGATCTCGCCGCCATCGTGGTGCGCGAGTGCTGCTGGAGCGGTGATGTGGCCGCCCACGCCTACAGTCTCGACAAGGCGATGAAGATGTACGCCCGCATCCGCAGCCTCGCCGAGGTCGAGGCGATGCTGCGGCACTGAGCGCGTCGCCTACCGAATGGCGTCAGCAGCACTCGCGGCGCAGGGTCCTCCTGCCCTAGAGGACCCTGCGCCAGCATCGCGGGCTAGTTGAGATGGTAGATCCGAGCGGCATTGCCGCCGGCGATCTTGACCTTCTCTTCTTCAGTGCAGTCGGTCAGAATATTCTCGATGATTTGATGGCTCCTGGGGAAGGTGGATTCGACATGGGGATAATCCGAGCCCCAGAGGAGGTTGTCGACACCGATGACATGGCGGTCGCGTATGCCCATGACATCTTCCTGGAAGCCCGCAAACACATTGCGGTGAAAATAATCGCTGGGCAGCATAGCCTCCTTAAACCGATAACGTTCTTGCTGAACCCGTTGGGTGTATGTGTAGTCGATGCGGTCCAGGAAGTGCGGAATCCACGATAATTCGTGCTCGACGGTACCCACCTGGAGCTTTGGATGCCGTTCGAAGACGCCGCTGAAGATCATGTCGGCAAGCGACATCCGCACCCAGTGGTCGGCGTTGGCCAAGAAGGAGTTGCGGACGCGGTTGCGATCCTCGAGCGCGAAATCCTGGCCCGGACCCGGCCGGTTGGTCGCGATGTGCAGGCCGAGGGGAATATCCAAATCCTGCGCCGCCGCCCACAGCGGCTCATACATCGGATGGTCGTATCCTTTCCCCTCCGGGGGATAAACGGTGACCATGCCGCCCGCCAACCCCATCCTGGCACAGCGCTCCAGCTCTTTGACGCCCTCCTGCACATCGTCCACGTTGATCATGGCGATGCCCTTGAGCCGCTTGGGCTCCCCGGTGCAGAACTCGGCGAGCCAGTTGTTGTATCCTCTGAAAATCTCCGACAGCAACGCGCTGTCCGGCACGCTGTATAGCAGCAGACCAACCGTGGGATAAACAATGCTTACATCGACCCCATCGGCATCCATATCTTTGAGATGTTCCTCGGGGACGTAGCCGCCGCGCCGGACTCGGTCAAAGGTCGTGGTACGGACCATCTTTTCCGGCGCCTCGAACCGCATGCCGGTCTGCGCCCCGGGGCTCAGCCCGATCGTCCGGTGGCCGTCGCAGTACCACCAATCGCCGTCATACTCGCGGACAAGCTGGGGGACCCGGTCCTTGAACGCCGGATTGGCCCGGCTCGTCCATAGGTCCGGCGGTTCAAACACGTGGTTGTCCGAGGATATAACCCGGTAATTCGCCATGATTTGATCCTCCTGCTCGGCTGAGCGTGCTTTGGCGGTCCGGCCGACCCCGCGACGCTCACCGACCCCACTATACCGTGCATATATCTTGGCCCCTATGGCGGAATACGTATCCGACCAATAAAGACGGCTTCCCGGACGCGCCTTTCCGCACCAAAAAAAGAGGCGGAGACAGCCGGCAATGCGGTGTGGGTCAGCCGGCAAACGGGGTGATCAGGGCGCGGGCGTCGGGAAGGGTTTCCAACCGGCTGATCATCGCCAATGTCGTGTCGATGCTGGCGTCCGACAGCGGCTTTCCGGCGTTGCGGGCGCAGTCGCGGAACTTCGCTTCGAGCCGGGTCTCGGTCAGCGGCTTTTGCGGCGAACCGATCGGGTCGCTGGCCTCGACGGTTAGGGCGTGGCCATCGGTTCGCTCGACCGTCAGCGACAGCGAACCATTCGGCTGGCCGTCCCGCGCAACCCCGGCGATCCGGTCGGATAGCGCCAGCACTGCGGCGTCGCCGAGACCTGTCACCTCGGCGATCCCGACCTTGCCGTGCACCAAGGCGGTGGCGATCAGAAAGGGCTGGGCGAATTGCGCTTCCACGACCTGGGTCGGGCGGCGCTTTGCGGGGCCGCGGCTGAACTGCTCGGCATGCCCGGCCGGATCGGCCTCGACCGTTACCGATCGGATGTCTTCGGGGCGCTCGATTGCGAGCAGCGCGCTGGCCGAAAGCGCGGCGTCGATCGCCGCATGCAACGGCCGGCCGCAGGGATAGGGCTTGTAGCTCAGCCCCTCGCCGCGAAACGCTGCGCCGAGACCGTCGAGCAGCACGGCGGCGTTGTGCCCGTTCGGCTGGTAAAGCTCGAAGAACCCGAAGCGGCCGTTGAAAATGTCGGTCGCGCCGGTGAACCCGGTCTGCGCCAGGACCGCCGAGAACACCGCGGCACTCGCTGCCTGGCCGGCTTGCAGACGCTTCGTCAGCGCCCCGTCGAGAATGCATTGGCGATTGCCGGCGGCGTGGCTGTAGGCGATGCCGAAGGCCGCGAGCATTTCTTCCGGGGTCAGGCGTAAGAGCTTGCCGGCTGCCGCGGTGGCGCCGAAAACACCGATCGCCGCGGTGCGGTGCCAGCCGCGGTCGAGCGTGCTGGCGAGCGCGATGCGGCACGATATGTCGAGCCCCAGCGCCACCGCCGATAGCAGATCGCATCCGGTGACGCGGTCCACGCTGTCGCAAACCGCCAGGGCGGCGGCCAGCACCGAGACACCGGGGTGGATCGAGCCGCCGGTGTCGAGTGTGTCGTCGAAATCGAGCGCATGGCCCATGCTGGCGTTCAACAGCGCCGCCTGGGGCGCCGGCAGGCGAATCCCGCGCAACAGGACGCGGCTTTCCGCCAGCCCGCCCCAGCGCGAGAGCAGTCCGAAAAGCTCGGCGATCCCCGGTGCGGCGCTGCCGCCGAGCATGCAGCCAAAGGTGTCGAGGATGTCGCGCCGGGCAGATGCGACGGCGCTCGCTGGCAGATCCGCATAGCCGGTGCGGCAAACGTGCCGGGCAAGCGCCCCGGCGGGATCGTCCGTCATGATCGTCTCGCGCCCGTTGCGACGTTCGGATATTAACCCGTGCAGCAGTCCGAGCCATGCAGCGGCGCGCCCCATGACGCGGCGCCATCTGGGCCCGAGAGAGGGACGGCGGTCATGTTCAAGCTCTACTACGCGCCGGGCACCTGCGCCCTCGCGACCCATATCGCGCTCGAAGAGGCCGGGGCGCCCTACGAGGCGGTGCCGGTCGATTTCGGCTCGCAACAGCAGCGCAGCGCGGAATATCTCGCGGTCAACCCGAAGGGGCGGGTCCCGGCGCTGGTCACCGAAACCGGCACGCTGACCGAAACTCCGGCATTGCTCTGTTTTGTCGCGCAGCGCTTTCCGAACGCCGGGCTAGCGCCCCTCGACGATCCGTTTGCGCTCGCCGAGGTTCAGGAATTCAACAGTTATCTGTGCTCGACCGTGCATGTTGCGCACGCCCATGGCCGGCGGGGTGCCAGGTGGGCCGACGAGGCGGGCGCGATCGCGGCGATGCAGCGTAAGGTCACCTCGAACGTGGCGGAATGCTTCGATCTGATCGAGCGCAAGCTGTTGCGGGGCCCGTGGGTCGCCGGCGACCGGTACACGATCTGCGACCCG
>DASXAM010000219.1:0-25823 GCA_036404275.1 Allostellaceae bacterium
GACCTGCAAAGCGCCGTGCAACGCGAGGAGGCGCGGCGCCTCGGCCGCCTGCTGCGGGTCCATGCCGCGGTCGAGCAGCCGGTGCAGAAAATGCGCGTGGCCCATCGCCTGGTATTGCCCGCCCATGACGCCGAACGGCATAACCGCGCGCCCATCCTTGACCAGCATGCCCGGGATGATCGTGTGGAACGGCCGCTTGCGCGGCGCGATCGCGTTCGGGTGCCCGGGAATGGTGCGGAAGCCCGAGCCGCGATTGTGCAAGAGGATGCCGCTCTCCGGTGCCAGGATGCCGGTGCCGAACGAGGAGAACAGCGAGTTGATAAACGAGCACGCATTGCCGTCGCGGTCGACGACGCAGAGATAGACCGTGTCCTTGTGCTCGATCTCAGCCCAACGCGGCCCGGGCAAAGCTTGATCGAGCCGGATCGCCCGACGCGTGCGCTCAGCGCGCGGCTCGGACAGAAACTCGGCGACATCGACCGGCACATGGTCGGGATCGCAAATGAAATTGTCGCGCACCCAATAGGCGGCCTTTTGCGCTTCGACGAGGAGGTGCAGCCGGTCGGCCTCGGAGAACGAATCGCCGCTCAGCGCATAGCCGGCGAGTGTGCGCAGGATCATCAGCGCCGCCATGCCCTGCCCGTTCGGCGGACACTCGTAGACGTCGTAGCCGCGATAGGGGGCGGTGATCGGCTCGACCCAGTTCGAGTGCTGGGCTGCGAAATCTTCTTCGTCGTGAAGCCCGCCGCGGACTTTCAGCGCGCCGAGGATGTCGCGCATCACCGCGCCGCTGTAAAAGGCTTCGCGGCCTTCGCGGCCGATCCGGCGCAAGGTGGCGGCGAGTGGCGGGTTTCTCATCCGGTCGCCGGCATTAGGCGGCTTGCCGCCGGGCAGAAACAAGGCGGCGGTGTCGGGGTCGCGCAATTTGGCCTGGTTGCGGTGCCAATCGGCCGCAATCCGTGGGGTCACGACATAGCCGCCTTCTGCCGCCTTGGCCGCCGGCTCGAGCAATTCGGCGAGCGGCCGCGTGCCGTATTCGCGGTTGATGACGCACCACGCATCGACGGCGCCCGGCACGGTTGCGGCATGCGGAGTTTGCACGGCGATCTCGCGAATGCCGCGCTCGACATACCATTCGACTTCGGCCTTTGCCGGCGCCCGGCCCGAGCCGTTCAGCGCCACTGGCAACGCCCCACCCTTTGAATAGAGGACAAAGCAATCGCCGCCGATCCCGGTGCTTTGCGGCTCGGCGACGCATTGCATCGCAACCGCGGCGATCGCCGCGTCGGCGGCGTTGCCGCCCGAGCGCAGGACATCGAGCGCGGTCAAGGTCGCCATCGGGTGCGAGGTCGCGGCCATCCCGTTTGCCGCCATCGCCGCCGAACGCCCGGGAACATTGAAATCTCGCATCCGCCCGCTCCTCGCGTCTCGCGCGTCTTGCCCGCCCCGGAACGCAATCCAGACCAGCGGGGCCGCCGCTTGTGCGGTTGTAATGCCCTGTCCTAGCTTGCCGGTCAATTCATTGCCGAATTTGCGAAAACACAATGGACGGAAGCTTGACGCCGCTGCATTTCCCGGTTGCGACGCCGCCCGGACCGGGCGAAGCACTGCCGGTGGCGCCGGGGGTGCGCTGGCTGCGCATGCCGCTGCCCTTTGCGCTCGACCACATCAATTTATGGCTGCTCGAAGACGGTCCTTTCTGGACGATCGTCGATTGCGGCTATGCGACGACCGACACCCGCGCGTTGTGGGAAGAAATTTTCGTGCACCATCTCGATCGCCGGCCGGTCGGACGGATCATCGTCACGCATTACCACCCCGACCATGTCGGGCTCGCGGGCTGGCTCGCCGAGCGCTGGCAGGCGCCGCTCCTGATCACCGAAAAGGAATGGCTCCATGCCCGCATCATGAGCCGGGAGAGCGACGATTTTCTGGCGCAGCGCCGCGAGTTTGCGCGGCGCGCTGGGCTCGACGAGGCAGCGAGCGAGGTCTTTGCCGAGCACGGCCGGGGCTATCGCCGCGGCGTGCCGTCGGTGCCGCCCACCTATAAGCGGCTCGAGGACGGCATGGCGGTTGTGATCGGCGGCCGGCAATGGCAGGTCGTTGTCGGCGAAGGCCATGCGCCGGAGCTCGCCTGCCTCTATTGCGCCGAGACCGGTGTCCTGATCGCGGGCGACCAGGTGCTGCCCCGGATTTCACCCAATGTTAGCGTCCCGGCGCACGAGCCCGAGGGCGACCCGCTCGCCCGTTTTTTGCGCTCGCTCGCAAAGCTGCGCGCAGCATTGCCGCCCGACACGCTGGTCTTGCCGTCGCACAACCTGCCGTTTTTCGGTCTGCACGCCCGGCTCGACGAGCTCGCCCTCCATCACCGCGCGCGCTGCGACGAAGTGCTGGCCGCCTGCGCTGTGCCGCAAAGTGCCGTCGATCTCTTGCCGGTCTTATTTCGCCGCCCGCTCGACCGGCACCAGACCGCCTTCGCCCTCGGCGAAGCCCTCGCCCACCTCCACTACCTGGCCGCCGAAGGCGCCCTCACCCGCGACCTCGATCCCGATGGGGTCTACCGCTTCTGCACGTCCTGACCACAGTTTTCGATTTGAGATTATGCGATCGGTTCTGCGGAACCTTTCGAACGGCCGGGAATGCGTGTCACTGGACACCGCCACTCATCGGCGACGATAACAGCAGGCAGCTTGTGCGAGAGGGAGGAGAACGTGTCCTGGGAGAGGAAGCTGCGGCGGGCTGGTGTTGTTGGCGGGCTGATCGCTGCGCTTGCAGTCGCAAGCTCGACGCGGGCGGCCGCGCCGATCACGATCGGGTTCGGCATGGGGTTGACAGGCGGGCTCGCCGCCGCCGGCAAGTCGGCGCTGTTGGCGATGCAGATCTGGCGCGACGACGTCAACGCCAAGGGCGGTCTCTTGGGCCGGCCTGTCAAGCTCATCTATTACGACGACCAGTCGAACCCTGCGACCGTGCCGGCGCTCTACACAAAGCTTCTCGATGTCGACAAGGTCGATTTCATCGTCTCGGGCTATGGCACCAACTTGACCGCGCCGGCGATGCCGGTAGCGATCGAGCACAAGCGGCTCTTCCTCGGGCTTTTCGCGCTCGCCGTCAACAGCCAGTTCCATTATCCGAAGTACTTCTCGATGCTGCCGGCCGGTCCGGACCCGAAGCACGCCTTTTCCGAGCCGTTCTTCGAGGTCGCGATGGCCTCGAACCCGAAGCCCAAGACTTTGGCGCTGCTCGCCGAAGACGCCGAGTTCCCGAAAAATGCATCTGAAGGCATCCGCGACCTCGCCAAGAAATACGACTTCAAGATCGTCTACGACAAGACCTATCCGCCCGGCACCGCCGACTTTACCCCAATCATCCATGCCATCCAGGCCGTGAACCCGGATATGGTGTTTGTCGCCTCCTACCCACCGGGATCGGCCGGGATGCTTCGCGCCGCCACCGAATCCGGACTGAAGACGCGGTTTTTTGGTGGCGGCATGGTCGGGCTGCAATACACGCCGTTCAAGGAGCAATTCGGGGCAAAGCTCAACGGGGTCATCGATTACGACTGGTGGATCCCGGCGCCGACGATGCAGTTTCCCGGCATCCTGAATTTCCTAAAGACATATCAGGCAAAGGCGCCGGCCGAAAAGGTCGACCCGCTCGGTTGGTATTTGCCGCCCTTCGCCTATGCCGAATTGCAGGTCCTCGGCGACGCGATCACCGCGACCAAGAGCCTCGACCAAGACAAGATCGCCGATTACATCCGCAGCCATCCGTTTAACACGATCGTCGGGGATGTCAGTTTTGGCAAAGACGGCGAATGGTCGAAGCCGCGGGTGCTCGAGGTGCAGTGGCAGGGGATCAAGGGCAACGGCCTCGACCAGTTCAAGGACACCAAGACCGAGGCGATCCTCGAGCCCCCCGAATACCGAACCGGCAAGGTCGTCACCCCGTATAACGGCGGGCAGGAATAGGAGAAGTCGCAATGGCCAAGATCAACCACGTGGCGCTCAAGGTGAACGACCTCGAAGCCGCGACCAAATTTTACGAGAACGTGTTCGGCTTTCGCCAGGTCGGGACCGGGCGCTCGCGCGGCCATATCTCGCGGCATTTGACCGACGGCTATGTCGATCTGGCGCTGATGGTCTATGACAGCGAGGCGGACGAGGAAGCCAAGCTCGTCGGCGAGGGGCCGGCGATCCACCATTTCGGCATCGCGGTCGAGGACCGCGCCGCCACACTCGCCAAGATCGCCGCCAATGGCGGCACGATCCTTTCCAAGCCCGATGCCGGCACCGTCAAATTCCGCTCGCCCGACGGGACCATCGCCGAAATTGCCGATCCGGGGCGCTACGAAAAGCTCGCCGCGGCGCACGGCAAAGGGTAACGGCGCACGCGCGCTACTGCTTTCGCGCGGCGACGTGCTCGGCCTTTGACATCGTCAGCTTTTCCGGGTGGACGATGGTCTTGTTCGCCGCGGCGCGCGCCGCCCCGAGATTGGGAAATTCGGTGTCGGTGCCGTCACGCTGCAAAACATAGGTAGCCGGCATCGCCTTGCCCGATTTCTGGTCGGCAACCGAACGTTTGATGATTGTCCAATGGACGCGGCGGGTGCCGTTGTCGGCGGTCTCGTCCTCGACATCGTCAAAGCCGCGGTCGACAACCGATTCGAGCGCGTAGAGCTTTTGCTCGACGCGCCGCGGCGGCGCATCGCGACGCCCGGCGCGCGGACCGCCGGGACCGCGGCCGCGCGCGCTCCTTTGTTGCCGATCGCGTCCCTCGGGGCCGCGCCGCCCGGAACTGCCTCGCTCTTGGCCCGCCCTGGCGGTCTCGCCGGCCGGTCTCTCGCCAGCGCCGCGATATTGCGGGCCGCGACGCTGCGGTCTCCGATCGGGCGCTTCCGCCGCCCTCGCCTCCGCATCCGGGCTTGCGGCAGCGGGTGTCGCCGTCCGGCGGCGCGGCGGGCGGCGACGCGGTCCCGCACGCCGCGGCGCGCTCGGCACGGTCTCGCCGGCAGATGTTGCGGCAGCCGCTTGTCCCGCCGGCAGTCCAGGTCCGGTCCCGGTCGGTTGCGGCGGCCGCGGGCGACGCGGCCGAAGATAAAGACGCAGCGTCGTCGGCCGCACCGGCGTCGTGGCGCCTTGCTGCTCACCTTCCGCGCCGGCCTCGGACGGGCTCGCGCCGCCAGCCGGCATGCCAAGGCCGGGAGCGCGCCGCCTCCGGCGACGGCGTCGGGGGCGTGGGGCGCCCTCCGCGGGCACTCCAACTCCGGCGGACGCCCCGGCAACGGCGTCGGACGACTCGGCAGCGACGATTGGGGGCTCGCCCGAATGTTCCTCGCTGCCGGGCGGGGTTGGCGCGGCACCGGCTTCGTCGCTCGCCGCCGGAGGGGTCGGCGCACCCTCTTGCGGCGGCCGTCTACGCCGGCGGCGGCGGTGTCGGGGACGACGCTCGGCGCCCGGCAGCGTACCGCTGTTCGGAAGGTCTGCGGCCGGGGTGGCCGTTGGCTCCGCGCTGACCGGCTCGCTCGGCGGGTCCTCGGCAGAAGGCGGCATCGGCGGCGTTCCTCGGGCGGTATAATCGACGCGTCAACCGTACCACGACCGGACGGCAGTGGCGAAGCTGCCCGCGTCAGATCGGCCGCGCCGCCGCACCGGTCGCCCGCGGCGAAGCGAGCGGTCCGGCATAAAACAGGACAAACAAACCAAAGGCCGCGCTCCAGGCGGCGCCGGCGAACCACAGCAAAAGCAAATACGAAGCGCCCGCCAGCGGCGCGGCAAGCCGTAAAACTGCGGCGATCGTTACCATGACGTAGATCGCGGTCGTTCCGGGCCCTGCTGACAGGCCGCGCCCGGTATGACCGAGCGAGGCGCGGGTCATCACTGCCAAGGTCATCGTGCCGACAGCGCCGACCGTCAGCGCATGCAAGGCCGCGGCGGGCGGCAGCACCGGTACCAGCCCATTAAAGCCGAGCAGCAACAAGCCGAGCGCCAGCCACAAATAGCCGAGATGCAATACCCAAACGAGCGGCTCACGCCAGCTCGCTCGGCCGTGCCACCGCGCCAGACGGATACCGATGGCAAGCCCGGCGGCAAGCTCGACCCAAGGCGTGGGCGAGGCTTCCGGCGCGACGGCCCAGAGCGCCAGAGCGACGGCGGTAACCGCCAGCACCGCTCGGTCGAGGCGGCCGAACGGCGCCGGTGACGCGACCTCCGGGCGCTCCTTGGCGAGCCAGTTGCGGGTAAAGCTCGGGATCAGCCGTCCGCCGACAAAACTGATCAGCATCAGCAAGGTGGCGAGCCCGATACGGTTGCCGAGATCGCCGGTCGGGGCAAGGCCGACAGCCGCGAGATGGACCAGGAAATTGCCGGCCAGCAGCAGGCTCAGCGCGCCGACCATCGGCAGGTTGCGCCAGTTCCGGCCTGCGACGATCTCTCGCGCCACCGCCGCCAGAAAGACCAAGGGAAAGGCAAGGTCGCAGGCCATTGCCACAGGCGCGCCGATCCGCGCCGACGACAACACCGCAATTCGCCCGAGCGCCCACAGCGCCACCAGGGCGACGAGCGGGCCGCCTTGCAGCGGCATGCGCCCGGTCCAATTCGGGATCGCGGTCAGCAAAAATCCGGCAACAGCCGCCGCGGCATAGCCAAAGATCATCTCGTGCGCGTGCCAGACCGCGGCGGAGAGCGCGGTCGGGACCGTCGCCTCGCCGCCGTAAAGCGCCAGCCACAGCGGCACCGCGAGTGCCGCCCAGAGCGCCGCGGCGAGAAAAAACGGCCGAAAGCCCGCGGACCAGATCGCCGGCCCGGCCTGCGGGCGGTAACGGGGAATGGCGCTCAAAACGCTTGTCCTGCACAGCGGCGCAGCGGCGCGCCGGTGCTACAATTAGGCATGACCGGCAGCGCGGCAATCCCTCACCAGCGGAGCGGCAGTCGCATCGGCAACGTTCTCAGATGGACACCGCCGGCCGCCGCCATTGTCCGGCCGTGATGACCCTGCGGGTGGCGCGATGGACGATGTAACGATCGCGCGGGCGCTGCATGTGCTGGCCGTGGTTTGGTGGATCGGCGGCGTCGGCTTTGTCACGACCGCGTTGCTGCCGGCGATCCGCCGGTCCGCGCCGGCAGCCGAGCGGCTCGCCCGCTTCGACGCGGTCGAGCGCCGATTTGCCTGGCAGGCACGGATCGCCACACTCGTCGCCGGCATCAGCGGGTTTTACATGACCGCGCGCCTCGATCTCTGGGACCGCTTCCGCGCCGCGAGCTTCTGGTGGATGGATGCGATGGTCCTCGTCTGGCTGCTGTTCACGGCGATGCTGTTTGTCGCCGAGCCGCTGTTTCTTCATCGCTGGCTGCAGGCGCGCGCCGAGGCCGACCCTGAGGGGACCTTCCGCCTGATCGAACGCTGGCACCGCGTGCTCTCGGTCCTCAGCCTGATCACGGTCCTCGGCGCCGTCGCCGGCAGCCACGGCCTGCTGTTCTTCGAGTGAGGAGGCACGGCCGCGCCTGCCCAGGCACGGCTGGATCTCCCTTGCCGTGCGGCCCGGCTCACACCCGCTCGTAGTCGCTGCGCTCGTTGACCGGGAGGCCGTGGAGGTAGCGGCGCAGGCAGTCGAGGCCGAGCTCGACGGCGCCGAGGCGGACCCATTCGCGGCCGCCATAGATCCGCGCGCGCCGCGATTCGACGCCCGCCGCCGAGGCGATCGCGAGATGGATGCTGCCGCCGAAATCGATGCGGTCGGGGCCGTCATCGACCTCGATCAGCACCGCAAGCGCATGGCTGGCCTTGGTCTCCGCGCAAGCGGCGCGGGCTACCGCCTCGGCGGCGTCGCGGCCGATTTCGCCTGAAATCAAGGCGCCGTCGAGGCCTAGTGTCGCAGCGATCTCGGCCGGATCGCGGGCAACGAGGCCGCGGCGGAAGATCTTTTCGCCGCCCGGCAGATGGGCGAGACGCGCCGCAATCTGGCCCGCAGTATAGGTCTCGACGACGGCGAGCGATCCCTCCTGCCGGGCGAGCGCGTCCACTATCGTGCCTTCGAGCGTCTGGTCGTCTTCGCCGAGGATGAAGTTGCCGAGCCGCCGGCGCACTTCGGCGACCACCGGCTCGAGCTTGCGGTCGATATCGTCGCGGTCGGTGCCGCGCACCGTCAGCTTGGTTTCGATCTGCGGATAGTGGCTACGAAAGCCGAGCTTGACCGCGCCCCCCGGCACCAGCTCCTCGACGCCGGCGAGCAGCGCGTCGACGTGCGATTCGCCGAGCCCGTAAGAATGGAACCGCTTCAGATGGATGACGCCAGGTGTCCCGGCGCGCGCCAGAAGGCGCGGGATCACCTGCTCTTCGAGCATGCGGAAGAGCTCGCGCGGTACCCCGGGGGTAAAGAAGAACCGCGCCCGGCCGATATCGAGGGCAAAGCCGCAAGCGGTGCCGATCGGGTTGTCGATCAGCTCGGCGGTCGCCGGCAGCATCGCCTGCTTTTTGTTGTTCGGCGACATGACCCGGTTGCGGCGGCGGAAAAAATCCTCCATGCGCCGCAGCCAATCCTCGTTCAGCACGAGCTCGGTGCCGGCAGCGCGCGCCGCGATTTCCTGCGACAGATCATCGATGGTGGGACCGAGCCCGCCATTGACGATGACCGCGTCGGCGCGGTCGCCGGCCATACGAAAAGCCGCCAGCAGCTCCTCGCGGTCGTCGCCGACAATCGTGCCCCACGCCACCGACAGCCCGAAATCTTCGAGCTTTTGGCTCATATAGCTGAAATTGGTATTGACGATCTTGCCGGTGAGCACCTCGTCGCCGGTGCAGATAATCTCGATGCGCATGCGCCTCTTCCGCCCGATAGGCTTCACCGGCACGGGAGCCGCGCCGGTCAAACGAGCAGGAGCATACGATCAACCGCGCCTCAGCGGCAGCGGTGTTTCTGAGAAGGTGCGCCAAGCGCGAAGAAGAGGCAGAGGTCGGTCCCCAGCCGGACGCCGGGGACCGTCCCTGCGGGGCGATTAGCGCCGGCGCTGACGAGCGGCCTCGGAGTGGCCCTCGGGATCGCCGTACCAGCCGCCGTGACCGCGGCCGCGCCGATCATCGTCATCGTCATCGTCATATCGCGAGCGGGTGCGGGTATCGCCGCGCCCCTCCCAGCCCTCGCGGGCGGCTTCCGAATGGCCGCGCGGGTCACCGTACCAGCCGCCATGGCCGCGGCCGCCGCGGCGGTCGTCGTCATCGTCGTCGTAGCGCGAACGCGAGCGCGTGCCGCCGCGCCGCTCTTCCCAGCCCTCGCGCGCCGCTTCTGCATGACCGCGCGGGTCGCCAAACCAGCCGCCCTGACCGCGGTCGCGGCTGTAGCGGCGGTCGTCGTCATCGTCGTCGTAGCGCGAACGCGACCGGCTGCCGCGCCGCTCTTCCCAACCTTCCCGCGAGGCGCGCGAATGGCCCTCGGGATCGCCGAACCAGCCGCCCTGGCCGCGGTCGCGGCCGTAGCGACGGTCGTCGTCATCGTCGTCGTAACGCGAGCGCGAGCTGCCGCGCCGTCCTTCCCAGCCTTCGCGCGAGGCCTCCGAATGGCCCTCGGGATCGCCGAACCAGCCACCGCGACCCCGGCCGCCGCGACGGTCGTCGTCATCTTCGTAGCGCGAGCGACGGCTGGTGAACCGGCCTTCCTCGTCGCGCGCTCTCATCGAGCGCCGGTCATCGTCATCGTCGTCATACCGGCTGCGACCCCGACGCCGATAATCATCGTCGTCGTCGCTCACAAATCGGCCGCGCTCGTCGCGCTCCATCGTTGCCGTCGATCCTCGTGCCATAGAGTTCTCCTTTGATGATGGTCTTCCCCCACCGTTGCTGCCGGCCCGGAACGAACGGGTCTGCGGCCGGTCAAGCGCCCCCGCCTGTGCCTCGTTCATCAATTGCTCTTTGCGAGCGGCCAGGCGCTGCGCCAGCTCGGCGGTTGCGACGCCGCCCTCCTTTGCCTTGGCGAGAATGCCCTCGCGCGGCTTTTCTTCCTCTCGGACGTGATGCTTGATATCTTCCGATAGGACCTTTACCTTAGCGTCATAGTATTCGTCCTCGGGAGAAGCGGTCTGGATCTCGACGATCAGCGCCTTGGCCCCGTCATGCTCCACCTGAGCCTCGTCGAGCAGCCGCTTTTCCATGTGGCCTTGGCAAGCGGGATAAAAGATCTCTTCTTCAATCATGGTGTGCACCACCAACGCGGTGCAGATCTCTTGCGCCAGCTGCTTCTTCTTTTGGTCGTCGCTTGCTTTTTCGAATTCCGCAAACAGTTGCTCGACGTGCCGGTGATCGGCTTTGAGCATCGCGATCGGGTCGGTATTCGAATTCTGCTGCTTGTCGCCCGACGAATTGGCGTCCGATGCGCCAGCGCCGGCCTGACGATCAGCCGCACCCGCGTTGTCAGAGTGAGATTGTGCCATACCGCGTCTCCATCCACTGCTGCCGGTTCATGCTGTGACGTGGCTTGCGTCCTTGCCTGCAATCAGTAACGACACAACTCGTCGCCGCACCGAACCGATGTTCGTTGCCATCCGGCGACAACGCCAAAAAGTGCTGCGGCTCGGCAACCGACGGTGCCTTGAGTCACTCAGCAAATCTCTTCGCCGAACGCTCCCTGCGCAGGCCGGTTCCCGTATCAGACGCTAAATTGCTGATGGATATTTCTAACCAAATCTTAGGTAGCGTGTCCTGACGAAGGGTCAAACCTGTCGTCGAAAAGAAAAAGTGGCGGCAGTTTGCCGGTGCAGCGGCGTTGCGGCGGGAACTCGGCGACGGCCCGAGGGTTTGCGAAGCAAAATGTCGACCCGCCTGATCGGAGGCCGCCCGTGCAGATGCTTCTCGGAGCTTTGGTTGCAGCGATCGTTGCGGGCGGCTTGGCGGGTCCCTCTCAAGCCTCTCCTGCGCCGGGGCTGTCGAGCGCGGGACCGGAGTTCGGCATCACCGCCGATCCGCCTGCGCGCGGCTCTAAAATACCGGGCGCCAAGCGAGATCGTGCCGGCTCGCCATCGGGTACGATTTCGCCGAAAATCGATAACCGGGCCGTCTCACACCGACCCGGGATTTCCGGCCTCCCTGCCCGGCCGGACTGGATGGACGAGATTTATCCGGTGTGGGCCGGACGCAGTGTAGCGACCCTCGTCGCGGTTTAACCGGGCCGGATATTGGCGACCGCCGAATACATGTTTCCGAATACTTCCCATTGCTTTAGGATGCAAAATTCTCCGGAAAGCATGGCCGTGCCGCCGGTGCCCGAATAAAGTACCTCAATGCCGCGAGGTGCATGCAGAGGGGTCCGGTAGTGAGGCTGCGAGGAAGAGTGGCGCTCGTGACCGGGGCGCAGCAGGGGATCGGGCGCGCCACGGCATTGGCCTTTGCCGAGGAAGGGGCCGATGTCGGGATCAACTGGCTCGACGACCGCGACGCCGCCGAGCGCGTGGCAGATGGGGTTCGCGGCCGGGGCCGCCGCGCGCTCCTGCAGCAGGCCGACATGTCCCGGCTCGACGAGGTGGCGGCGATGGCCGCGGCGGTCGAGCGCGAGCTCGGGGCGATCGACATTCTGGTCAACAACGCCGCGGTCTTTCCCCGCATCCCGTTTCTCGACATGACCGAGGCGGATTGGGATTTCGTGCTCGACGTGAACCTCAAAGGAATCTGCTTTTGCGCCCAGGCTGTGGCGAAAGCGATGGTTGCGGCCGGCCGCGCCGGGACGATTATCAACCTGACCTCGGGGGCCGCCTTCCGCAGCTCGCCGCGCGGCGCGCATTACGTCGCGAGCAAAGGCGGCGTCCTGTCGCTGACCCGCGCCCTCGCAATGGAGCTCGCGCCCTACCGCATCCGCGTCAACGCGATAGCGCCCGGGCTCACCGACACGGCGCAGCCGCGTTACGGTTCGAGCGAGGCCGAGCTTGCCGAGGCGGCGCAGAGGGTGCCGTTCGGCCGCATGGCCCGGCCCGAGGAAATCGCCCGCGCCGCGGTGTTTCTCGCCTCCGACGACGCCGGCTTCATCACCGGCCAAACCCTCCACGTCAACGGCGGCTCTTATTTCTGGTGAGATCCGTCAACCGCCAGATCGACGGAAGGCGCTGCGCCGCGGGTCGAGCACAGGGCTGATGGCGGCACAATGTACGGCGTGCGAGGGATGACGGGCTGCAACAGCCGGCTATACTGCTCCTCAGCCTGGGTCTCGGACTAAATTGCACCTGAATCGAGGTCGGCGACCCCGACAGTGATCTCATCGATCTGCCACTCGTTGAGCTCGACATAGGCGGCAATCGTCTTCGCCGCGAGGAAGGACTTCGAGCGCCGGGTGCTGCGCGTCAATGCATCGAGCCGGGTTCTCAGCGTCGGGGCTATCCTCGTGGTTATGACGGTCGTGTCGGCTGCGCTCGTTGCACTACCATACTCCAGCCCATGGCGCGACGCCGCCATGCCAGCGCGTTCTGGGGTACGACTTCTACTGGCACCCGGTTGCTTTGATGATCCATTAGCCCAACACCTTGCCGAGTTCGCGTTCGACATCCGGGGATTTCAAGCAGTCCATTAAGAACTCCGTCTTTGCTACGCCGCCAGTCTTTGCCGCGCCGCACCTTTGATCATTGCCGCGCCTTTTTCGGCGATCATGATGGTGGGGGCGTTGGTGTTGGTGGAGGTGACGGCGGGCATCACCGCGGCGTCGATGACGCGCAACGCTTCGAGGCCGTGGACGTGGAGTTCGCTGTCGACGACGGCCATTGCGTGGCTGCCCATCAGGCAGGTGCAGCTCGCGTGGTAGCAGGTGCCGCCGTTGCGGCGGGCGTAGTCGAGGAGCTCGTCGTCGGTCTGCACCTGCATGCCGGGGAGGCTCTCCTCGCGGACAAAGCGCTGCAATGCCGGGGCGGCGAAGATGCGGCGGGCGAGGCGCAGACCGCCGACAATCGCGCGGCGGTCGGTTTCCTCGGAGAGATAGCGCGGGTTGATCGCCGGCATGTCGCCGGGGCGGTTGGACTTGGCCTCGACATAGCCGCGTGACAACGGCCGCATCTGCCAGGCGCCGGCGCTGAGACCGGGCGTCTCCTCCAATTCGCCGATCTGGCCACCCTTGAAGCTGCCGGGGGCAAAGGTGCATTGGACGTCGGGGGTCGCCGATTCCTCGAGCACCTTGACCGAGGCGGCGACGAGCGACGGGCTGTAGGTCAGCATGCCCTTGCCGGTGAAGAGCCAGCGCACGACCTCGCCGGCCAAGGGCAGGCCGCGCGAGCGCTCGTTGGCGGTCCGGGCGCCGATGATCGGATAGGAGACGCGCGCCTGGTAATGGTCCTGCATGTTCTTGCCGACACCGCGCAATTCATGCACGACCGGGACGCCGATCCGGCCCAGATGCTCGGGATCGCCGACCCCCGACAATTGCAGGATATGCGGCGAGCCGATGGCACCCGCCGACAGGATCACTTCGCGCGCCGCATCGGCGCGTTCGACCGGGCCGCCGGGGCCGCCGCGCGAGAACTCGATGCCAACGGCGCGCTTGCCGTCGAACAGGATGCGGTGCACCAGCGCCTTGGTCACGAGCTCTAGGTTCGGGCGCTTCAAGGCCGGGCGCAGATAGGTGCGCGCGGTCGAGGCGCGGCGCCGGCCGCCGCGGGTCTGCTGGCACCAGCCGATCGAATCGCCGGCCCCGGGCGGCAGATTGTTGACGTCATCGCGGTATTCGAGACCGATTTCCTTGCCGGCTTCGACGACGGTGGCGCAGATCGGCGACCGGTCGCTCCGCGAGGTGAAAAGCGGTCCTTCCTTGCCGCGCACCTCGCTCGGCTCGCCCTCCCAGCGCTCGGCCTTCTTGAAATAGGGCAGGCAATCCTCCCACGACCAGCCGCGGTTGCCGAGCTGCGCCCAATGGTCGTAATCCTCGGGCTGGCCGCGGATGTAGACGAGGCCGTTGATCGAGGACGAGCCGCCGACCACCCGGCCGCGGGTATAGACGATGGCGCGGCCGTTGGTGCCGGGGTCCGGCTCGGACCGGAACTTCCAGGTCAGGGTGTCGTGGTCGAGCATCTTGAAAAAGCCGGCCGGGACATGGATCAGCGGGTTCCAATCGCGCCCGCCGGCCTCGATCAGCAAAACTCTGACGCCGGGGTCCTCGGTCAGCCGGTTGGCCAGCACGCAGCCGGCCGAGCCGGCGCCGACAATGACATAATCCGCCTGCATTTCCGGCGCTCCCTCCCGCAGCCGATGGTTGTCAGTCAGTTTAGCGCATCCCGGCAGCATCGAAAGATGGCGCGAGGGGACCGTCGCGCCGCGGCCCGCCGGCGGCGACTGCGAAATTGACAGGCTCGCTCGACGCATAGCACTTTCTGTTCGGGGTGGATGCCCAGAGAGAACAGATAATTCGGGAGGACGGTCACGTGATGCCGCGAACCTTGTCGCGACGCAGCCTCATCGGCCGCGCCGCGGGCGCCGCGATGGCGGCGGGTCTGCCATTGCCGGCGATCGCCGAGCAAAAGCCGGTCAAGATCGGGCTTCTGACGGTCAAGACCGGGCCGCTCGCGCAAGGCGGCATCCAGATGGAGCAGGGGGTGGCGCTGTTTTTGAAGCACCGCCGGAACCGGCTCGGCGGCCGCCCGGCCGAACTGACGATCGCCGACACCGGCGGCAACCCGGCGGGCGCTAAGACCAAGGCGCAGGAGCTGATCGAGCGTGACGGGGTCGATATGATCTTCGGGCCGCTCGCGGCCTTCGAATTGCTGGCGATCAGCAGCTATGTCGCCGGCAAAAAGGTGCCGATCCTGAGCCTCGCCGCGGCCGAGGACATGACGCAGCGCAAGCCCAACCCGTATTTCATCCGCGCTTCGGCGACCTCGGCGCAGGCGATGCACCCGCTCGCCGACTACGCGGCAAAAGACCTCGGCTACAAGCGGGTGATCACCCTCGCCAACGACTTTGCCTTCGGCTACGAGGAGATGGGCGGGTTTCAGCGGGTCTTCGAAGACGCGGGCGGCCGCGTCACCAAGAAATTATGGCCGCCGATCGTCACCCCGGACTATACCCCCTATCTGGCGCAGATGAGCGGCGCCGACGCTGTCGTCTCCGGGCTCGGCGGCTCGAACCCGATCAAATTCATGGTCCAATACAAAGACCAGGGGATTGCCTTGCCCTTGGTCGGCGGCACCGTGGCGATGGATGACGGGCTCCTCAAAAGCTTTGGCGACGAGGCGCTGGGCGTGATTTCGAGCTCCGCCTATACCGTTGATCTGGACACGCCGAGCAACCGCCGCTTTGTCGCCGACACGGTGAAGGATTACGGCAACGTTCCGGGCTCCTACGCCGCCGGCCTTTACCTGAACGGCATGGTCGCCGAAGCGGCGCTCGAAAAATTGGGCGGCAAGACCGATGACAAGGACGCGCTGATCGGCGCGATGCGCGCGGTCGCGTTGACCGACACGCCGCGCGGGCCGTTTCATTTCGATCATTTCGGCAATGTCGTCGGTAGCATCTTTATCCGCCACTGCGAAAAGAAGGGCGGCAAGCTCGTCAACACGACGATCAAGACTTATCCGAACGTCAGCCAGTTCTGGACCTATGACGAGAAATGGTTTCTCACCCAGCCGGTCTATTCGCGCGACTACCCGCCGCTCAAGAGCTGAGGCCGATGTGAGGGATGCCGAGGGCAGCTCGGCGAATTGGCGTGATCGCGACTTTGGCCGCCGCTACTCACCGCCGACGAGCGGGTTGACGACCGCAAGCCCGGCAAAGCGGCTGAAGTCCCGGTCCGCTGACCATAGCTCGCGCACGCCGTGCTGGCGGCACAGCGCCGCCACCCGCGCGTCGTGGACCTGCGCCCCCGTGACGCGGCCGTCAGCCAGCAGCCGGCGCAATGTCGGCCAGTGTGCCGCCGACTCGGCCAAAACCGCCAGGGTCGGCGATTCGAGCCACGCGTCGACTTGGTCGAGGGCCCGGTCCTGCGGCGTCGGCGGTGCGTAGATCCGCGGATGGGTGACGATCGCCAGAAATTCGTGCAGACACGGCCAAGGGATGGCCCAGAGCGCCGTCCCCTCGGCAAGCTCGGCCATGCGCCGGGAGGCGGCCGGGTGAAACGGCGAATCTTCGCGGTGGGCGTACACAAGGATGTTGGTGTCCACGGCGATCATGCGCCGCGACCCTTGTAGGCCATGTCCCGGATCGTGTCCCACGACCCGTCGCGAAGCTCGGTCCGAAGTCCCCTGCCCTTGAAGCTCGCCCGCCGCAGCCTGAAGGGCGCATTATCCGCAATCTCGCTGACGACGCGGTGCAAGCCGCGCTCGACCAGCGTCCGCAGCGTGACGCCCTCTCGCGCCGCGATCCGGCGGGCTTCGCGCAGCAGCGCATCGGAAATCTCGACGGTCGTTTTCATCCAGCACGAATGCTTCCATATGGGGATGTAGATATGGGTACCCATATTTCACCTGAACGACGAGGTTGCAAGATCCAAGCTCCCCGGCGCGCTGAGGCGAGCGGGATGCAGGCGTGAACCTCTGGCTGGTGCTGGCCGGCAATAGCGTTGCCTTTGGCGGGCTGCTGTTCCTGCTGTCGGCTGGGTTCGCGCTGATCTTCGGGCTAATGCGCATCCCCAATCTGACGCACGGCTCGCTGTTCATGCTCGGCGCCTATTTCGGGGTCAGCCTAATCGCGCTCGGCTTGAGCTTTTGGCCGGCGGCCATCCTGGCCGGGGTCGGGGTCGCGGTGCTCGGCGGGTTGATCGAGCGGCTGCTGCTGCGCCGGCTGCCCGGCGCCGAGCTGGCGCAGGTGCTGGTGACATTGGGGCTGTCGTTCATGATCGCCGATTTGTGCCTGATGGGCTGGGGTGGTGACCCGATCGAGATCGCCACCCCGAAGGCATTGCGCGGCGCCACCCGCATCGCCGCCCTCGCCTTTCCGACCTATCGCCTCGCCGTCATCGTCGTCGCCGTTGTCGTCGCAGCGGTGCTCTGGGCATTGCTCGACCGGACGCGCCTCGGAGCGATGATCCGCGCCGGGGTCGACGACCCCGAAATGGCCAGGATCGTCGGCATCCGCGTCTCGCGGCTTTTTACGATTGTCTTTTCGTTGGGCGCCGGACTCGCCGGGTTTGCCGGGGTCATCGGCGGCCCCATTCTCTCGGTCTATCCGGGTCTCGACCAGGACATGCTGCCGTTGGCGCTGGTCGTGGTGATCCTCGGCGGCTCGGGGAGCCTCCTGGGGTCGTTCGCCGGCAGCTTTGTCGTCGGCTTTCTCTATAATTTCGGTCAGGCGCTGCTGCCCGAGCTCGCCTATGTCGTGCTGTTTCTGCCGATGCTGGTCGTGCTCGTGGTGCGGCCGCAGGGGTTGTTCGGTAGGGCGGCACCGTGAGGCGGCTCGCCGCCGCCACCGCACTCGCCGCGCTGGCGACGCTGCCGTTCTGGCTCGGCAACACCTACTACATCAACATCGCCGCCCAAATTCTGCTCTATGGGGTCTTTGCTCTCGGCCTCAACGTGCTGGTCGGCCAAGCCGGCCTCGTCTCGCTCGGCCATGCCGGCCTCTTCGGCATCGCCGCCTATGCCGGCGCGCTCTTTATCAACAGCGGGGCGAACCATTTTGTCGCGGTGCTCGCCGCACTCGCCGTGACGCTTACCGCCGCGGCGCTCTTTGCCGTCCTGGCATTGCGCGGCACCGGGCTCGGCTTTGTCATGATCACCGTGGCGCTGGGGCAGATCGTCTGGGGCCTCGCCTATCGCTGGATCAGCGTCACCAATGGCGACAACGGCGTTTCGATCAAGACCCGGCCGAGCCCGTTCGGGCTGTCGCTGGCGACCGCGCCCGGCTTTTACTGGGCGACGCTCGCCGTCTTTCTCGCCACCGTCACCGCGATCGCCGTCTTCACCGCCTCGCCGTTCGGCGCCAGCTTGCGCGGCACCCGCGACCAGCCGCGGCGGATGACGGCGCTCGGCTACCATGTCTGGATGATCCGGTTCCTGGCCTTTCTGTTCTCCGGGTTGTGGAGCGGCATCGCCGGCATGCTCTTTCTCTACTACAATCAGTTCGTCAGCCCGCAGGTGGTAGCGCTCTCCGCCTCGGCCGAAATCCTCCTGATGGTGATCGCCGGCGGCACCGGAACATTGCTCGGCCCGGTTGCCGGGGCCGCCCTCGTCGTCATCATGAAAAGCGTGGCCAGCGCCTACATCTCGCGCTGGAACCTGGTGCTGGGCGCGATCTTTGTCGCCATCGTCGTCTTTATGCCGGAGGGGCTGGTGCCGGGCTCGGCGCGGCTCGCGGACTGGGCCGGCGCCCGGCTGAAATTCGGCCGCGGCGCGCGCGGCCGCACCCGCTCGAAGGAAAGCCTGTGAGCGCGCTCGAAGTCGCCGGCCTCGAAAAATCCTTTGGCGGGCTGCGCGTCACCGCCGCCGTGGACCTCGCGGTCGAGCCCGGCGAGCGGCGGCTGATCATCGGCCCGAACGGGGCCGGCAAGACCACGCTCTTCAACCTGATCACCGGCGAATTGCGTCCGGATCGGGGCACGATCCGGCTCTTCGAGCGCGACATCACCCGCGTGCCGAGCCGGCGGCGGGCCCATCTCGGTCTCGCCCGGACCTATCAGATCATCACCCTTTTTCCCGGCGAGACCTTGCTGCGCAATGTCATCTTGTCGCTGCTCGGCCTCGACCCTTTGCGCTGGAACCCGTTTGTCGCGCTTACGCGGCAAGAGGCGCTGATCGCCGCAGCCCGCGCGGCTCTCGCGCGGGTCGGGCTCGGCCATCTCGCCGACCGGCCGCTGGCGCAGACCGCCTATGGCGAGCGCCGCCGGGTCGAGATCGCGATGGCGCTGGCGCAGAACCCGCGCCTGTTGCTGTTGGACGAGCCGTTTGCCGGGCTGTCGGCCGAGGAGCGACACGACGTGCGGCAATTGCTGGAGGCGATCCCGCGCGCGATGACGATCGTCATGATCGAGCACGATATGGATGTCGCGCTCGATTTCGCCGAGCGGATCACCGTCCTGCATTTCGGCAGGGTGGTGGTCGAAGGCACGCGCGCTGAGGTCGTCGCGGACCCGCGCACCAGGGAGATTTATCTTGGCGAATGACGCGCTCGTTCTCGCCGATATCGATGCCTATTACGGCGACAGCCATGTGCTGCACGGCGTCTCGTTCCGTTGCGGCGAGGGCCGCCTCCTGGGGTTGCTGGGGCGCAACGGGGCCGGCAAGACGACGAGCATGAACGTCGTCATCGGCACCTTGCCGCCGGCCCGCGGCACAGTCTCGGTCTTCGGCACCCCGATCGCCGGCCGGCCGCCCGAAGCGATTGCCGCGCAGGGTGTGGCCCTGGTGCCGCAGGGGCGGCGCATCTTCCGCAGCCTCTCGGTGCGCGAGAATTTGACGGTCGCCGCGCGCAAGCCGAAAGCCGGGCGTGCGGCGACCTGGACCATCGACACCGTATTTGCCGCCTTTCCGCGGCTGCACGAGCGGCGCGACCAATATGCCGGCACCCTTTCGGGGGGTGAGCAGCAGATGCTGGCGATCGGCCGCGCGCTGGTGGCGAACCCGCAGGTTCTGTTGCTGGACGAGCCTTCAGAGGGGCTGGCGCCGCAAATCGTCGTCGAGGTCATGGCGACGATCCGACATCTCAAGGAGCAGGGATTGTCGATCGTGCTGGTCGAGCAGAACCCGAAGCTCGCTTTCGACGTCGCCGACGACATCGTCATCCTGAACAGCGGCCGGGTGGTCCTCGATCTGCCGGCCCCGGCCGTGCCGCGCGGCGCGGGCGAGCTGCACCAGCATCTCGGGATCTTTTGAGCGGGCGCGCCGCGTCAGGGATATCGTCAACAGCTGACGCGTAGTAGCCTCTATCGCGGCGACCAAAGAAACGGGGGCTGAGCGGGGCGGTGAATGGCGCGATCGAACATCGGGTTGCCGTCATCATGTGCGCCGACGTCGTCGGCTATTCCCGGCTGATGGGGATCGACGAGGAAGGCACACTGGCGGCGCTGCGCTCGGTGCGACGCGACCTCGTCGATCCGGAAATCGGCGAATACCGGGGCCGCATCGTGCGGACCGCCGGCGACGGCCTGCTGGTCGAATTCAACAGCGTGGTCGACGCGGTGCGCTGCGCCGTCGTCATGCAGCGCGCGGTTGCGGAGCACGAGGCCGAGCGACCGGCCGACCGGCGCATCCGTTTTCGCGTCGGGATCAATATGGGCGATGTCGCCTCCGACGGCGACGTCATCTATGGCGAGGGTGTCGCCGTCGCTTCGCGGCTCGAGAGCCTGGCCGAGCCCGACGGGATCAATCTCAGCCGGGCGGTTCGCGACCAGGTCCGCGACCGATTGCCGCTCGCCTTCGAGGATATCGGCGAGCATGAGATCGCGAACGTCGCCCGCCCGGTTCGTGTATTCCGTATCGTCTCAGGCAAGCCGGCAGCAGCGCCGGTCGCCGCGCCGGAGAAGACGCCCGCAGCTTCGATGCGGCCCGCGGTCGCGGTGCTGCCGTTTCGCAATCTGGGCGACGACGCCGAGGCCGAATTCTTTCTCGACAGCGTCGCCGAGGATTTGATCACCGAATTGTCGCGCGCCCGCTGGTTCTCGGTCGTCGCCCGCAATACCAGCTTCAGCTACAAAAACCGGACGGTCGATTCGCGCCAAGTCGCGCGCGATCTCGGCGTCCGCTATCTGGTCGAAGGCAGCTTGCGCCAGGCCGGAGGGCGGGTGCGCATCAGCTGCCAGCTGGTCGAGGCGGAAACCGGCCAGGGGTTGTGGGCCGAGCGCTTTGACGGCAGCCTCGACGATTCGTTCGATTTGCAGGACCGGATTGTCGAAGCGGTGATCGGGTCGGTCGGCCCGATCTTGCGCACCGCCGAAATCGAGCGCGCCCGGCGCAAGCCGGAGCCCAGCCAGAACGCCTACGATCTGGTGTTGCGCGCGTCGATCCCCGCTTTTGCCGAAACCGCCGACGACAATGACGAGGCGATGCGGTTGTTGACGCGGGCGCTGGCGCTGGATCCCGACTATCCGAGCGCCAATGCGCTGGCCGCCTGGTGCCGTCAGCAGCGGCACCTAATGGCGTGGCCCGGCGCGCAGGATGAGGATCGCGAAACCGCCAAGCGCCTTGCCCGGATCGCGATCGCCGAAGGCGGCGATGTGCCGCTGGCGCTCGTCGTCGCCGCGGCGGTGCGGGCCGCGCTGACCCGCGACCACGATCTGGCGCTGGCGGCGGTCGATCGCGCGGTCATGATCCACGGCAACTCGGCGCTCGTTTTGAGCTTTGATGCGCTAACGCGGTGCCTGTGCGGCGCGTATGAGACGGCCATCGAGCACGCCGAAAAGGCGCTGCGTCTGAGCCCTTTGGAGCCGCTGGTCTATCATGCCTCGCTGGCGCTGGCGCTCGCTTCCTTGCTTACCGGCCGCGCCGAGGAAGCCCATGCCCATGCCCGCAAGGCTATCGAGGGCAACCAGAACTTCGCCTTTTCTTATTGTGTTCTGGCATTGGCCGCGGCCCGGCTCGGCCGGACCGAGGAAGCGGCCGACGCCGTGCACCGGCTGGTCCGCACGGCGCCGCGATTTCGCCTCGGCACGCTGCGCAAAATCCGCTTTGCCGATGCGGCGCGCTTGCAGACCGAGCTCGCTCTTCTGCGCGCGGCGCAGCTGCCCGAGTGATCGACCCCGCTCGCGCGCCGCACTTCTGCTAAGATCGAGCAAAACGCCGCGCCGAAGTGAAATGGTTCACTTTCTCGCGGCGCCGCGCGGGGCCATGATTCCCGCACTGGCAATCGGGATGAAGGCCGGCCGTGTCCGAGGAAGGGAGAGACCGAGTGAGACGCCGCCTCGCGGCGGTCCTCGTCGCAGGCTACAACCCGCTGTTTCCGGAAAGCGACGCGGATGTCCTCGCCGGGCTCAACGCGCTCCTCGATGAGGTCATCGAGCCCCTGATCCGCGAATTCGGCGGACGGGTCGTCAATTCGGGCGGGGAAACGGCGCTGTGCGAGTTCGACAGCGTGGTGGAGGCGGCGCGCTCGGCTGCAGCGCTGCGTGACGCGGTCATCCGGCGCAACGACGACCTGCCGCCCGAGCGGCGTATCGCCCTGCGCATCGGCATCAACCTCGGCGACATCATTTTCGAGGACGGCGATATCTTTGGCGATGGCGTCAATGTCGCCGCACGCCTCGCGGCGCTCGCGGCGCCGGGTTCCATCTGCGTCACCCAGATTGTCCACGACCAGGTCGCCGACAAGGTCGATTTCGAATTCGCCGATCTTGGTCCGCAAAAATTGAAAAACATCGCGCGCCCGGTCCGGGTCTACCGGATGGGCGCCGCCGCCGCAGCGGCCGGCAACAGACCAGCGGTCGCCACGACCCCGGCCGCGCCCGGCTTCGACGATCGCCGCGCCATCGCGGTCTTGCCGTTCAGCAATTTCAGCGGCGACCCGGAGCAGGAATATTTCGCCGACGGGATCACCGAGGACATCATCACGATGCTCGCCGGCTGGCGCGCCTTTCCGGTGATCGCGCGCAACTCGACCTTTACCTACAAAAACACCCATGTCGACATCAAAAAGGTCGGCCGCGACCTCGGCGTGCGCTACGTGCTCGAAGGCAGCGTGCGCAAATCCGGTCATCGCGTGCGTGTCACCGCTCAGCTGATCCAGGCCGATACTGGCCACCACATCGTCGCCGAACGCTACGACCGCGACTTGACCGACCTGTTCGAGTTGCAGGACGAGATCGCCAGCACGATCGCGGGTGCCATCGAGCCCGAGCTCCTCAAATTCGAGCGCGACCGCATCGCCGATCAGCCGCAGCGCAACGAGGATGCCTACGAGCTCTACCAGCGCGGCATGTGGCACCACTATCGCCACAACAAGGAAGACAACCGCGCGGCGCAGGCGGCCTTTCGCCGGGCGCTCGCGATCGATGCCGAATACCCGCAGGCGACTGCGGCGCTCGCTTTGGCGCTGTGCAACGCCGCCTATCTCGGCTGGGCGTCCGATGCCGACGCCGCCTATGAGGAAGCCTACGAGCTGGCCCAGCATGCGGTCACGCTCGATCGCCGCTTCCCGCTGGCGCGTTTCGTGCTGGGCCTCGTCTGCATGTGGACGAGCCGCTCGGACCGGGCCGTCGCGGAGTTTCAGGAAGCGATCAACCTCAATCCGAGCTTTGCCGCCGTCCATATCCTGCTGGGCCAGATGTATACCTATCGCGACCGGCCGGATCAGGCGATCGCGCTCGCCGAAAAGGGGATCCGCCTCAGCCCCAGCGATCCGCGGCTGTTTATGTGGCTGCCGGCGCTCGCCGGCGCACATTACCAGATGGGCCATTACGAGGAGGCGGTTGAGATCGGCCGCCGCGCTTGGGCGCTCAACCGCAACTGGCCGGCGGGGCTGCGTTATGTCGTCGCGGGTCTGGGGCAGCTCGGGCGGATCGCCGAGGCGCAGGCGCCGCTCGGCGAGCTGAAGGCGCTCGACGGCAATCTCGCCTTTGTCGACGGCATCTTGAGTCGGCTCTACAGCACCCGGCGGGGTGTTGACCATTTTCTCGACGGTCTGCGCAAGGCCGGGATGGATTGACCGCGGCCGGCGGGCGCACCCCTACCGTGAAATCATTTGGACCGGCCGCACTCCAGCCAGCCGGGCGCCGTCACCGCCTCGATAAACGGAAGAAAATGGTCGCTTGTCCAAGTCGCCGGGTGAAACAGGACGACAACGCCGCAGCCTGCCGCAATCCGGCGACGATACTGCGTCTCCATATCGGCGATCGGGTTTTCGAACAGGATGCGCGGCAGCGACGGGCCCGTCTCGTCAAAGCGCGTAAGCTCGCGCTCAAACCCGTGCCGCCGGATCCGCTCCGGGGTCAAATACTCGACCGCGTGCAGGTAGCCGGCGATTGCGGCGAGTCGGGGCTCGTCGCGCACCGTGTCCAGATAAGCTGCGGAGAGTGGTGTGCCGTGCCCCGATACCGTTTTGACCGCGCCGAACCGGCGGCGGAAAGAAGCGGCGGTGCGCTCCAGATGAATGTCGGCGGCACACCGCGCCCGCGCCAGCACCGGGGCGTCGTGACCATCCCGCTCGAAGGCCGCGAGCCACTCGGCCATCAGCCCGCGCACCCCTCCGCTCGTTACAAATCTGTCCAAGCTTTCGCTGCGGCCCTCAAAGCGCTGCTCGACGAGCCAGCCGCTCTCCGGCGCGCAATGAAAGCCGAACTGTACAAAGCGGCGATCGAAGGCCCGCAATTTGAGAAACAGGCGCGAAGCCTGGACCTCGGCGCGCGAATGCTCCCAGCAAATCTGGAACGAGCCGGGGATCTGCAATTCTTCATGCAGGTTTGCCAGCAGGAAGACGCCGAACAAGTCGCGCACATGAACGTCATAGCGTAAATATACGCGCCGAGTATTGAAGCGTAGCGGGCTTTCCTCGCAAGAGGCGAACGAGTAGCCCATAGCGTCGAGCCAGCCGACATAGCGCCGAAAGCTTGCTTCGAGCTGGAGACCGACGCGGGCGCGTGCGGCCGCTACGAGATCGCGCTTGGCCTTTAGCCGATGGAACGCCTGACGCGCGGCTTCAAAGCCGACGACCGGCTGACCCGGCGCGTGCGACGGCTCGGACGCCGCTGTACGGGCGCGGCGATGCGCAAACGACCGCAACAGATTTGGCACGATCACCGTTGCGCGGCTCCGAAAAAGAGCCTGCGGACGCAGCCCGCCGGGCGGGCCTTACGACCAGCGCACCCGTGGCATAATCTTGGCGGCCTCGATATTCGCCCGATACGGCAAGATCGTCTCGATCATCGCCGCCAATACCTCGTCCGTCATGTAGTGCGGTTGCAAACCGAGCTCGAGCAGGCCGGAATGCGCCGCATTGTAATAATGTTCCTCCTGCTCCTTGCGCGGATTGGGAATCGACTCGATCCCGACCGGGAAACCCATGGCGCGGCCGACGCGCTGCACTCGGTCGGCGAGCTCGTTCACCGTGAATTGCTCGGTAAACTGATTGAAGACGCGCAATTCATGGGGTGCGGCCGGTTTCTCCGTGGCCAGCCGCACGCATTGCAGCGTGTCCTTCAGGTTGAGATAGCCGCGGGTCTGCCCGCCTTTCCCATACACGGTCAGCGGCACCCCGGCGATTGCCTGAACCAGAAACCGGTTCACCACGGTGCCAAAAATGTCGTCGTAGTGAAAATTCGGCAAGAGCCGCGGGTCGCTTTCGCATTCCCAGGTCGACAACCCGTAAACCGGGCCCTGCATCAAATCCGTCACCCGCAAGTTACAGGTGCGCACATAAAACCAAAGCAGGTCGGTATCCAACACTTTTGTCGTATGATAAAGGCTGCCCGATTGGCGCGGGAATAGAAATTTGTCTTTACGTCCCTTGTGCTCGATCGTAATCCAACCTTCCTCAATATCGATGTTGGGGGTACCGTACTCGCCCATAGTGCCGAGCTTGACGATGTGACAGTCCGGCTTGTGGCGCAGGATCGCCCAGATCAGATTGAAGGTCACCCCGAGATTGTTGCGCAGCGTAAGCTGGGCCTCGTGGAAGCCGCGCATCGAATACGGCGCCGAGGGCTGCTCGGCGTAGTGGATGACCGCATCGGGCAAAAAGCCCGCAAATATCGCATCGAGGAACATCATATCGGCGCAATCGCCGATCGCGACCTCGACCCGGTGGCCGCTGACCGATCGAAAAATGTCGGCGCGCGTGTCCAGATTCGGCGCCTCGAACAGCGCCTCGGAACCGGTGCTTCGCGCGATCGTGCGGCGCAAGTAATTGTCGGCGACCATGACCTCATGGCCGGCGCCGGCGAGATGCAGCGCCGTCGGCCAGCCGAGATAGCCATCGCCACCGAGAATTAAAACCCGCATGACCGGCCTGCC
>DASXAM010000220.1:0-3231 GCA_036404275.1 Allostellaceae bacterium
GAAGTCCGGCGGCGAACCCGGCCGATGGGCGTCTTCTCGGATCGCACCTCGATGGACCGCATCCTGTTCGCCGTCTTCAACCATGAAAACCGCAACCAGGGCCTCAGCACCCCTCGCCTGCTGACACAAACCCTTTTGACGGCACCCCCGGCCGACCGGCGATCGACCGGGATTGTCCCGGTACATAGAGCTTCATAATTGCATCGGCATCCATGGCGTTGAAGGCGGCAAAGTGCCCTTCCAACGCCTCGCATTTTCCTCTCCGCCTTCGGTTCCCCGGCCGCTAATAGAGGATCGTTGGCAGCCAGACGCCTTGCGGCTCGTTGTAGAGACCGATCGTCATCAAGGTTTGCTGCTTGACGAGCTTGAGACCGTGCGCGAGGCACCAGCTGAACAGGTCATGGTTGCGCGTCGGCAGCAGAAAGCCGGGGCCGGCAAAGGCTTTTGCGGCGCCGATCAGCGCTTTCAGATCATTGTTGGTCTCGCCGACGGCATGCGCGAAAAAGCCGATCTCCGCAGCGTAGCCGGTGATCCGCCCAAGATGCTCGACGACGGTCGCCGTGCCGCGGGCGATGGCACCGGCGAGCTCGGCGCTGCGCTCGAAGCCGTGCACCCGGCGGCAGAGCGCGTTGCCGGCGACGAGGTCGGCGGCGGCGGCCGGGCGCACATCGTAGCCGGGCAACCAAAGCCCGAGCGGCGCGCCTTGCAGACACGAAATCGGCTCGCGCGTAACAAAGCCGAGGGTCGTATAGAGGCACAGCGAGCGGTTGTGAAAACCGTCTTGCAACAGTCGGAGGCCGGCCAGCTTTTGCGCGACGCCGCGGTCGATGACGGCCTCCATCAGCCGACGCCCGATGCCCGCGTTCTGCGCCGCCGGATCGACCGTGATCGGCCCGATCCCGCCGATCGACGAGCGCTCATCGAGGAAATTGCTGCCGAGGACCCGCCCACCGCATTCGGCGACGACCCCGTAGACGCCGGGATCGTCGATCAGCATGCGCGCAACGCCGATCGCCATCTCGGCGGAAGGGAAGTCACGCGGGAAACTGTGCGCGTCGGCAATCGCGGCGAATGCGGCGTGGATGATGCGGCCGCATTCGGCGGCGTCTGCGGCGATAGCGGGCCGGATCCTTGCCACCATTCCTTACTTCCCGTTCCGAGAGAGTTCGCCTCGGGCTAGGCCGGGAGACGGTACGCCTTGGTTGCCGCACCGCTGTAAAGGGCCGTCTTTTCCGAGGCGGAGCAGCCGGCGGTGATGCGCTTGAACGCGTTCCACATGACGGGATAGCTGCACATCCCCTTATCGACCGGGAAGTTGCTCTCGAGCATCGAGCGCGCGGCACCGAAGGCTTCGATGCAGGTTTCGATGTAGGGCCGCCACGCCTTTTCCAGATCCTGTGAGGAGGGCGGCATGTCGTTTTCGAAAAACGTAAAGCCCGACAGCTTCATGCCGAGCCCGCCCAACTTGACGTAGGTGTTGGGCGAGGCGGCGGCGATGTCGCCGATCGACTTCTTCCAGGCGGCAAACGCCTCCTCCCGCTTGCCGGCATAGGGGCCGATCGCCAATGGCCCGCCGACATGGTTCAGCACGATCACCGCCTGGGGAAAGGCACGGGCGAGGTCGGCCACGTCGTCGAGCTGGGTTTGGAAGACCCAGGCGTCGAAGCTCAGGCCCAGCGCCGCGAGCCCGGCAAAGCCTTCGCGGAAATTCCGGTCGCGATAGAGCCCCTCGGGCGCTCCCGAACAATAAATCGCAAGGTCGGGATCGGCGTGCCAGGTGGCGCCGTTGCGGATGCCTTTGAAGCGTCCGCCCGAGATCGTGACGTGCTGCTCGAGGATTCCTTTGGCGCGCCCGCCGATACGCAAATCGACATTGCCGATGATGCCGGCGATGCACCGGGTCTTGCCGTATTTGCCCGAAGCGCTCATCGCCGCGATGCCGTTGACGAATTCGGTCTCGCCGAGCGATTTCAGCTCCTGCGGACCATCGGCGCGGTACATCTCGCGGCATTCCTCGAAACAGGTCGCGACGACGTTGTGGCCGCTGCCGGTATCGGTCAGCAGATCCTGAAAGAGATAGCGGTTGCCGGGCCGGTCCCACATGTGATGGTGCGGATCGACGATCGGCAGATCGGGCTCGATGATCTCCTCGCGGCGCTTGTCGAGCCAATCCGGGCGGACCGGGGCGTGGCGGCCGGGCGGGATTTGCGATTGCGGCATAGCGGGCCTCCTGCAATTGGCGTTTGCTGTGCAAGCAACTGTGCTCGCCCGCCCTCTCCGGCGCTACGGCTTTTTTCGGGGCGGCTGATGCGGCGGCGAGCCGAAAAAAACGCCGACACGCTCTAAGGGCGGCTCCTCACGTTTGAGCTGGTTTCGGGCTCGGGCTCGGCCCCGAAACGCAGCGGTGCCCTCGATTGCACCACTCGGCACGGCTCAGCAGCAACTAACATAAATCCGCTCAAAATGCCGCACTATCGCGAGACCTTGTCAAATATTTATTAAGCTGACCTTGTTGTATACGTAGTGACACCGATTATAGCCATCAGATAGTCGGGCTCAGTCAGGTGCGGTGAGGGAACAATGCGCAAATATGTGATGGTTTGTGTTGTATCATTACTTGCTTCTGCCGGCGGTATTCCGCGGCTGGCGATGGCCGACGCGGGAATGACCACGGTTGCAACCAACACGATGACGATTACCAACCGGAGCGGGGTGGCGCAGCTGAACTATCCGCTGCAGTTCGGCCGGCCTTTTGTCGACGGTGATATCGCGGACGAGCCGCGGGTTTTAATCAACGGCGTGCCGGCGGCAAGCCAGGCCGATGTCAAAAACCGCTACCCCGACGGCTCGGTCGAGTTTGCCGTGATCGCGGTGGTGGTCCCGTCGATCCCGGCGAGCGGCTCGCTGACCCTGACCTTTCAAAACCAGGCTCCGGGCAGCCATACGCCGCTGTCGAGCGCGCAGATGCTCGATCCGAGCTACGATTTCAACGCAACCATGACGCTCAAGAACACCAGTACTGGTGCCTCCAAGACCGTCTCGGCGCGGACGATGCTGGCGAACGGCGACTATCGGGTGTGGAGCGCGGGTCCGGTGGCGCAGACGATCATCCTCGGCGACGACAGCACGGCGCGCAAATACGATCTCGGCTTTGACACCTACCGCCCGTTCCGGCCGCGGTTTTATGCGACCTTTTGGCCGGCGACCCGGCAGGTGGCGGTGCGCTATGTC
>DASXAM010000221.1:0-6158 GCA_036404275.1 Allostellaceae bacterium
CCAGCGCACGACCGGCTCCGGCGACTGGCCGAGATAGAACACGCTCTCCCAAGGCACCAGCACGTCGTCGAGCCACATCTGGCCGTCGAGCTCGTCGAACCGGCTCGACAGAGGTGCCACAAACGGGTTCGGGTCGCGCACCGCGATCTTGCGGCACAGCACGGTCACGCCCTTTGCCGCGACCGGCACGATAAAGGTGACATGCCGGCCGTCGATCTGCAGCCCGGAAATGCTGCCGACATAAAGGTCCTCGGCATAGGCCGGGCTCGTATGCATGCCGATCTTGCCGCGCAAGACGAGGCCCTTGTCGGTTTCGCGCACGATTTTGAGAGCGGCGCGCTCGGCTGGGTCGCCGCGCAGGCGGTAGCCGATCGTCGGCCCGCCGCCGCAAAAGGTCAGAAACCGCCCGGTCTCGGCGATCATCGCGCGGTAGCGCCGGGCGTTTTCGGCCTGCTCGGCCGACACCGCGTGCTCGCGCGCCGATGCTTCAACACCGAGCGCGATCAAATGGCCGTAGCAGGGCGTGTGGGTGATGTTGCCGGCGGACAGAAACGTCGTCGCCGAAAAGAACCGGCCCATGCCTTCGAGATCGGCGGCACTTTTCGGCACGACATAGGCCCAGGGGGTCTGATCGGCTGGACGGAGCGCGGTCTCGGCCCATTCCGGGTCGGCGAGGCGATCGTACCAGGCGACATATTCCTCGACCATCGCGCGGGTCGCGGGATGCGTCGTCACATCCTCGACCAGCCCCTCGCCCATGACCCAGACGCGGCGGCCATCGCGCAACGCGCGCCGATAATCGGCACCTGTTCTCATGCCCGCTCCCGCCGACGATCGATTCGGCGCAACAGGTGTACCCCGCCGCCGCAACCTTGCAAAGCCGCGGGTCAAACAGGTCGCTGAAATTAGCCGCTCGTCACATCTCACCGGGTCGTCGGTGATCCGGAGCAGGAATACTGTGTCGATGGCAAGGTCGAGCAGATCGTCACCGCAGTTTGCTGGCTCAGTTTGTCAGATAGGCTTTGGCTTCCGCCAGCTCGGGCCGCTCGGGCGCCGCCGACGGGCACTGCGCGAGGAGCTTGCGGTAGGCCTCGTGCGCTGCCGCTGCGTCACCCGCTTGCTTGGCGGCGCGGGCCTCGCCAATCAGGCTGCGGAAGCGGTTGGGGGCGGCGGCGAGCGAGCGTTTGTATTCGGCCAAGGCGGCGGCCGGCTTGCCCTGCTCGAGCAGCAGGTCGCCCAGGAGCTCGCGCGGCGGCAGGATATCGCCGGGGGTCACATTGCTCTTGTCCGTGGCGTCGTCGAGATCGGCGGCGGCGCGCATTTCCTGCGCCGCATCGTCGTGCCGGCCCGCCGCCTGCGCCAACGTCGCCGCGGCCGCCAGGCGCTCGACCTCGACCTGGTCCGACCAGTATTTGCTCTTGCCCTTGAGGGCGTCGCGGATGGCAGCGAGCTTATCGATCTCTGCCTTGGCGGCATCGAGGTCCTTGGTGTGCGCGTCGCCGATGGCGCGGGCGAAGTCGATGATCGCCTGGGCCGGCGGGAATTTGTCCCAGCCGACATCCGCCTTGGGCGGTTCGAGCTTTGCCGCCAGCGTCCAGTCCCGCCGTTCGAGCGCATAGCGCGCCGGGATCGCGGCCATCGCATAGGCCGTACCGCGGGTGTGCGGCGACGCCTTTTTGAAGGTCCCGATCTCGTCGATCACCGCCAGGACCTTCTGGTCCTCCGCCTTTTGGAGATAGGCATAGGCGAGATAGTCCATCGCATGCAGCGACTGGGCAAGGGCGACACCCTCGCCAAATGCCGCCTTGGCATAGGCCTGGCCCGCCGCCGCAGCGCGCCGGTTGGCGTCGATCGATTCCTGCCAGTAGCCGAGCCGGGTGAAGATGTGCCCGGGCATGTGCAGCGCGTGCGGCACCGAGGGCGCGATCTTGGCATAGCGGCGCGCCGCCGGCAGCCCCTTCGCGGCGAGCGGCGGCTCGTCATAGCTGTGGATAAGGTAATGCGCGACCCCCGGATGGTTCGGCTCGGCGACAAAGAGCGGTTCGAGGATCGCCGCCGCCTGCTTCTGATTGGCGTAGGTCTTGTCGCTCGGGAGTGCGGTCGCGTCGAGCGAGAGCGCATAAAAGATCGCCGCCTCGCGGTCCTCCGGATAGCGCTGATGCAGGTCCGCCATCGCCTTCTCGTAGGCGACCGCGCGGGTGTGGTGAGGGAGCGTGCCGCTGTCCTGGTAGAAGAGGGCGATCGCTGCGATGTAGCCCTTCTCGCGCTCGGTCTTGCCGCCGATCGCCTCGGCCTTGGCGACGGCGGCCGAACCCGCCGCCAGCTCCGCCGGCGTCGGCGGCGCCCACAGCTCGTGCCAATGGCTCATCGCGACACCCCACCAGGCCATCGCGCAGCCCGGATCGGCATTCGCAACCGCGGTGAAATCCTTCACCGATTCGAGATACCAGAACGAGTGCATGGTCCAGACCGCGTGCTTAAAGGCGGGCTGCACCGCCGGATTGCAGGAGATCTCGAAATCGACCTCCTCGTCGGGTTTTGCTGCAGTGTCGGCCCGCGCCCCAGGCAGAGCCCAAAGCGCAAAAAGCGTGGCCGCAGCCAGAACTGGTCGAGCTCCCCAACGCTTCATGACGACCTCCCGCGAAAGCAACTTGCCGACAGTTAAGCGTGCATCGCGGCAAAAGACTTTACGGCCGGCTTTTTTCGGCCTTACCGCGGTATTATGATTTTCGCCAACGGCGCGGGTTGGGAGGTTTGCGGGAGGTGGCGGTGGTGCTGGCGTTTGGCGATTGCCGACTCGATCTCGAACGCCGGGAGTTGCGCCGCGACGGCAGGCCGATCGAGCTTGAGCCGAAGGCGTTCGATCTGCTCGCATATCTCGTGCAAAACCGCAACCGGGTGGTCAGCAAGGAGGATCTGCTGCAGGCGGTATGGGACGGGCGGATCGTTTCCGAAGCGGCGCTGACGACTCGCATCAACGCGGTGCGCCGGGCGCTTGGCGACGACGGCAAGGCACAGCGGCTCGTCCGCACCTTTAACCGCAAGGGCGTGCGCTTTGTTGGCGAGGTCGTCGGGGTGTTGGAGCCCGCAGCACCCGCCGCATCTCTCCCGGCCGAGGACAAGCCGGCGATCGCGGTCCTGCCGTTCGACAATCTGACGGGCGACGCCGAGCAGGAATATTTCGTGGACGGCATCGTCGAAGAAATCACGACCGCGATCGCCCGCTTTCCGTGGTTGTTCGTGATCGCCCGCAATTCGAGCTTTATCTACAAAGGCCGGATCATCGACGTGCGGGAAGTCGCGCGCGAATTGGGGGTGCGCTATGTGCTCGAAGGCTCGGTGCGCAAATCCGGCAACCGCGTGCGCATCGCCGGCCAGCTGATCGACACGACGACTGGCGCCCATATTTGGGCCGAGCATTTTGACGGCGCCCTCGACGATGTTTTTGCCTTGCAGGACCAAGTGGCGGCCGGCGTCGCCGGCGCGATCGAGCCCAGATTGCGCCTTGCCGAGGTCGAGCGCGCCCGCCGCAAGCCGACGGACAGCCTCGACGCCTACGACCTCTATCTTCGGGCACAGGCCGAAGTCTCCAAGCGAAGCAAAGAGGGTCTGGCCGAGTCGGTTCGCTTGGCCCGAGAAGCCCTCGCACGCGATCCCGGCTACGCTCCGGCGATGGCGAGGGTGGCGCTCTCGCAGATGATGCGCTTCAACCGGCACTGGATCCCGGCTGGCGGCGCCGAGGTTGAGGAAGGGATCCGAATGGCGCGGCAGGCGATTGCGGCCGGCGGCGACGATCCTTGGGTGCTCGATTTTGCCGGCTTGCCCCTGTCGATTCTGGCCGGCGACAACGACGCGGCGCTCAGCGCGCTCGACCGGGCGATCGTGCTCAATCCGAGTTTTGCGCTCGCCTTCGGCCACCGCGCGCTGGTACTCGCTTATCTCGATCGGCCGGAGGAGGCGATCGTTTCGGCCCGTCAGGCGATTCGCCTGAGCCCGCGCGACCCCGCCATGTTCTCCTTCTGCTCGGCGCTTTCCCTAGCCCATCTGAGGCTCGGAGAATACGAAGAAGGGTTGCGGTGGGCCGAGGCGGCGCTGCGTGAGAATTCCGGAGCTCCGGCGTTGCGGCTCAAGCTGTCGCTGTGCGGCCATCTCGGCCGGCTTCAGGACGCGCTTGAATGCCAGGCGCGATTGCGCGAACTGCAATCGGAGCCGACAATAGCCGCGCTCACGCGCGACCTGCCGAAAGGCCTCGCCGCCACGGTCGCCGCAATTTACGTTGCGGGTTGGAGCAAGGCCGGCGTGCCGGAAGAGTGACGTTACTTTTGCTTGATCAGGTCGATGCTGAGGACCGTGACCGGTTTGTTGCTCCGGTTGGCCGGCAGATGCTCGACTTCGGGGCCGTTCAAAACCGGGCTGCCGGCCGTCAGCTCTTGCGGCGGCTGTCCTTTGAGCGTGTTGGTTAGCGTGCCGTCGGTGACGAGCGACACTTCCGGGTGGGTCTTGTGCGAGTGCATCGGGATCGACGTGCCCGGCGCAAAGGTGATGCGGCGCATCCGCAGCACGTGCCCCGGACAATTGTCGCCGGCCTCCACCGTCCCCAGCACCTCGGCCTCTATGCCGGGGGCGAGCTGTGATTGCTGCGCCGACGCCGCGCCCGGTCCGAACCCGATCGTCATTGCCGCCGCCGCCAAGCCCGCTGCGATCCCATAGATGCGCATCCCAAATCCTCCCTCGATCGGCGCATGAACGCCGACCGCACACCTACCGTCGGTCGCGGCGAGAAGCTTTACGACCGGCCGTTTTGTTTCTTACGACGGCCTTACGATTTTTGTTGAGTCATTCCAACGCGGTTTATGACCTAGGCGATGACCTTGTCGGCCTGCGCCAGCAGCGTTTGCGGCACGGCGAGACCGAACGCCTTGGCTGTCTGCAGGGCGTGAGAGATTTGAACCTCCGGCCCCTTCCTCCCGAAAGCAGTGCTCTACCAGCCCCATTTAAAGCACGGAGTATCCTTGGGGTTCATTTTTGCCCCGCCGGTTCGGACAAGGTGAGGTTGCGCCCCAGTTCCAGAAATCTCATCCATCGAGCCGTTTATTTCTGCTGCCCGGTGCCTCCTGGCGGCATCAACCCACTGCCCAACACGTGCCCGGCAACGGTTTGCCCATACATCGACCAGCGCGAGTTGTGGAACAGCCGCCTTGTTTCGCCGAGATTGCCGGTAAAGCGCGGGTCTGGCGGACGCTCGTGGCTGTCCACGAACAAGGCCACGTCCCAGGCATCCTGGTCGGAAAGTGTCCCGCCGAGCCCGAAGGGCATGTTCGCTTTGATGAAGTCGGCCGCCGCATTGACCATGTGCATGCCGGCGCCCCAATTATAGGAGTTGGCGCCCCATAGCGGCGGGAACACGACCTGTCCACCCGCCGACTGCCCGGCCCCATCAGGACCGTGACACAGCGCGCAATGCTGCTGGTAGACGGTCCGGCCGCGCACGTAGTCGGGCGGCAGCGGGGGAGTTTTCAGCCTTGGATAGCCGCGGCCCGGCAGGCTGGTGCCGACCGGCGCGCCCTGCGCGAGCCAGGCCGAGTAGGTTTCGAGCGCAACCAGCACCTTGTCGCCAAATGGCGGTGCCTTGCCGTTCATGCTGAATTGGAAGCAGCCCTGCAGCCGCTCCTGGAAGGTATTCACGTGGTGGTTCTTGGCCCGATACGCGGGAAAAGCCACCCATGCCGCCCACATCGGTGACGAATCGGCGAGCCTGCCGGCATCGAGATGGCAGTTGCCGCAGGTAAGTTCGTTGCCGACGAAAGGCCGCGCATATTTGCCGGTCTCGCGGAAAACGTCGCGGCCGAGCTTGACCATGTCGCCATAAGGGCCGGGCGGGATCGCTTCTTTTGCGGGCGGCTGGAACGCGGCGCTCGGGTTGGGGCTTGTGGGATCCGGCGCGTTCGAAGCCATCTCCGTCCGAGCGGTGTCCGGCGCGCCAGCCAAAGCGATGCCCGCGACCAGGAAGAGGGCGAGGCTTGGTATCCTCATCGGCCGCCTCCAGCCGGCTGGGCCGCGAACCACTGGGCCACGGCCGCAACATCGGATGGGCTGAGCCGCTGCGCGACCGCCTGCATCAGCCCCAGCGGGCCGGGCGGGCGCTTGCCTTGCTGCCA
>DASXAM010000222.1:0-9826 GCA_036404275.1 Allostellaceae bacterium
GCGCTGATCGAGCCGTTGGGCCGGCGCGGCTCGGGCACGCTCTATTGCGTAGCGGCAGCGTTGCTGATCATCTGTGCCGGCTATCTCTACAACGTTTTTATTGGCACCTGGTCGCTCTATTACATGCTGATCATCGCCCAAGGCTTTTTCAGCAGCGCCATCTACACGGTGGTCGGCCCCTATATGGCCGAGATCTGGCCGGCCCGCCTGCGTTCGAGCGGCATGGGGCTGAGCTACGGCGTCGGAAATTTGAGCGGCAAGGTGCTGGGCCCCTTCGGCCTAGCGCTGATCATGGGTGCGGGTGACATCATCAAGCCGGCGGCACCCAACCTGAAAATGTTGGGCCCGGCCTTTATCTATTTCGCCTGCTGGTACCTGCTCGGCGTCGTCGGCTTCTGGGTGTTCGGCCCCGAGACCAAGGGCCGTACCTTCGAGGAGATGGACAGCGCCCTCGACCGGCCGGCGGCGGCGCGTCCGGCGGCGCAAATCGCCGGCGACTGACGGAGCGTCCCGCCCGGCTTCGCCTTACCCGCTGCACAACCAATCGAGCATGCTTCGCACCAAGCTGTCGTGCTGCTCGCGGCGGGAAAAGGTGTGGTCGGCTTCGGGCAGGTCGAGCCGGGTGGCGCGGCCGTTGTGGAACAGCGCCTGCCAACGCGGCGAGGACGCGACAAGATCGGCATATTGCGCTGCTGTCCGGTCCTGCCCGCTCAGCACCAACAGAATGCGGCCGGCAAAGCGGTCCAGTGATTGCGCCATCGCCCGGTCGATGCGTGCTCCGGCCTCGGCCACGGGATCGGGCAACGCTTGGTCAACGCCCTCGCGCTTGCGGCCGCGAGCCGCGCGCAGGGTCGCAGACAGTGAACGGGCCGAGCCCGCCAGGTCGAGGCCGCCGCGGGCTAGCTTGCGCCAGAAATCCGGGCTGCGCAGCCGACGCCGATAGTGGTGGCGAAGCATGGCCTGCGCGGCACCTTGCGGGCTGCCGAGCCATGGGTTGAGCAGCATGAGGCGCTTCACCCGCGGATCGCCGGGCGCATAGATCAGAGCGGCCGACGCGCCGTCGCAAAGACCGCATAGGATGAAATCGCGAACCCCAGCCGAGTGCTCCGCAAAAGCGTCGAGCGCCGCGCAAATTTCCGGGCCGAGGTGCTCCGCCGGCTCCGGCTCGCCCGGCTCGCCGTCGCTGTCGCCCATGCCGCGGCTGTCGAACCGAAAGACCGCGACGCCCGCGCTAGCCAAAGCCCGGCCGAGCTGAACAAACTGGCGGTGGCTGCCGACCCGGTATTGCCAGCCGCCAACGACGATTAGCACGCCGCAACGGGTCTGCGCCGCAGGCAGATGCAGAATGCCGATCCTGGTTTCGCCATGTAGGGCGAAGGACACCGCGATCTCGGCAGTCATGGCTCCGCCGCAAAGGCAGCCGTCGTTGCCGCGATCAGTGCCGGTGCCGCGGCACTCCCCGGCAACGCCCAGAATGCCGGGCCCGGAAACGACCGACGCTCGACCGGCAGCCCGTGCGCCATCCAAAGAGCGATGCATTCCGCGCGCAAGGCGAGCACCGGCGGTGCTGGATCGCGTCCGATATCGAACCAGGCGATCCTGCCGAGCGCCTTATCGGGGAAACCTGCGAGATCGAGTGCTGTGAGCGCCCGGGCCAGCGCAGGGGCGATCTCATAGCCGGCAACCTCGACCGGGTTCCCGGCCGCGAGTGAGCTGCGTGCAGTTTCGACCGTCATTGGGCGGCGCCCGTGCGAGACCGCGCCAAGCATGCCGAGACGCAGCAGCTCGTCGAGCTGGCTGCGCCCGTGCAGCACCGGCTGCCAGAGCACCGTGGCAAAACACGGCGAGGCCAAGCCCGGTGCCCCTGCGGCCGCCAGCAATGCGCCAAACCTGATGCCAAAGAGCCCGATTTGTCGCACGCCGCGAGCGGCGAGCGCCGCGGCCCCGACCTGGACATCGGCGAGCCAGATCTTCCATCGCGCCTCGGCGAAATCGCCGGCGCTGTCGCCGGTGCCAAATGGGTCGAGCAGCAGCGCGGCAATGCCGACCGCTGCCAATGCGGCTGCCTGGCGCCGCAATATTCTGCGCGCCAGATTCATTTCCTCGGCGAGGGGCGGTATCACGAGAACGCCACGGCCGCCTGGTCCTGCGGCCGGAACATAGAGGGCGAATAGCGGTCCGGCGCTACCCGACAGAAATAGCGGCTCGGGGCGGGTCACGCAGTGCCTCGGCGAGATCGCCCCGGACATGGCGGCTCAGGGTGGCAATCGATTCGAAGAGCTCGGGGGTGATGTCGGCGCTATCGATCGCAATCCCGAAGGCGTCCTCGATGCCCACCAGAATGGCGCTCATTGCCAAAGAATCGAGCCCGCGCTCGCGTAGCGGCTCGGTCGGCGAAAGAGCCGCGGCGCCGAGGGTTTCGGCGACGATGCGGCCGATGATCGCCTCCGGCTCTTCGCTGCGTCCGACCGGCCGGGCGACCGCAGTCGCCAACGGGTCGGGGAGCGCGCGGCGGTCCACCTTGCCGGCCGGGGTCAATGGCATGCCGGGGACCGCGAAAAACAGCGACGGAACCATGAACTCCGGCAGCTTTTCCGCAACAAAGCTGCGCAACGCGGCGGGGTCGCACGGCCGCTGCGCCACGTAGTAAGCGACGAGCTGGTCGCGTCCGCTTGCGCTCGCCCGCGGCTCGACGACGGCCTGGCGGATGTCGGGGTGGGCTTCGACCGCCGCCTCGACATCCCCGAGCTCGACGCGGAAGCCGCGGATTTTCACTTGCTGGTCGCGCCGGCCAACCAGCGCGATGGCGCCGTCGGCAAGAAGGCGGGCGAGATCGCCGGTGCGAAACAGCCGATCGCCGCCGACAAAGGGGCTCGGCAAAAACCGCGCCGCGGTCAGGTCCGGGCGGCTGCGGTAGCCGCGCGCCACACCGGCGCCGCCGACATAGATCTCGCCTTCTCCCTCTATCGATGCCGGGCGCAGCTTGTCGTCGAGCACATAGGTGCGGATGTTGGGGAAGGGTCGACCGATCGGCACCAGCCCGTTTGGCGGCAGCATCTCGGTTGGGCCGTCATACCAGGTGCTGTCGAAGGTGGTCTCCGAGAGACCGTAGACGTGGCTGAGCCGCGCCGCTGGCGACAGCAGGCGCTGGGCCTCCCGGTGCTCGCGGACATACCAGCGGTCGGCGCTGACGACCAAAGCCCGCAAGAAATCGAGGCTGCCGTTATGCACGTGGAGAAAAGTCAGCAGACTACGCATCAGGCTCGGCACGGCTTCGAGAAACCCGACCCCTTCGCGCCGCATCAGCTGCAACAGCGCGCGCGGCGACAGCAGCACGTCGCGCGGGCAGATCACCAGGGTGAGACCGAGACACAGCGCGCGAAAGACGTCGCTCTGGAACACTGCAAAGGAAAAGAACGCGGTCTGCGCCAGCACCCTCATTGTCGAAATTCGGTGGGTCTCCTCCCAAGCAAAAACGTTATTGGCGAGATTGGCATGGGTGATCTCCACGCCTCTCGGTGCGCCGGTGGAGCCCGAGGTGTAAAGGACGAGCGCCAGGTCTTGCAAAGAACCGTCCGATTGTGCTGGCGGCGAAGCTCGGCGGTTGTCGAAAGCGACCCGCCAAGCACCCGGCGGCGGCGAAGTCGCTTCGCTATCGCTCAGGACCAGCGCGGCCCCGGAATCGGCGACAATGGCGGCCACTCGCTCGGCCGGGAAGCTGGCATCGATCGGCAGGTAGGCGGCACCCGCTTTGAGCACGCCGAGCAGCGCCGCAACCGCGTCTGCCGAGCGCTCCATATAGAGGGCTACGACTGCGCCGCGTCCGACCCCAGCCGCCCTGAGCTGATCGGCTAGGCCATCAGCACGGCGATTGAGCTCGGCGAAGGTCAGCAGAGTGTCACGATAAACAACAGCAACGGCGCCGGGTCTCCGCACCGTCTGCCGCTCGACGAGCCGATGGACCGGCACAGCCGGCGCAAAAACCGGCCGAACAACGCTGGCGAGCGCCGCACCCATCGGGCAGTGCCTCCTCCCGCGTCACGGCTTGGCGCCGATTTTCTTCAGTTGACGCGCGCAGTAATCATAGCAAAGTAGCGCCGCTTTTGCAACTCTACGGTTACTGCTCGCGATTTAGATCGGCGGCGGCTCTGAGTTCAGCGGTTCTGGGTCCAATCGTCGCGCCACAGGAAGTCGGGGCCGAGCTGGTCCAGGCTCGGGCAACCGATCTGGGCCATGACGAGGTCGATCTCGCCTTTGAAGATATCGACCGCTTTCTTGACGCCCGGGACGCCGCCGGCGACCGCGCCGTAGAGCGTTGGCCGGCCGAAGAAGCAGAATTGCGCGCCGAGGCAGAGTGCCACCAGGATGTCGGCGCCGCGGCGCACCCCGCTGTCGAGCATCACCGTCAGCTTGTCGCCGACCGCCGCCTTGATTGCCGGCAATGCATCCAACGAGGCCGGCGCCTGGTCGAGCTGGCGCCCGCCATGGTTCGAGACGATGATGCCGTCAACGCCGATCTCGGCGGCGCGGATCGCATCGGCAGGGTTGAGGATGCCCTTGACGACGAGCGGGCGCGGGAACAGCCGCCGATAGCGTTCGAGGTCGCGCCAGGTCTGCGCCGAAGCCGGGGTCTGGCTGCGGCCAAAGGCGATGCTTTCGGCTTTGCCGGCGCCGTTGCCGGCATGCGGCGCCCAATTCCCTAATCCCGGCGCGCCGCCGAGGCGGACATATTCCATGACCCAGGCCGGATGGGTCATCGCCTCGAGGATGATCGACGGCTTCAGTTTCAGCGCTTCCAGCACCCCGCCGTTGCGCACGTTGGAAAAGCCGTTGCGCCAGTTGCGCTCGCGCTTGGGATGCACCGGCACATCGACGGTCAGAACCAGGGCGCCGGCGCCGGCGTCGCGCGCCCGGCCGATCAATGCGTCGGTGACGTTGCCGTCCTTGGCGGCGTAGAGCTGAAACCAGACATTGTTGGGCGCGACGCGCAGCGCCTCTTCCATCGAGGCGTTGCTGCCGCCCGACATGATGTAGGGGATGTTCATCGCGGCGGCGACCTCAGCGAGCATGACCTCGCCCTCGCGCCGGTAGAGCCCGACGCCGCCGGTCGGCGAAATCCCGAACGGGCTCGAATAGGTATGGCCGAAGACGCTCCACGACTGGTCGCGCTTCGACACATCGACGAGATAGCGCGGCAATAGGCGGTGCTTTTTGAACGCGGCCTCGTTGCGCGCGAGCCCGCGCTCGTCCTCCACCCCGCCCTCGATATAGTCGAAAATCACTCTCGGCAATTTGCGCCGGGCAATCTTGTGCAGGTCCTCGATGTTGATTGCTTGATCGTATCTCATCGGCTTGGCGCTCGCTTGCTGAACGGCCTTATTGTGAAAGAATGCTGATTTCGAACCCTGCAGACAACAGATTCAGGGCAATGCTACTGCTGCACCGAGCGCGCGGGCAGCGGCGGCCAAGTTCCGGTCGAAGGTCACAAGGGTCCCGCGGAGGCGCTGCGTCAGCGCGATGTGGATGGCGTCTGGGGTACGAAGGTTTATCTCGGCCGCCGCAAGATAGCGTCAGCTGCTCGGATGTCGGTGGTCACGATTTCTTGTCGGCTAGCGGTACGGGCCACCCATGCGTCTAGGTTCAGGAACGCGAGCTGTCCATCTTGCCGTGTGAGCTCGCCCATCCGCACGCGCCGTGCCACAGCGGATGCAAACTCCGCTATGCCGAAATCGCTGACCACAAGAATTTCCGCGTTGTCGGAGAGGAAGGTTTCGGCGAGAGCATTTGCCGAATCGATCACAAACAGGGCGACGAGGACGCTCGCATCGAGGTAAAGGCTCGCTTTTCGCCTTCATCGCGAAGATCGCTGACGATCTGACCGGCGTCGCTCTTGGGCATGACCCTGCCGACACGCCGGGCGCGCAGCCATTCGATGTCGGCTGCGGTGATCGGGCGCGGCGCGGGCCGCACCGGCTTCAGCTCGACGACCGGCTCCCCGCGCCGGGTGATGACGACGCCCTCGCCCTTGAGAGCGCGATCGATCAGCTTCGACAGCTGGTTCTTGGCCTCGGCGACGCTATGTGTGCTCATCGGCGACAGATAGCCATGTGATGGCTATCTGTCGAGGCTTGGCTTCTTCCCTCAGCAGGTGTCAAGATCGGCTCTCGTGGACCCGTCTTCGATCAGCACTGGAATAACCGGGACGGGCGCGGGAACGTCAACGCCGGGACTTGGCTCGCGACTGCGGTTTGACCGCTATGTTCTGGATCGTTGCCGCGGCTGCTTGATGCGTGACGGCGCTGAAATCCCGCTTCGCCCAAAGACTTTTGCGGTCCTCGATCATCTCGTCGAAAATTCCGCTCGGCTCGTCTCGAAGGACGAGCTTTTTTCGGTCGTCTGGCCGGATTTGGCGGTCACCGACGACACGCTGGTGCAGAGTGTGGGTGAGTTGCGGCGGGCGCTGGGAGAGGACGGCCCGCGCCTGATCCGAACGGTGCCGCGCCGCGGCTATCGGCTGGACTGCGCAGTGTCGCCGCTTGCCGTCCCGGCATCAGATGATGCACCGAATTCGATTGCAGAGCGGGAGCCGAATGAAGCGCCAAAGCCTGCCGTCGGCGCATCGCCGGCGGCACCCGGCCGCCGGCGTTGGGGCGCCGCCAAGCGGGCGGCAGTCGTGCTTACGGTCTTGCTGGTTGCCGGCCTTATAGCGATCGGTGTTGCCAGCGGCTGGCGGGCATTCATAGGCTCCGAGCCGGCGGCTCGAGCCGGGGCCGAGAAGCCGACGATTGCGGTGCTGCCCTTTGCAGATCTGAGCGGCGACAATAGCCGCGCGTATTTGACGGACGGCTTGACGCAAGACCTGATCGACGCGCTCGGCCGCTTTTCCGAGCTGACGGTGATGTCGTGGAACGCTGTCTTGCCCTATCGCGGTCAGCCCGCGAGCCCCGGCGCCGTCTCCCGCGCGCTTGCCGTTCGGTATCAGGTGGAAGGGAGCGTCCGCCGTAGCGGTAACAGCGTGCGGGTCGATTCCCGGCTCATCGATGCGGCCGGGAAGGTGCTGTGGTCCGCCCGTTTCGACAGCGCGGCGGCCGACCTGTTCTCCTTGCAGGACAAGATTGCCGCAGAAATCGCCGGGACTTTTGCGATCCGGGTGACGCGGGCCGAACAGCAGCGGGCTTATGACAAGCCGCCCAAAAATCTCGAAGCCCACGATTTGGTGCTGCGCGCCAGGCCGGCCTTGCAGCGCCCGGAGCGTGGCAGCGTCGCGGCGGCGCGGGCGCTGTTGCGGCGCGCAATCGAAATCGATCCGAACTCGCCCGCCGCCTATGCTGGGCTCGCGGAAAGCTATTACATCGCCGTATCGATGGGCTGGGCGGAAGACCCGATGCGCTTTCTGGGCAGCGCCGCAGAGGCGGCGGCGAAGGCCCTCGATCTCGACGATTCCGATGTGCGCGCTCATGTCGTCCTCGGCCGGATCGGCATCTTCTACCATCGCTACGCAGAGGCGCTGGACGAGATGGATCGTGCGATTGCGATCAATCCCAACGACGCCCATGCCCTTGCCGGCCGCGGCAACGCATTGATGTGGATGGGACAGACCGACAACGCGATCGCCGCGTTGGAAGCGGCCCAACATCTCGACCCGGATCTGGGCCCGCTCGACCGTTTCGCGCTCAGTCTCGCCTATTACCTGAAGGGGCGTTACAGCGCCGCCATCGAGCAGGCTCGGCTCAACCTGCGTAAGACGGCCGGCGCGAACTTCAGCCGCGTTGTCCTGGCTGCCGCAGATGCCAAGGCCGACCGGTCCGATGACGCCGCCCGAATTGTATCGGAGATCCGCCGCCTCGACCCGACCTTCGACCCGCAGCAATTCGGCAGCAAGTTCCTCAGCCCCGCCGATCTTGCAAATCTGCGCGACGGGCTGCGCAAGGCCGGCCTCTTGTCGAGCCCGCCGGCCCCGCCGCACGGGGCCGAGTGACAGACCCAGCCTGTTTATTGAAATTTCGCCGGCGAAGAGAACGGCCGGGTGGCGTCCACGACAAACATGACCAGCGCATTCAGATCACCCGGGCCTCTACTGAAAGCCTGCATCGGTTCGCCGAGAGCATGACCCGGCACCGCCTGGCCAGCCCCGACCTGCAGCACGCCGCCCGGTGTCTTTTCCCCCAGCCCTCCGCTCAGGACGTAGAAGGTTTCCGAGCCCGGATGGCTGTGCACCGGCGTCTTGGCCCCCGGATCTCCGGTTGCGCTGTTAATGCGCAGCAAGTAGCTGGAAGCCGTGATCCGCGGGATCGGCCCGATCTCGGCGACCTTGTCGCCGCCGGTAGTTGAGCCGCCTTTGGCGCCCAGCGTGAACAGCCATGCCTTGCCGTCGGCCTCGGCGGCCAGCGCGGCGGGACCGGCCGCGGCCTGCGCCTCGGCAATCGTGGCAAACTTCTCGACCCGCCAATAGAGCGGTCCGGCTGGCAGCTGCGCGAGCTTCTTTTCGGTCAGCTTCTTGACGACAAATTTTCCCTGCGCCGGTGCCGCCGGCATGGTCAGCAGCTCCGCCATCCCGAGCGAGATCAGCAGAGCGATGGCTCGCCATGCGGGGGGTGAGCCTCTTCTCATTGGTTTCTCCTGCACGAACTTACTCCAACGCATCGCGCGACGCTCACTGCTTGGGTAGAATGGGTCGGTTGCCGTTCGCCCTGGCAATGTTATTGGCGAGGTTCTTCTCGAACAGGGCGGGCCCGGCCGGCGCCGGTTTGCCGAAGACGTAAAGCCGACCGTCGCTGATCAGCCAATTCTCCGGGTTCGCGACGACGATCTGGCCAAGCGACAGCGCCATCGCGCAGTAATTGCCGAATTGCGGCGCGTAGCGCACCGGATCGGCCTTGAACATGTCGCGATGCGCCACGCTCGCAAACTGCCAGCGGTAATCGTCCCACTGATATTCGAACTCGGGGAGCCCTCGCACCGGCTTGCCGTCGGTGAAATAGGCGACCGGGTCATAGCCCTTGATCGCAAGCGGGAGCTCCTCCGCTTCGGCGGGTCGCCAACTCGCGGCGAGAGCCCCGCCGATGGCCAAAAGGACAAGCGCGGTCATCGCCTGCCGCCGCGCGAGGCCACCCCTTCTCTGCGCATCCGATAAAGCTGGTCTGAGCCCCATCTTTGCTCTCCTGAATCGATCATCCCGCCGCGCCGGCGCAGCCGGTCACCGCACGATTTGAACAGCAGGGGACCCTTCAGCGTAACGAAGAAAGCCCGAAGAAAAGCCGAAATTTCGCGAAGTTTGCCCGCTTATAGGCAGCCTATCGAAAGCTCACCTCTAGGCCGGCGGTTTTCGGCTCAAAAATTCGCGGAAGCCTTCGCGCGGATGACCGGCGGCGAGCCAGCTGCCGCGCGCATCCTCTTCGCTGGCGTACCGGTCGCGCCAGCCCAGGCCGATCCCCTCATGCAACAGCCGCTTGATTCCCTGGACCATCCGAGAATCGTTCTTGGCGATCGACTGCGCCATTTCGACTGCCGATTCGACGAGGCGTGAGGCGGGCACTACCTGGTTCAAAAGACCGATGCGCTCGGCCTCCTCGGCCCCGACCACCCGGCCCGTATACAAGAGCTCCTTCGCTTTCGGCAGCCCGACGAGCAACGGCAGCGACCAGGTCGAGTTGACCCGGCCATAGCTCGCCGCGAGAAAGCGGAAGGCGCTTTTCTCGCAGCCGATGCGCAGATCGAGCGTCGAGGAAAGCAGCGCCGCGCCGCCATAGGCGAGCCCGTTGATCGCCCCGATCACGGGCTTTGGATAGGTCGCGATGTGCCAGGTGGCCTCGCTGCGAAACGCCTG
>DASXAM010000223.1:0-26220 GCA_036404275.1 Allostellaceae bacterium
GCCCAATTGGGGCGCCAGCATCGACCGCGCCTATCAAGCGGATTTTGCCAACGGCGCCAATCTGATGACGATCACCGGCGGGCACCAGATCGACGCGCTGTGCTACTGCCTCGGCGAATTTCGCGAGGTGTCGGCTTACGCCGTGACCCAGCGCAGCGAGATTTTAGCCGAAGACCGGGGCACGACGATCCCGTTGACGTCGCCCGACCAGCTCGCCGTCATCGGTCTTCTCGAGGGCGGTGCCGTCGCCTCGGCGCAGATTCGCGGCGGCATGGCGCGCAATATCGAGTTCCTGTTCGAGATCCACGGCGCGGATGGCGATCTCGTCGCCGCGGCGACGACCGGGGGTTCGATGCAGCGCCAAGAGCTGTCGTTGCAGGGTGCTCAGGGAAGGGGCAGCAAGCTCGCGGAGCTGCCGATCCCCGCCAAGTACCGCTATGTGCCGGATACGATCGCCACGGACTCGCCCTACAATGTCGCGCAACTCTATGCCAAGCTCGGCGAGAGCATCCGCAACGGCACGAAGGCCAGCCCCGGCTTTGATGCTGCGGTGCGGCGCCACCGGCTGATCGACGCCATTGTTCTCGCCTCGCAAACCGGGCGGAAGCAGCCTCTGGCATAACCCGAAGAGGTCGGGGACGCCCGATCGGAACTGCTAAAGCCGTCTTCGATCAAGTTGCAGCGCATGAACCGCCCCCCTCACCCTTCCCTCTCCCCCCGCCGGGGGAGAGGGTTGAGAAGGGTTGGCGAGGCGAAGCCGAGCCTTACCCGGAGCTGGGTGAGGGGGCGAGCCGGCCCGAACGGAAACCGCTCTAAACGAGGGTCCGCAGCCAGTTGCCGATCTCGGTGGTCCGGCGAATGGGATCCATGATCTCGCTCGCAATCCCGTACCGCCAGATCAGGTCGCGGCGTGTCGGCTCCGCGTCGAGGGCGCGATAGTCGGCGGCGATCGCGGCAATCTCGGACGGCTCCTTGCCAAGGCCCTCCTCGACAAGCTCCGCGGCTCTCATTTCGATCAGGGCCGCCGAGACAGCCAGAGTGTGCTCGGGGTGATACTGCGTGCCGATAAAGGCGCCCCGCCACGGGGTTTGTATGGCGATCGCCTGCACAGCGGAGCGTTCGTTCGTCGCCAGGACCTCAGAGTTGGGCGGCAGAGTTTCGATCTCGTCGAGGTGCGAGCAGAGCGCGTCGAACACGGGAGGACGGGACGCTAGCAGCGGATGGCCCCGGCCGGCTTTGGTCACGGTGATCGCCCGAGCGATCGGGATTTCGCGTCCCTGCGGGTTGCGCCGAACCGATCCGCCGAGCGCCACTGTGGCAAGCTGCAAGCCCCAGCAGCTCCCCCAGACCGGCACGCCGGCAGCAAACGCGGCCCGAGCAAAATCGATCTGCCGAGTGACCGATGGGTTCGGGTCATAGACGTGGAGCGGTGAGCCGGGGATCATCACACCGTCGAAATCGGAAAGCGTGGCGCCAAATGGCAAAGCCTCACCGTCGGCGATGTTGACGAGTGTGCAGCGGATGCTCGGGTGATGCAGCCTAACGGCCGCGGCAAACAGGGAAAAATTGGAAGGGATGCCGAACCCCGTGCGCGTGGCCTGCCAGAGAGCCGGCGTTGCCTCGGCAATCAGGATGTTCAACATTGGCCCGCCAGCATCTCCTCGGGCCGAATTAGCTCTCGGCACCGCCGAACCAATAATCGGCGGAGAAGGCGGACATCCGCGTCCCCTCATGTGCGACGCCCGGTACGACAACGCGGCTCCAGCGGCAGGGTACGCCGAGCTTCGCAGCTTCCGCCCGCCCGCGCTCGATGTAAAACTGCGCTCGCGCAAATCGGTTTGGCCCCTGCGTCATTGCGGCGTCGTGCCTCGGAAAGTTTTCGGCCGTGCCGTCGATGTCCTGGTCGCCGGAAAAGATCAGCAGCGGATAGCCGAGAAAACGAACGACATCCTCGCGCGTCAGCCCGATGCCGCCGAGCCCGTCGGGATAGTGAAGATCGAGTGTCGGCAGCGTATACCAGCCGGAATTGGCGGCACCGACCGCCTCGAATATCCCGTGCGGCTGCGTCGCCAGCAGCCGATGGACAAATTGTCCGCCAGCGGAATGACCCCACAAATAGGTCTTGTCGCGCCGTGTGACGCCTGCTTCGCGCAACAGCGCAAAGACGCGGCCGGGAATCGCTTGTGACCAGCATTCGCGCGGCCGCAGGCTGCCGTTCTCGTCCAACACGTGACCGTTATTGTAGGTGACGGCGTCGGGCCAAGCTTCGTTCGGAAAGGTGATCGCGACGATCATAAGACCGTGCCGCTCGGCAGCCGGAACCCACGCCTCGCAGTATTCCGCGCCGTTGCGGCTCATCCCGTGCTGCACGATGACAACCGGCTTGTCGGGATCGTGACCTTGCGAACGGAAGCATTCGAGCACCAGCGGCCGGTCGGAACTGTGGCGGTCGCGGTAAGGGACGCTCGTTCGACCTGGCCGCGCCAGCGCTCTCGCAAGGTCGTCGGGACTCATAGCAGGCTGCCTCCGCAAATAGGCGAAACCCGATTGAACGCCGGCCAATCTACGCAAATTCTGCGCACACTGAAACATGTGGACCTCGTCGAGGAAGTCCCCGCATTTCGCTAGAATTTGAATTCGGGGCCGTCGACATAGCGGAACCGCTCCAGCGCATCGGCGCGGAGCGTAAAGCCGAGACCCGGCCGGTCGGGCGCGTGCACCGTGCCGTCCGGACGGATGTCGAACGGCTCCTCGAACAATTCCCACATCATCGGCATATAGCCTTGGCTCACTTCGAGGATGTGGCAGTTGGGGGCGGCCATCGCGACGTGAATGCTGGCGGCAAAAAGGACGCCGCTGCCCCAGGCATGCGGGGCGAGACGCACGCCGTGCGCCGAGGTCAGCGCGGCGATGCGCCGGATCTCGGTCATGCCGCCGGCGCGGGCGACGTCCGGCTGCGCGATATCGAGGGCGCGGCGCGCCAGCAGATCCTGAAAGTCGAAGCGGGTGAACTCGCGCTCCCCGGAGGCAATCGGGATCGTCGTCGAGCGGCGCACCTCCGCCTGGCCGGCATGGTCGTCGGGTGAAACCGGCTCCTCGAACCAGGCGATGTCGTAGGGTTCGAGCTCGCGGGCGAGCCGGATCGCGGTCGCGACCTCGAGCGAGCCGTGCGCATCGATCATCAATTCGACATTGGCGCCGAGCCCGCGCCGGGCCGCTTTCACCCGGCGCACGCAATTGGCGATCGAGAAGCCGTCGCGGCCCACGACCCGCATCTTGGCGGCGGTGAAGCCCTTCTCCGCATAGCCGGCGAGTTCCGCTTCGGCCTCCTCGCCCGGCGCCCAGCCGCCGCTCGCATAGCCGCGCACCGCGCTGCGCGAGGCGCCCAGCGCCTGGTAGAGCGGTATCCCGAGCGCCTGCGCCTTCACGTCCCAGACCGCGATGTCGATGCCGGCAATCGCTTCCATGACCACACCGCGGCGGCGGCTTTCATCGGGCTGGGGGACGCCGCGTTCGAGCGCCGGCCGGCTGCGCGAGCCGTTGTACATCTTTTCGAAGATGCGCTCGGAAAACATCGGGTTCTCACCGACGCATTCCGCCGCGAGCTCGTGCTCGACGATGGCGGCGACAATCGGCGGCGTGCCGAGCGCAGCACCGATGCCGACGAGTCCACTGTCGGTCTCGACGCGGATCAAGGTCGCGTCGCTCTTGACCTTGGTGCCGAGATCCGTGCGGTGGCGCTTTTCCTCGGGCACCGGCGCCGACATCGGAATTGCGGATACCTTGACGATCTTCATCGCGCCCTCCTTCCGTTTTTCTGGTCTCGCCTAGGCCATTCGAGGACGCTCAACCATCGCGCTGCCGCTCGACCTGCATTGCAGCGAGGAACGGCACCAGCGGATGACCACCCATCGCGACGATGGCGCGGGTGTCGAGTGCCAACAACGCTGCGCGCTGCGCCGCCGTCAAGCGGAAGCGGTCGGCATAGCCGGAGGCGTCGGCGAGAAAATCGGCGCGGCTCGCCTCGTCATGGGCGAGGCCGTGCAGCGCTTTGGTCAATTCGACGAGGTCGGGCTTGATCGACGGATAGTGCGGCTCAGGCGCCGCCGGCGGCGGATTGAACCAGCCGAGCGAGGCGTAATTGTGGTGCCAGCTCGGCTCCAGCGAGACGAGATCGGGCTTGCGCTCGCCGAGCGCACCCGCGGCGCACGCCCAGCAACGCAGCTCGACATTGCCGGCGGCATCGAGCTCGGCCGCGTCATAACCGGCGAGCGATTTGAGATTGCCGGCCTCGATCCTGGCGAGCGCGGCGCGGTCCCAGGCGAGGTCCGGTGCCGCGTAGCGTTCGGTGCCGGGGTAATGCGACATGCCGCCGCTCGCCAGCACCGCCGTCTTTACTCCGATCGCAGCGACGATGCGCGCCAGCGCCTGGCCAAAGGCGTAGCAGCGCTCCATCGACGGCTGTGGCGGCAGATAGGCATTGACATAGATCGGCAGCACCGGGTCGGCGACCTCGAGATGGGTCAGCGGGATCCCGAGCGCGTAATCGATCCTGGCGGTGCTGGTGAAGGCCGGGTCGAAACCCTGCGCATACATCTGGCGCACGATCTCGAACCCGATCTCGCCCGGCACACGCCAATTGAACCCGCGGCCGGCGAAGGTACCCTTTGCCTCGTTCCCGACATGGATCGTAAAGGGCGGTGCCGCGGTGTGAAAGAACTGCTCGACATGGTCGTTGGCAAAGATGACCCACAGATCGGGGCGCAACGCCCGCAACCGGGCGCCGATTTCGGCCGCCACACTCCTGACCCGCGCCACCGTCTCGCGGTCCTCGGTTTCCGGCATCGTAAAGAATTGCGGCGCATGCGGCAGCATTGCCCCGCCGATCACGCTCGACATCGTCGCCCTTCCTCCCGCTCGATCGACCATCCTCGCTGCACGACGCACAGTCCGCCGCTTGTCGGAAGAGCGCAATCGCGCCGCAGCGGAGCCCGCGACAACCGGCTTCTCTACCAGAGCTGTGATAAGACCTTTTTCGTCGTGCCCGCGGAAAGCGGGCCTCCAGAGTTGAGTGAGAAATCAACGAATTGCTTCTCGGCCACCTTGAACGCCATCCCGAGTGATGGCGCGAACGCGGGACGGAGGACGATGCGATGACGGACTTTCCGCGGCGACAGATCGGGCACACCGGTTTGCACGTAACCGAGCTCGGTCTTGGCTGCGCCACCTTGGGCGGCAGCCAGATCGCTGTCGCGCGCGCCGCCGCGGAAGAAATCGTGGGCGCCGCCTGGGCCGCCGGCGTGCGCTACGTCGATACCGCGCCTTATTACGGGGTCGGCCAGGCCGAGCGTTGCGTCGGCGACGCGCTGCGCGACCGCCCGCGCGACGAATGGGTGCTGTCGACCAAGGTCGGCCGGCTGCTGCGCCGCAACCCGACCGAAGTCTTCGCCGACGGCCGGCGACACCCGCTGCCGTTCGAAGCGGTCTACGACTATTCGTATGACGGCATCATGCGCTCGTTCGAGGACAGTTTTCAGCGTCTCGGCCTGGCGCGGATCGACATCCTCTATGTGCACGACATCGGAGCCTATCAGCATGGCGCCGAGGCGAATGCGGCGGTGATGAAAATGTTGCGCGAGAGCGGTTACCGCGCCCTCGAATCACTGCGTCACAACGGTGAGGTGTCGGCGATCGGCATCGGGGTGAACGAGCGCGAGGTGCTGCTCGAAGCGATGGAATGGGGTGCCTGGGATGTGTTTCTGCTGGCCGGCCGCTACACCTTGCTGGAACAGGCCCCCCTCGACGATCTGCTGCCCAAATGTGTCGCCGCCGGCACCTCGATTGTCGTCGGCGGCCCGCTCAATTCCGGGATCCTCGCCGGCCGCGACACCTGGAATTATCGGCCCGCGCCGCCCGAGGTGATCAATCGGGTAAGGGCAATTGCCGCGATATGCGACAGTCACCGGGTGCCGCTCGCGGCGGCTGCGCTGCAGTTTCCGCTGGCCCATCCCGTCGTCGCCGCGATCATTCCGGGGCCGCGCAATGCCGATGAGTTCAACACCAACCTCGAGCTGCTGCGCCACCCGATCCCGGCGGGGCTGTGGGCGGATTTGCGTCAGGCGGGTCTGCTCCATCCCGACGCTCCCATCCCTCATTCAACCGGGTAAGGCCAATTCGTAGGCCATTCCTCGCCAAGTTTGCGCCCCGCTTAAAGGCCCGGGCGAGCTCGCGTCGCTGGGTGGTGACTCAAACATCCACAGCTTCTGCCATTGCTGGACGTGCTGTGCCGGCCACTTCTCCGATCGTGCCGCGGCCAAAGATGAGGGCGCTGGCTGCGCCGATCAGCGCGAGGACGCCGGCAACGACGAAGGCGGCGCTGAACGTGCCGGTGGCGGCAACGATATAGCCGGTCACGATCGGTGCGCAGAGGCCGAAGCTGTTGCCGCCGAGGACGAGAAAGGCAAAGGCCCGGCCGGCATCGGCCGGCGAGCGCAGGATGTCGCTGACGAGCGCTGCATTCGCCGCCGGCCCGACATTGCTGAAGGTTACTGCGATCGACACCAGAACCGTCACCGCGGTCAGCGAGGCGACAAAGGGCACGAAGAGGCCGGCCGCGGTCAGCACCAGGCAAATGGCCAGGAGATACCGCCGCTTGCCGGCATGCAGCGCCTGCGCTGAGAGGGTTTTGTCGCCGATCCAGTTGATCACGACATTCAGCACGGTTGCGGCGAAGAACGGGATCGAGGTGAAGACGCCGGCTTCGATCAGCGACAGCCCGCGGGCGTTTTCGAGATAGTTCGGGAGCCAGGTCAGATAGAGGTACAGCGAATAGACACAGCACCCTTGCGATACAAAAAGCCCCCACATCGCCGGCGCCCGCGCGAGACCGAGATAGCCGACGCCGCCGTGATCCGGCACCTCGATGCCGGCGTCGCGCTCGGCAAGGATGCGCTGCCGTTCGGGCTCGGGAATCCACTTGGTCTTTTCCGGTGTCGACACCAGCGACGTCCAAACGACGACCCAGACGAACCCGACCGCACCGGTGCAGACAAACGACCACCGCCACGACAGCGTCTCGATCAGCCAAGCGACAACCGGCGCCCCCAGTGCCGGCCCGAGGCTCGCCCCGGCAGAGATGAACGCGATCGCCGTGCCGCGCTCGGTATAGGGGCCCCATGCCCGCACGCTGCGATAGGTTACCGGTGCAAACGGCGCCTCGCCGACCCCCATGCCGAGCCGGGTCATCAGCATCGTGGCAAAGCTGGTGGCAGCGCCGGTCAGCATCTGCGCCGCCGACCACACCGTGGTCGCGATGCTCGCCATGATATGCGGGCCCCAACGGTCGATCAGCTTGCCGCCGGGCAGCATTGTGATGACATAGGCCCAGAAGAATGACGAGAACAGATAGCCGAGAGCTACTGGTGAGAGGTGCAATTCCGCGGCGATCGGCTTCCCCGCAACCGAGATGTTGACCCGGTCGACATAGGCGATGATGTTGAACAGAAACAAAAGAAAGTAAACGGCAAAGCGGCGGCGCGTCATCCTCGGCTTCCCCCCAAGAAGCATGCGGCTCTGCCGTAGCGGCGGACCGCTTGCTGCCGGCAATCGTGGCACGCCCTCGCCGTCCGGCGAACCCCCGCCCGCCGCCCGGCTGCAATGTTCCCTGCACATTCCTGGAGGGTCTTATCTAGGCTCCCGTCGCCAGTTGACGGGTCCCCCTTGGGTTGCGCGACGGGGTCGAAGCTGGTGCGTCTCACCCGCTCCCGTCCGGCTTGGCGAAGGTCGCATTTCCATCGCGGCCGCCGTCCGAAATTAGCGGATTTTCCCCTCGGTCATGGGGGCTGGATAAAGCAACGCCATTTCGGCGGGCGCCGTAGGCTGCGGTCGCCAGGCACGCGAGTCCAGCCGGCAATAGAACAGCGCCACGTCGAGTGGCGCGGAACAACGCTGAACCCAATCCCCCGACGCACAGAGCCGCCCCGGCGACGGCGAGATAATCGAAGGCGTCCCAATTCTCGAAATGGTCGGACATCGGCTCTCCAAACTCGAGTTCAGCAGCACAAACGCGCGGACGCAGCAACCGGTCCTCGGCGGCCGCAGGTAACGCGCTAAGAAACCGGCGCGGCAATGTCAGACTGCCGGCAGCGCGATATGTCCGTCGAGCGCATCCTGATCGGGTGCTTTGTCTCTACCGGCACATGGCGTATGAGCCTGCCCTACCGGGCGCGGTCGTCGCGCTCGGAGCCCAAGCCACAGCGTGCTGGTGAAGTCGACGCTTTGGTCTACCGCTGGCTTCAACCTGAATGGCCTTCATGAAGACAATCCTTTCGCATGCGAACCTGATCGACTGCGTCGAGCACAGGCTACGGCCGGATACCGCCGTACTGATCGAGGGTGGCCGCATCCGCGCCATCCTGCCGAGCGCACAGGCGGACAGTGTCGGCGGCGATGCGCAGGTGATCGATCTCAAAGGCGGGTATCTGATGCCTGGCCTTTGGGACGTGCATATCCATCCCGATTACCTGTCGCTCGACGAGGTGCCGCTTGCCGATCAGGTGACCCTATTCGGCCACCGGCTTGCGACCGCGCTCACCGAATCCGGCATTGTCGGAATGCGCTGCGCCGGTGCGCATCACTTTATGGACGTGGCATGGAAGCGGGCCTTCGACATCGGACAGCATGTCGGCCCTCGGCTGTTCGCCAGCGGTTATTTTCTCACCACCACCGGCGGACACTTCCTGACCTCGGGCCATGCGCTGGAAGTCGACGGCCCCTACGGTTGGGTGAAGGCCATCCGCGAGCAGATCAAGAGCGGGGTCGACCACATCAAGCTTAACCTGTCGGGCGGCATCATGGGGCCGGCGTGGGACCTTCACACCCATTCGTTCCTGCTCGATGACGAGATCCGCGCAGCCTTCGAGATCTGCCGCAAGCGCGGCTTCAAGGTCATGGCGCACGCCACCAACCCGGATGCGGTGAAGCGTGCGATCCGGTTGGGCGCCCACAGCATCGAGCACGGCTACATCATGGACGACGAGTGCATCGCGCTCTTGCTCGAGCACCAAACCTGGTACGTGCCGACGCTCGCGATCAGCCATCTCACCGCGAACCAGGCGACCAATCCGTTCGAAGCCGACTGGGTTGCCGGGCGCGGGCTCTCGCCTGCGCTGTGTTGCCGCGCCGAGGCAGCCTCGGAGGTGCATGCCACCTGGTTCAAGAAAGCCCTCGATGCCGGTGTCCGAATGGCATTGGGCTCCGACATCCGCCCCCTCAAGGAGGCGGCACTGCTCGAGATGGGGCTGTGGGTTCGCGACGGCGCGACGCCGTGGCAGACGCTGGTGGCAGCCACGCGCCATGCCGCGGCGGTGTGTGGCGTCGGCGCCGAACTGGGCACCGTGGAGGTGGGCAAGCTCGCCGACCTGATTGTGGTCGCCGCCAACCCGCTTGAGGACATCACCAACCTGCGGCGTCTGCAGTTCGTTCTAAAGGAGGGCCGAGTCGTATCGGACAAGCGCCATCCGAGCGGCGCGGCTCGATGACCGAAAGCTGGCGGCTTTTGGATCGCGTTCAATTTGCGGGCGGAACCACGCCCGGCTTTGGATCGATCGGCAGCAAGCGGTCGAGGCCAAGTAGGTGTTCGAACAGCAGTGCCGCCTGCAGCAGCGCCGCCTCGCCACGCGGTTTGCCTACCAGCTGCAGGCCAACCGGCCGGCCATATTGATCAAAGCCGCACGGCACGACCATCGCGGGGCACGCTGTCAATGTGATCACTGCGGTCAGAGTCGAGCCGCCCATATAATTATCGAGCTTCTGGCCGCCGATCGTCGGCGCGTTGCGGAGATTGACATCGAAGGCCGGGGTCGCGGCACCCGGCGTCACCAGCAGATCGTAGGTGCCGAAGAACTTGATTACCCGGCGATAGAAGGCGGCGCGCTCGCGGTCGGCGCGGGCGAGGTCCGACGGCGTCTGGGCCAGGCCGCGCTCGGTATTCCAGATGATGTCGGGTTTCAGCTTGTCGCGGTGGCTCCTGAGCTGCAGCTCGCGGTCGACGATGAAGTGCTGGCTGCGCAGGATGTGGAATGCCTGATCCGCCGCGCCGATATCGGGCGAGGCCTCGTCGACGATGCAGCCCAATTCCGCAAAACGCTGCGCCGCCTTGGTGCAGATCTCGCGCACTTCGCGATCGACCGGCGTGCGGCCGTTGTAGTCGGCCGTGAAGGCAATGCGTTTCGGTGCAACGGGTCGGGCCAGCCCTTCGCTGAAGGACACCGAAGGAGCCTCGAACGTCATCGGATCATGTGGGCAGAACCCGGTCATCGTATCGAGGAACAGCGCCAGGTCCGCGACGTTGCGTGCCATCGGGCCCTGCACCGAGAGTGGACTCCAAAGGTTGCCGACGGTACCGCGCGTCACCCGGCCGGGTGACGGCCGCAGCCCGACAACCGAGCAATGACTGCCGGGTCCGCGCAACGAGCCGCCATGGTCGGAGCCTTGCGCCAGCCAAACTTCACCCGTTGCCAGCGACACCGCGCCGCCGCCGGTCGAACCGCCCGAAGTCAGCGAAGTGTTCCAGGGATTGCGCGTCCGGCCGAAGACCTCATTGAACGTGCTGCCGCCGGCGCCGAACTCCGGCGTGTTCGACTTGCCGATCACGATGCCGCCCTTGCGCTCGATGCGCTCGACCAGCGGGTGCGACCTTGCCGGCACGTGGTCGGCAAACAGTGGTGAACCATAGGTCGTCCGGACGCCCGCCACATCGGTCAGGTCTTTGATCGAGACCGGCAGGCCGGCGAGCCAGCCCGCTTCCCCCGCGGCTTCACAAGCGGCGCCGCCCTGCATGACGCGCTTGGCGTGGTCGCGGGCGCGGTCGAGGCACAGCGTCGGCAGAGCATTAACCTTCGGATCCACCTCGGCGATGCGGCGGGCGGAGGCTTCGACCAGCTCAAGCGGCGAGATCTCGCCGCTTCTGAGCCGGGTGGTGGCCTCGACGGCGGACATTCGCCAGAGTTCGTCGCTCATCCCAATCCTCCCATTCCGGCGCGAGCGGCGCGGAGCGAGTTTATAGGCTAGCGCACGCTCCGCGTGCGCACCCAGAATTCCGGCGGCTTGCGGCGAACCCAGGCGACAAAGCGGCGCAGCTGCGGGTGATCGCGGAGCCGCTCAATCGTGTTGTACTGCCGTTCCAATTCCTTCTCGGAAAGGGCTGCATGGATGGCGGCGTGGCAGATGCGATGCAGCGTAACGGTTTTCCGGCCGTTGCGGCTGCGTGGTACGAGATGGTGCTGATTGACGCTGCTGCCGGGCACGAGCTTGCGTCCGCACAGCGGACAATCTCCGAGATCGGTCACTCGGCCTGCGCGTCGCGGCGAGCTCTAGCTCGGGTCGGGCCAGCGCGAATCCTGGCTCAAATATTCGTCGACGCGTATGGCGGTTGCTAGTTCGGCGGGAGTGGCCATCGGCGGCTTTGATCCGCCTTTCAGCCCAGTCAGTGCATCGCGCATTGCCCGCACGCTGGCGGCGAGAATGTCTTGCGGGTAAACCACGATTCGGATGCCGATGCGTTGGAGCTCCGCGTTGCCGGGCATGAAGTGCTTGCCCGCGGGTGAGGTGACCGCGAGACCCGGCTTGCCGCCGCAGGCCGCGATAGAGGCGCGCATCTCCGTTTCCGATTGCGGCGAGTCGAGAAAGAGGATGTCGGCGCCCGCGGCGACAAATTCCCGGATTCTCGCCAGCGCCTCATCGAAACCGCGCGAGATCCGGGCGTCGGTGCGCGCCAGCAACAGAATGCCCGCGTCACGGCAGGCCTCGACCGCCGCTCGGCAGCGCAGGATCGCATGCTCGCGCTCGACCACCAGCTTCGCGCCTTGGCGGCCGAGTGGACGTGGCCAAATCTTGTCTTCGATCAGCACCGCCGCGGCGCCGCGGCGGGCATAAGCATGAATTACCTTTTGCACGGCGAGCGCATTGCCGTGGCCCGTATCACCATCGGCGAGCCACAAGACATCGGGCGCGGCCGAGATACAACTCTCAACTGCATCGGCCATTTCGTTGAAACTCACCAGATCCATGTCTGGCATGGCCAGGCGCATCGCCGACACACTCGAGCCGGAGATAAAGCCGGTGCGAAAACCGGCTTCCTCGATCAGCCGCGCGCCCATCCCGTCCCCGCAACCCGGCATTACTTGCAGCCGTGGTTCGTCGAGAAGCGCCTTCAGCGCAGCAGCCTGCGGACGCATTTTTGTCTCCCCTGGGCGCGCTGACACGACGACCGTCACTGGACCGCCGCGATTCCCGCAACCGGAATGCCGGAAGCGCCGGGACGGCGAGCGCTCATCAGCCCCTTGGCCTCTTCCAAACGTCGGGAGGCGAGATAGGCCTTTAGCAGGGTGAACTCGATCAGATCATGCTGCGCACGGCTCCCGCCGATACGCTCGTTCTGATCGGCGAGGGGAGCGAGCGCCTCTATTGTCGCGGCGAAATCCCGCCGCTCGAACGCGGCAAAGCCGCGCGCGAGCGCCGGCAGGTAGGAGCCGGAGGGGTAACGCCCGGCCGCGGCGAGCTGCTCGATTTGGCGGTTGCGCGCCTCGAGTGCCGCATCCTCGCCCGTCACAGCATGCGCCAAGATGACGTGTAAATCGGCGAGCCCACTGCCCGGGCGCGGCAAATTCTCGCGCGCATAATCGTATATGACGCGCCAAGCCGCGGCGTCGCGGGGATAGCCGGCGAGCTCCGCACGCCACAAAAACGCGCAACCATCCGACACTTTCTGCTGCGGCCCGCCGCTATGGCGGCCGAGCTCGATAGCGTCGCGATACAGCTCCTGCGCCTCGGCCACGTGGCCGAGCGCGATTTCGACCAGCGACAGATGCCAGCTCAGATGGCCGTAGAAAAATCCGTCGCGCGGATACTCCACGAGCCAGGGCAACAAAAAAGCCCGTGCCGTATCGGGTTCGCCGCTTTCGTAGCAGACATGGGCAAAGCCGTGTGCGCCATGTGCATTTTTCGGATTGAGCGCCACCGACCGCTCGATTTTGGGCCGGGCCTCCGCAAGCCGGCCGTCTTCCGAAAGCGCCATCGCGTGATAGGACAGGAACCAGTAATCGTCGCCGTAGTGCGGCGCAACGCTGTCCATCAGCTCGGCGATCTGGTGCTTCTGCCCAAGACGGCCGGAACCGCCGATCAATCCGTTCGGGTTGGCGGCAATCGAGATCACCAGCGCGTCGAGCGGCCATGCCGCCAGGTGTTTATGAACCGTGGCGATTGCCGCCTCAGTCTGTCCGCTCGAGCTGAAGTCGAAAATTGCGATGTGACTTGCCTCGCGCTCAGTGAGTCCAACCGCCAGCTCTTTGGCGACGACCAAGGCTGCTCGCGCGCCCGCGATATTGCCCTCTCGCAGCAAGACCTGTGCCTTGCCGGCATGCGCCAGGGCAAAGTCGGGATCGGCGGCGATGGCCCTGTCATAGGCTGCGAGCGCGCCCGGGTAAAAGGTCAGCGCTCGCTCGCTGGCATCGACATAGGCGTCTCGCGCGACCGTGCACGACGTAGACAACGGGAGGCCGAAGCGATCTGCCAACATCGAGAACCCTCTACGCAACCTGCTTGCGAATACTTACCCGCCCTTCGGGCGGCCGCAAGCTATCTGTCGGGTTCCCGGAGCTCGTCTCGCGGCGCAGCGTGCAGCGGTAAGCGCCGGCGCAGCCCGGTTCCATTGATCGGCTATTTTGGATTGGTGACGTTGAGAAGCGTGCTCTAAGGGCGGTGCGCGGTGACGAGGAGGACCGTTGAAGGCAAGCGCATCTCGGCGGCGGTCGCCAGCTTTGCAAACGCCGCTTCGATATCGCGGCGCATTTGCTGGCGGGTGGGCTCGTCGGGCTGCTTCTCGTCTACGAGCCGCGCCGTCGGGCCCATGACGAGGGCATGCTTGGCCTCCTCCGCCGCGGTCGAGGCGAAGATGTCGGGGTGCTCGCGGTGGATTTCGACGCCTTCGAACCCGGCGGCGCCCAGAAACGAGCGCACATAATCAGGGTCGGCAAAGGCCATCGGCCCGGGCGCCCGCGGCGATTTCGGCGCAGGCGGCCCGAGTTGGCGCAATGCGACCTCGTAGGGAATGAGCCAATGCTGGTTCTCTTGGAGCGACCCCCAGCAGGCAAAGCAGAGCCGGCCACCGGGTTTGGCGGCATTTTTCAGATTTGCAAACGCGGCGGCCGGGTCGGCAAAAAACATGACGCCGAAGCGCGAAGCAACGAGGTCGAAACCGCCGGGCTCGAAGGCGTGCGTCTGCGCGTCCGCCTGCATCAAGGTCACGTTGCCGAGCCGGCTTTCGGCGATGCGCTTGCGCGCGCCCGCCAGCATCGCCTCGGAAATATCGGCGCCGACGACTGTTCCGTTCGGCCCGACCGCCTCGGCGAGCGGCACGGTGAAAGCACCGGTGCCGCAGCCGATTTCGAGCACCCGCTCGCCTTTTGCCGCCGCCGAATATTTCAGCAGCAGGTCGTTGACCGCGCGCACCCGGCGCTCGACAAAACCTTCGAGCCCGACCCAGCGCGGGCCGGCGATCGTGTTCCAATATTCCTGCTGCGCCGCATTGGCGGCCGCGTTTTCAGGCATCGTTCCGGTCCTTTCAGTCGGGTTCGATCGGCATCGTCGCGATCGCCTTCCAGGCGACCGGCGCACCGCATTTTTCCGCCGCCTGTGCGGGCGGTAACGAATTGTCCCAGTGCGCAGCAAGAAACCGCCGGCCGGTCACTTGCGCGGCTTCGTCCGAAACGAGCCAGCGCAGCGGTGCCGCCATGATTTCGGGGCGCAGCAGCCGCGAGCGGTCGGCAACCGCCGCGTCCGGGATGATCCGCGTGTCGGTCATCCCGCCCGGCACCAGCACATTGGCGGTAACGCCGGTGCCGGCGAGATCGGCCGCCATCACCGCGGTCGCCGCCTCGGCTGCGGCCTTGCTCGCCCCGTAAAGCACGTAGCCCTCGCGCAGCATCGTGCCGAGGCTCGTCGTGACGGTGACGATGCGCCCCTTGCCGGCGGCGAGCATGTGCGGCGCCACCGCGCGCGCCATCATCAAGGGTGCGGTCGCATTGACTGCGACAAACCGGCACCATTGCTCGGGGGTGATTTCCCAAAAGCGGATCGGGTTGTGCCGCTGGTCGGCGCGGATCGAGCCCTGCCCGATCCCGGCATTGTTGACGAGAATATCGATGCGGCCGCGGATGGCGAGCGCTCCTGCGACGATGCTTTCGAACGACGCCGGTTCGGCGAGGTCGGCGCGTATGGTATGCAGCCCGCCGGGAACCCGCCTTTCGTCCACCGCCGCTTTCAGCTCATCGAGCCACACCGCCTCGCGATCGACAGCGGCGACGTCGATTCCGTCGTCGAGAAGGCCCAGCGCCATCGCCCGGCCGATCCCGCTCGCCGCTCCGGTGACGATCGCCAGCTTTCGTTCCGTCGGCATCGCTGCACCTCGCTCCCGGCCTGCGCTGTCAATCTCACACCCGCCGCCGCCGCGCGCAACGCCGATTCGATCGCCGGCCGTCGCCCCCGAGGCGCATCTCCCCGTTGCAGCGGCCCGCTTACGCCGTCCTCGAAATGCGCTAAGATGGCGCGGGGTGGGATTTGCAGCCGGGTCATGGCGAGCAGGCGATGGGGACGATCTCTGCCGGTCTGAACAGCGCCGATTATGTCGCGCGCGCCCGGGCGCTCGGGCCGACGCTGGCCGCCGCGGCGGCAGAGATCGAGCGCCGCCGCGAGCTGCCTGAGCCGGTTGTCGCAGCACTGGTCGCCGGCGGCTTTTTCCGCCTGCTGCTGCCGCGCTCGCTGGGCGGCGCCGAGCTGGCGCCGGCCGCCTATGTGGCGGTCATCGAGGAGATCGCGCGCCACGATGCCAGCACCGCCTGGTGCCTCGGCCAGGCCTGCGGCTGCACGATGACCGCGGCGCAGCTCGAGCCGGCGGCGGCGCGCGAAATCTTTGGCGGCGAGCGCGGCATCGTCGCCTGGGGCCCGCCCGATGCGGCGGCCAAGGCACGCCGTGTGCCGGGCGGCTATCGCCTGACCGGCAGCTGGAGCTTTGCCAGCGGCAGCCATCACGCAACCTGGCTCGGTGCCCACGTCGCGGTCGCGGGCGAGGACGGTGCGCCGTTGACGCGCCCCGACGGCGGCGCGGTCTATCGCACCCTGCTGTTCCCGAAGGCCAGCGCGACGATGACCGACATCTGGCACGTCATCGGCCTGCGCGGCACCGGCAGCGACCGCTACAGCGTCGCCGATCTGTTCGTCCCGGACGAGCACACGGTTGCGCGCGATGGAGCGCCGAGCCGGCACGAGCCGGGCACCCTTTACGCCTTCAGCAGCAGCAACCTTTATTCGGCCGGGTTCGCCGGGGTGGCGATGGGTGTTGCGGCGAGCGCGCTCGATGCCTTTATCGAGCTGGCGCGCGACAAGATCCCGCGCGGCGGCAAGCGCACCTTGCGCGACAACAACGTCGTCCAGGCGCAGACCGCGCAGGCGCACGCCCGGCTCGCCGCGGCGCGGGCGTTTCTGATCGGTTCCCTCGACGAAATCTGGGACGCGGCGGCAAAGACCGGCCGGCTCAGCCTTGACCATAACGCGACGATCCGGCTCGCCTCGACCTGGGCGATCCATCAGGCGCGCAGTGTCGTCGACACCGTCTACCACGCCGCCGGGGCCACCGCGATTTTCGAGGACAATCCGTTCGAGCGGCGCTTTCGCGACATTCATACCGTGGTCCAGCAATATCAAGGTCGCCAGGCCCATTTCGAGACCGTCGGCCAGGTGCTGCTCGGTTTGGCGCCCGAGAACACGATGTTCACTTTTTAGCGGTCGAGATGACCTCGCTCGCCCTTGCCCCGCATCCCGCGCCCGGCCATTCGGCCCGGCGCCATTGGTCGCTCGACGACATCCCTTGGGACACGCTCGACCGCGAGCGGGTGGCGGGGAACGAGGCCTTGCTGTACATGCTCGGGGCGGCATCGCTGATGGAAAGCGCCACCGACCTCTACACCGAGAACCTGATCGAATATTTCAGCGCCGATAACGAGATCGCATCCTGGCTCGAGCATTACTGGCTGCCCGAGGAATTGCAGCACGGCAAGGCGTTGCGCCGCTATGTCGAGACGGCTTGGCCGGAATTTCCCTGGGACGCGGTGCGCCGGGGGTTTGTCGAGGAATTCCAGCCGTTTTGCAACGAGGCGCTGGAGCGGCGGCGCAGCCTCGAAATGGCTTCACGCTGCGTCGTCGAGACCGGCACCGCGAGCTTCTACACCGCGCTCTCACGCGCCAGCCCGGAGCCGGTCCTGGCCCGGGTGACGGGCCAGATCGCCCGCGACGAGGTCCGCCACTACAAGCATTTCTATCGCTTTTTCCGGAAGTATCGGGCGGTCGAGCGCCCCGCGCGCCGCGAGATCGGCCCGGCTTTGTGGCGCCGGCTCAAGATGACCGGCGGCGAGGACCGGCTTATCGTTTTGAAGCACGTGCACGCCGCCCACCGCCCCGGCACGGCCTTCGATATGGCGCTCTACCGCAAAGTCCGCCGCCGCTGTCGCCGCATGCTGCGTCCCCATTTCCCGGTCGAAATGACGGTGCGGATGCTGCTGAAGCCGCTCGCCCTCGGACCGCGCACCCAGCGGCTCACCCTCCCGCTGCTTGCCGCCCTCGCCCGTCGCGTTGTGCCTTAGGTTGGATTAATTGGGGTGGCGGTCATTTGATGGCGCCGACGGTGAAGCCGGCGACAAAGCGGTCGACGAACAAGTTGTAGACGATCGCGATCGGCACACTGGCGATCAGGCAGGCGCCCATCAGCGAGCCCCAGAAATAGACGTCGCCGCGCACCAGAAAGGTCGGCACGCCGACGCCGACCGTGTATTGCGAGGACGAGGTGATAAAAGTGATCGCGTAGACAAACTCCTGCAACACCAGCGTAAAGCTGAAGATGACGACGGTCAGGATGCCGGACAGGGACAGCGGCACCACGACCTTGACAAAGGCGCCAAAGCGGCTCAGCCCGTCGATCATCGCGGCATCGACAATGTCGTGCGGAATGGTCTTGAAAAAGCCGAGCAAGAGCCAGCTGCAAAACGGCACGGTAAAGCTGGGATAAACGAGAACCAGCGACCAATATGAATCCTGCAAGCCCAGGATGCTGATCACCCGCGAAAACGGGATAAACAGGATCGTCGGCGGGATCAGATAGGTCAGAAAGATGCCGATCCCGAGATATTGCCCCCAGGAGCCGGTCAGGCGCGCCAGGCTGTAGCCTGCCGGCACCGCCAGCAGCAAGGTGATGGCGACGACGCAGACACCGACGATTGCGGTGTTGGCGAGCCAGCGCAGGTAGGCGGTCTCAAAAAACAGCACCCGCAAATTGTCGAGGGTCGGCGGCAGGTTGAACAGAAACGGGTTGTAGGCGGTGTTGACGAGGTCACGCGTCTCTTTGAACGTCGTGATCAGCATCCAATAGAACGGAAACGCGGCAAAGACGACAAAGAGGGCGATGATGGCGCCGTGGCCGCCGCCGAACGCGAGCTTGCGTGCGCTGAGGTGCATCGACGCCATTTCAGCTCGGCTCCGCCCGCTTGGCAATGCGCAGAAAGATCGCGGCGATCGCTACCAGCACCGGGAACAAGAACAGCGAGATCGCCGCTCCGCCGGCGAGGTCACCGGCATCGATGCCGGTGAAATAGGCCCAGCTCGCCAAAACCTGGGTGCTGTTGAACGGGCCGCCGCGGGTCAGCACGAACACGACGATCAGGTCGGAAACCGTAAAGACCACGCCAAACAGCAACGCCACCAGCATGATCGGCAGCAGCAACGGCATGACGATCTCGAAGCTGCGGCGGAAGATGCCGGCGCCGTCGATCGCCGAGGCTTCGAGGATGTCGTTCGGGATCGAGGAGAGGCCGGCGAGAATGATGACCGTCGCCAATGGCAAAAGCCGCCAGACATCGACGACGATGATCGAGGCGAGCGCCAGGCTCGGCTGACCGAGCCAGATATAGCGCCCGTTTGGCCCAAACCAGCCGACCGCCTGCAATACCCAGTTGAAGATGCTGTAGATCGGGTCGAACATCCACAGCCAGGCGATGCTGCCGAGCGAGATCGGCGCCACCCAGGGCAGCAGGATCAACAGCCGCACCAGCCATTTCCCCGGAAAATCCTTGAGCAGCGCCATCGCCAGGATGTTGGCGAGCACCAGCACCACGAGCTGGGAAACGATGGTAATCAGGATCGTGTTCTTCAGCGCCGTCCAGAAGGCCGGGCTGTCGACCAGGCGGATGAAATTGGCAAGGCCGACAAAGCGGAAGCCGGCCGAGCCGACGGTGACGTTGCTGAGGCTGTAGACGATCGCGAGCGCGAACGGCAAGCCGACAAGAGCGACGATATAGACAATCGCCGGTGCCAGCATCAGCCGGCCGAGCCAAACCGGATCGTCGCGGTAGGAAGCGCGCCGCCCGCTTTGCGGCGGCTCGTCGGCGACCGTCACGGCGGCCCGTCCGCGTGGTCGCAGCGCAACCCGGTATTGCGATCGAAGCGTTTGAGCTCGCTTTCGGCGACGGCGAACTCGCAGCGCTCGCCCGGACCGCCGGGCAACGGCGCGCCGGCGGCGGTGCGCACGATAACCGCGCTTTCGGGAAAGGGCGGCTGGAGCACGCCGTAGATGAGGCAATCGGCGCCCAGATATTCGATGCGGGTGATGCAAAGCGGGATCGTGACGCCGGACCACGCGTTCCCCTTCGGGACGAGGCTTTCGGGCCGGAAGCCGAGCAGCACGCCGTTCTGCTCGGTCAGGTTCATCGGCGGCGAGCCCATAAAGGTCGCGACAAACGTGTCGGCCGGATCACGGTAAATCTCCTGCGGCGTGCCAATCTGGCGCACCCGGCCTTCGTTCAGGACGGCGATGCGGTCGCCCAGCCCCATCGCCTCGATCTGGTCATGCGTCACATAGATCGTCGTCGTGCCGATGCGACGCTGAAACTGCTTCAGCTCGTCGCGCGCGAGGGTGCGCAATTTGGCGTCGAGGTTGGAGAGCGGCTCGTCGAGCAGAAAGGCAAGCGGCTCGCGCACCACCGCGCGCGCCAATGCCACGCGCTGCCGCTCGCCGCCGGAAAGCTGGCGCGGCTTGCGCTGCAGCAGACGCTCGATGCCGAACATCGCCGCTGCCCATCGCACCCGCTCGTCGATCTTGCCGCGCTCGATGCCGCGGGCGCGGAGCGGGAAAGCGATGTTGCGCCAGACCGAGAGGTGCGGGTAGAGCGCATAGCTCTGAAACACCATCGCGATATTTCGCGTGCGCGGCGGCAACGCGGTCACATCGCGGCCGCCGATCAGCACCGTTCCCGAGCTCGGCTCCTCGAGCCCGGCGATCATCCGCATCAAGGTGGTCTTGCCGCAGCCCGAAGGGCCGACCAGCACCATAAACTCGCCCTCCCGCGCCAAGAGATCGATATGGTCGACCGCCGGCGCTTCGGTGAAGAGCTTGGTCAGCGCGCGGGTTTCGACGGTGCTCATCGGGCAGCCCGCCGTCCGCCACGGCGCGGGCGGCAAACTGCGAGTGCGGCTCGGCCGGTCAGATCAGCCCGCGGTCCTGCCATTTCTGCCAAATCTGCTTGCAATTCGCCTCCGCTTCGCTGATCGCGTCCTGCGGCGACAAGGTGCCGGTCGCCGCTTTGGCGAACATCGTGTTGAGCACCCAGGTCGAGAACGTCTCATCGATCGCCGCGGTGGCATAGCCCGGATAGCCGACATTGGTGGCCCAGGTCAAAACGTCGCCCAGCACCTTGTATTTATCGGGTGGGATCGCGCGGTCGTCATGGGCGATGCGCTGCTGTAAATCGGGCACCGTCGCCGGGAAACACGGGAAATTGTAGAATTCGCTCGCCAGGAACGCCTGCTCGAAATTGTCGATGTAATCGATCAGGAACTTCTTTGCCCCGTCGATGTTCTTGGAAAAGTTCCAGATCACATAGCAGTTCATGACGTGCTCGAGGCCGATGCGGCGCACCGGTCCTTGGGCCGCCTTGGCGAGCCAGATGTCCTTCTGGATCGGCAGTTTTTTGTTCTCGGCCTCGCGGGTGACCGAGATTGCGTTCAGCACCAGCGAGGATTTGCCGGCGATCATCGCCCGGTTGTTCGATGACGGGTCCCAGGCCAGCACCTCGGGGGTCATCGCCTCCTGATAGAGCGCTTTGACGAACTGGACCGCCGCCAACGTCTCCTTGGAATTGAGCGCCAAGGCACCGCCCGCGTTTTGCACCGAAGCGCCGAATGCGTACATGATCGCCCGCACCGCCATCGCGGTGTCGAGCTCGGCCGACAGCCCGATGCCGACCGGAATGCCGGTCTTTTTCTTAATCGCCGCACCGCCCTTGCGGATCGTGTCCCAGTCGCTGGGATACATGCCGACTTCGTCCCACAAATCCTTGCGGTAATTGATCGGGTCGGGCACGTAGCTGTCGGAGAAGGCGAAGTATTTCTTGGTCTTCGGGTTGTAGGTGCTCTTGACCGCGAGGTCGACCGGCTTGCCGTGCTTTTTCTCGACCGCGCTATAGACGTCGGCCATATCGACCACCTGGGCCTCGTAGACCGGCGGCGGCGATAGAAACAGAAACAAATCGTGCCCCTGCTTGGCCGAGACCTCGGCCGCCGCGCGCGAGTTTAGGGTGGTCACGCCAACATTGTCGACAATGACCTGGGTATCGTTTTTCTGGCCCCATTCCTTGACGTAGGTGCCGTTGAACCAGGTGTCGAAGGCCGGCACGAAATGGTTCCACTGCAAAATCTTCAGCGTCTTGGCGGCCGCCCGCGCCCGCGTCGCGACAAAGGGCGCCGCACCTAGCACGAGACCGGTCGCGGCGGCGGCTTCGACGACGCGGCGGCGGGTGACGGATCGGCGATCGTTGGGTTCATCGGCCATCGAATTTCCTCCTCTGCTCGAAACCGAGCGCTGCGCCCGAGCGGCCCCCCGGCCATTATCGATTAAGCGACCGGCCCATATTACGCCGGACCATCGCGGCGGCGAGCGCGAATTTTCGGAAGCCGCGACTCAGAAATTGGCGGTGGCACGGAGTGTCAGAACGGCTTCGGGACCGGCTGCGCCGAGCGCGCGGTCGAAATAAAATTGCAGATCGGGGGCGATCTGCAGACCTTTGAAGATCGTGTAGCTGTAATAGGCTTCGGCGATCCATTCGGCATTGCGAGCCGGGGTGACGACAGCGGCGTGGTTGGTCTTGCTCCAGGCGACACCGAGTCCCGCTTGGTCGAGCGGATCGCGGCCGAAGGGGTCGTTGCGAATAGCACCCCAGGCGACCGAGGTGGCAATCGAGGTGCTGTTTCCGGTCGCGGTGTTGGCGCGCAGAAAGAGGCCCCATTGCGTGTTCAAATTCTGCACCGCGTTAAACGAAAGACCGCGCGAGCTCGAAAGCTCGCTCGCCGGAATAGCCGGCTGCGTGTCCCACAACAGCCCGTAGGAGCCGCCGGCAAGCAGGGTCGGCGACCAGCGCGCGGCAAGAAAATAGGCAAGCTTGTCTTGCGCCAGACTGCGCGTCGTGATCGTCGAGCCGGCGAAATTGGTCGCACCCTGAAAGCCACCGGCAAACAAGAGGTCCGCCGCCGCTGCGGTTGCTTCGGCGTAGGCGCCGAGATCGCCGCTGACGTAATTCTGGGTCCCGTTTTGCGCCAATGCGTAATTGACAAAATTGGTCTGGGCGTTGCCGGCGTATTGGTTGGCGTCCCAGGTGCCGAACGAATATTGCCCGACCGTCGTCGACAGCCAGCGCCAGGCGCCCGGAAACGTATGCGTATAAGTCAACTGGGCATAGTCGATCGTGTCGGTGAACCAATCGCTCGGCGGCGTCAAAAGCCCGGCGCGGACTTGTTGAGAGCTCGTGTTGGCCTTGGTCCAGAACTGGTTCTGCTGCGCCGAGAAAGTAAACAAGCCGGAGCCGATCGGCGTATCGGTGAACGGCTTCCAGATGATAGTCGGCGTCCAGATGAAATCGAAAACAGCAGGCCCCGCGTGTGGAGTTCCCCACTGCGGCAGCAGCGAAGCCTGCACATAGTATTCGAGGCCGTAGCTGTTCTGGAGCCCTTCTTTCCAAGCAAGATAGCGGTCGTAAAGCGGATCGAGCCGGAGCCCGACATCGGGTTCGGCCAGCAGCTGTTCGGCTGAGGGCGGCGGCTCGGCCGGGACGGCGTGATGAAGGCCGGCGGCATCGGCGGGCAAGGAGAAACAGAGCGCCGCGGCGGCAATTGTAGCCAATCTGGGGCATTGAACCGGAAAGGGGCGTCTTGGCCGGGCTCGACCCGGCCCGCGGCTGCCGGCTGCGGGAAACAAAAACGGAGATGCGCGGGTCGAGCCTGCGCAAGACGATCTCAGATTCTGTCTGGGGGAGATCAAGCCGCTGACAATGGCAGAGGGGCGTTCCCCAGGCCATGCAGAGAGCAAACGGTTCCGGCTCTCGCGGCGCGCGGGTTAATTGCCGAGGTGGACCCAGACCGATTTGGTCTGGGTTACGGTCAAGAGGGTTTCGAGGCATTTGTCGCGGCCGGTGCCGGACTGCTTGAACCCGCCCCAAGGTTGGGTCATGTCGCCGTGGTCGTAGCAATTGACCCAGATCACGCCGGCGTCGATGTCACGCGCCATCTTGTGCGCGGTGGCGAGATCCGCGGTCCAGATACCGGCGGCGAGGCCATAGATCGTATCGTTGGCTATCTCGACTGCGTCTTTGATCGTGTCGAACGGCACTACCGCCGCGACCGGGCCGAAGATTTCCTCGCGCGCGATCGTCATCGCCGGCGTCACACGGGTGAAGAGGGTCGGCTCGACATAAGAACCTTGGTCGAAACCCTTTGGGGTGCCGCCGCCGATCGCGAGGTTCGCCCCCTCGTCCCGACCCCGCTCGATATAGGACAAGACGCGCTGCTGCTGGGTACGGTTGACGAGTGGTCCCATCGTCGTCGCGGGATCGAGCGGGTCGCCGAGGTGGAACGCGCTCTGGGTCTTGGCCGTGAAGCGTTCGACAAACTCGTCGTGGATCGCCTTCTGCACCAGGAGGCGCGAGCCGGCGCTGCACATTTCGCCCTTGTTGGCGTAGATCCCGGTGATCGCGTAATCGATGGCACGGTCGAGATCGGGGGTCTCGGCGGTGAAGATTTGCGGCGATTTCCCGCCGGTCTCGACGGTGACCCGCTTCAAATTCGACTGGCCGGCATAGACCATCATCAGCTTGCCGATTTCGGTCGAGCCGGTGAAGCTGATCTTGTCGACATCCATGTGCAAAGCGAGCGCCTTGCCGACACTACCGCCGCTGCCGTGCACGATGTTGAAGACACCGGGCGGGCCGCCGGCTTCGAGAAAGAGTTGCGCGAGCAGCACCGCGGAAAGCGGCGATTGCTGCGCCGGCTTCAGCACGACCGAGTTGCCGACCGCCAGAGCCGGCGCCACCTTCCACGCGGTCATCAATAAGGGATAGTTCCACGGTGTGATGCAGCCGACGACACCCAAGGGCTGGCGCAGGATGTAGTGGAAGGCGTCGTTTGCGGTGGTGGTGACGACGCCTTCGACCTTGTCGATCGTCTCGGCGAAATAGCGAAAGGTCAGCGACGCTGCGGGCACGTCGCCGGTAATCATCTCGATGACCGGTTTGCCGACATCGAGCGAGTCGAGCAGGGCGAATTCGAGCGTGTGCGCATCGATCGCGTCGGCGAAGCGGTACAACACCTGCATTCTTGCGCGCGGCTCAAGCCGCGACCAGACGCCGGATCGGAAGGCGCGGCGCGCGGCGGCGACGGCGAGATCGATTTCGGCGGCGTCGCCCGAGGGCACCTTGGCGATGACGTCGCCGGTGGCCGGGTTGACGGTTTCGAAGGTGTTGCCGGAGCGCGCCTCGACCAGCGCGCCGTCGATCAGCATCCGCGTCTCCGGGTGCAGGGAAGCGGCGTAGCGATGAAAATCCTCGCGGGTCAGCCTTTTGGCCTCTTCGGCGTTCATCACCGAAGCTCCGCTCAGAGGTCGAGGACGATGCCGGCGGTCGCGTCGGGCGCCGGGACCGAGCAGCACAGCAGCACTTGGCCTTCGCCGCGCGGCGCCAGCGGCTCCTCGATGTATTGAACCGCACCGCTCGCGATTCGGATCGCGCAGGTGCCGCAAATGCCGGAGCGGCAGCCGAAGACCGGGGCGAGGCCGACCGCCTCGGCGAGCTCCAACAGGCTGCCGCGCTCGCGCGACCATTCCGCGGTGACGGCCGATTTGGCAAACCGCACCGGCACAGCGCCATCGCCAGCGCGAGCGGCGGGGGTTTCGGCCTTGGCCTCGGGCTTTAGCGCCGTGCCGCCGCCGAAGGATTCATAATGGATGCGCTCGCGGCGCACGCCGATACCGGCGAGCCCATCGTAGAGCGACTGCATAAAAGGCGGCGGGCCACACAGGTAGAAATCGTAATCGTCGAACGGCAGCAGCCCTTTCAGCACGTCGATCGTGACATGGCCCTCGCCGTCATGGGTGACGCCGAGCCGGTCGGTCTCGCCAGGTTGGCTGTAGCGGGTATGCAGCTTCATCGCCGGATGCTGGGCGGCGAGCTCGCGCAGGTGGGCGCCGAAGGCCTGGACTCGGCTGTTATTGGCGCCGTGGACAAACCAGATCGGCCGATATTTGCCGGTGCGCCGGCCTTCCTCGACGATGTGGCCGGCCATCGCGATCATCGGGGTGATGCCGACCCCGCCCGAGACAAAGACGACCGGCCGTTGGCTTTCCGGCGCCAAGGTGAACTTGCCGCGCGGCGTCATCGCCTCGATATGCAGCCCCGGCCGGGCGTGGTCGTGCAGATAGCGCGAGATGAGTGAGCTCTCGCCGCCGCGGCGGATCGACAGCCGGTAATGGTCGGGGTTTGGCGTCGTCGACAGGGTGAAAGTGCGCAGGACCGGCTGAGCCTCGCCCGGTACCTTGACCCGGATCGGCAGAAATTGGCCGGCGACCCACGGGTCGAGCGGCTTACCGTCGCCTCGGCGCAAATAGAATGAGCGGATGATCTCGCTCTCCGGCTCGATCTTGAAGATTTCGAGATCGACATAGGCATTGCGCTCGGCGTCAGGCACCGCCGAGGCGTCCGGCAAGAGCGGGATGATTTGCGACACGGCCGGAGCCGCGGCCGCTGCCGGCGCCAGCCCGCCGCGGGCCACCGCATCGACGATCAATTTCTGAAAATGCAG
>DASXAM010000224.1:0-6508 GCA_036404275.1 Allostellaceae bacterium
ATCGGGCGCACTTGCTCGACCGGGATGCCGAGGATTTCCGCCGCCATCATCGCAATCGAGGCGCGCGAGCCGCCGATATCGGGGTTGCCCGAGACGACCGACGCGGTGCCGTCTTCGTTGATGTGGCAGGCGGCACTCGACTCGCCGCCGATATTGAACCAGAAGCCCGAGGCGATGCCGCGGCCTTGGTTGGGGCCGAGCTTTTCCCTCAAATGCGGGTGGTTTTTGGCGGCTTCGACGGTCGGCATATAGCCGATGTTCTGCCAGGTCGGCCCGTGCACCGCCTTGACGCCGTCTTTTGCCGCGTTCTTTTCGCGCAAGGCAAGCGGATCGATGCCGAGCTCGCGGGCGAGCTCGTCGAGGCAGCTTTCGACACCCCAGGACGAGTTCGGTGCGCCGGGGGCGCGGTAGGCCGCCACCTTTGGCCGGTTCGATACCACGTCATAGCCGGTGACGGTGGCGTTCGGGATGTCGTACATCGCAAAGGCCGCCATACAGCCGGGCCCGACCGGCGAGCCGGGGAAGGCGCCCGCCTGGTATTTGAGCACGACCTCGCCGGCGGTCAGCCTTCCGTCCTTTTTGGCGCCGAGCTTGACCTCGATGACCCCGCCGGCAGCCGGGCCGGAGCCGCGGAACACCTCCTCGCGGCTCATCACCATCTTTACCGGCCGGCCAGATTTTTTCGACAGCGCCAGCGCCACCGGCTCCAGATAGACCAATGTCTTGCCGCCAAAGCCGCCGCCGATCTCGGCCGGGATCGCGCGGATGTTCGAGATGTCGATGCCGAGCAGTTTGGCGCAATAAGCGCGGACCATGAACTGGCCTTGGCTCGAGCTCCAGATCGTGCATTGCTTGTCAGGCGAATAGGCGACGACACAGGCGTGCGGCTCGATATAGCCCTGATGCACCGGCTGCGTCGTATAGCGCCGCTCGATGATGACATCGGCCTCGCGGAAGCCGGCGTCGACATCACCTTTGGTGAAATTGAGCCGCTTAGCGATGTTCGAGGGATGCGTCGGCTTGGGATCGACCCCCTGGGTGAAGAGGTCGTCGTGCAATAGCGGCGCATCGGGCTTCATCGCGTCTTCAACATCGATGACGTGCGGCAATACGTGGTAGTCGACCTCGATCAGCTCGCACGCCTCCTCGGCAATCGCCGCCGAAGTCGCGGCGACGGCGGCGACGGCATGGCCGTCGTAAAGCGCCCGCTCGCGCGCCATGCAGTTGCGCGACAGGTCGCGAAAATTCATCGGCCCTTCGCCGACAAACGCCTCCTCCGACAGGATCGGCGGAAAATCCTCCCAGGTGACGACCGCCTTCACGCCGGGCAGGGCGCGCGCCTTTTCGGTGTTGATCGACAGGATGCGCGCATGCGCGTGCGGGCTGCGCTTGACCTTGCCCCACAGCATGCCGGGCATGACCATGTCGGCGCCGAAATTGGCGCGGCCAGTGACCTTGTCGACACCGTCGGGACGGATTGGCCGCGTGCCGACGACCTTTTGGAATTCCTTGGCGATGTAAGTCATCAACTCACTCCCGCTCTAACCGGCACGCCCCTCACCCCAGCCCTCTCCCCGCCAGCGGGGAGAGGGAGGGACCCACGTCAGTGGGAGGGTGAGGGGCAATTTCGCTATTCCGCCGCCTGACGCAGCGGCTCGGAATCGTCGAGCGCGGCTAGAAGCCGCGGCGGCGACATCGGCAGGTCGCGCAGCCGGATGCCGGTGGCGTCGGCGATGGCGTTGGCGACCGCGGCCATCGGCGGCACGATCGGCACCTCGCCAACGCCGCGCGCGCCAAACGGATGACGCGGGTTCGGCACCTCGACCATGACCGTGTCGATCATCGGCATGTCCGAGGCGACCGGCACGCGGTAGTCGAGAAAGCCCGGGTTTTCGAGGCGTCCATCCTTGTCGTAGATGTATTCCTCGCTGAGCGCCCAGCCGACCCCCTGCGCCACGCCGCCCTGCATCTGCCCTTCGACATAGGAAGGGTGGATCGCGCGGCCGACATCCTGGATCGCGGTATAGCGCAGGATCTTGACGTGGCCGGTCTCACGATCGACCTCGACATCGCAGATGTGGGTGGTAAAGCCCGGTCCCTGCCCTTGTGCGTTGATCTGCACCTCGGCGCTGATCGGACCGCCGGTGCGCGCCGCTTTCGACGCGATGTCCGCCAAGGAGAGCGGGTCGAAGCTGCCGGCATTGGCGCCGGCCGGAAACGCTTTCCCGTCATGCCACTCGACCGCCTCGGGGCTGATGTCCCACATCACCGCGGCGCGCTTTTTCAATTCCTCGACCACCTTTTGCGCCGATTGCGTCACCGCCATGCCGCCGGCAAAGGTGACGCGGCTGCCGCCGGTCGAGGCGCTAAAGCCGATCGCCGTAGTGTCGCCGACCACTGGACGGACCTGGTCGAACGGCACGCCCAGCACCTCGGCTACCATCATCGCCATCGAGGCGCGCGAGCCGCCGATATCGGGATGGCCCTCGGTCACGGTGACGGTGCCGTCCTCGTTGACATGGCAGGCGGCGCTCGATTCACCGCCGGCATTATGCCAGTAGCCCGAGGCGATGCCGCGTCCCTGGTTCGGGCCGAGCCGGGTGCCCAGATGCTCGGTCGCTTTCGCTGCCTCGATCGTTTTCTGATAGCCGATATTGACCCAGGTCGGACCGTGCGCGGCCTTGGTGCCGTCCTTGGCACCATTCATCCGACGCAATTCGAGCGCATCGATGCCGAGTTCGCGGGCCAATTCATCGACGCAGCTTTCGACCGCAAAAGAGGCGATCGGCGCTCCCGGCGCCCGATAGGCCGCGACCTTTGGCCGGTTGGACAGCACGTCGTAGCCGGTCACCAGCACATTCGGCAGGTCGTACATGGCAAAGCCGCACATGCAGCCCTGGTTGACCGGCGAGCCCGGAAAGGCGCCCGACTGGTATTTCAAGACAGCTTGCGCCGAGACGATACGGCCGTCGTTTTTGGCGCCGAGCTTGACGTCGATGACCGCACCTGAGGTCGGCCCGGTCGCCCGGAACACCTCCTCGCGGCTCATCACGATCTTGACCGGCCGCCCCGATTTTTTCGACAGCATGTAGGCGATCGGCTCGAGATAGACGATCGTCTTGCCGCCAAAGCCGCCGCCGATCTCGGCCGGGATCGCGCGGATATTGGCGATGTCGGCGCCGACGATGCGCGAGGTGTAGCCGCGCACCATGAACTGGCCCTGGCTCGAGCTCCAGATCGTGGTCTGGCCGTCGGAGCCGACCGAGACGACGCAGGCATGCGGTTCGATATAGGCCTGATGCACCGGCTTGGTCGTATAGCGCCGCTCGATAATCGTATCGGCCTCGGCAAAGCCGGCTTCGACGTCGCCTTTGGCATAGCGGATCATTTTGGCGACGTTCGAGGGTTTCGCGGGCTTCGGATCAACGCCGGAGGTAAAGATGTCGTCATGCAGCAACGGCGCGTCGGGCATCATCGCCGCCTCGACGTCCATCACATAGGGCAGGGGCTCGTATTCGACCTCGATCAGGTCGAGCGCCTCTTCGGCGATCGCCGGCGAGACCGCGGCCACCGCCGCCACCGCATGCCCTTCATAGAGCGCCTTGCCCTTGGCCATACAGTTGCGCGACAGGTCCCACAGATTGGCGGGTGCCGCGCCGATCGAACGCTTGTCCGGCGGGATATCCGGAAAATCGGCCCGGGTCGTGACCGCCTTGACGCCCGGCAGCGCCATCGCCTTGTCGGTCTTGACCGATAGGATGCGGGCATGGGCATGGGGGCTGCGCTTGATCTTGCCCCACAGCATGCCGGGCATCACCATGTCGGCGCCGAAATTGGCGCGGCCGGTGACCTTGTCCACCCCGTCGGGGCGGATCGGCCTGGTGCCGACGACCTTCAGGCTTTCTTTTTCGAGGTAACTCATCGCCCGGCCTCCGCTCGCATCACCGCAGCCGCGTCGAGCACCGCACGGACGATCTTGTCATAGCCGGTGCAGCGGCAGAGGTTGCCGGCGAGCCAATAACGGGTTTCTTCCTCGGTCGGGTTCAGGTTCTCGTCGAGCAACGCCTTGGCGGCGACGATAAAGCCCGGCGTGCAAAACCCGCATTGCAGCGCCGCATGCTCGAGGAATTTCTGCTGCACCGGGTGCAGCTTGTCGCCCTGCGCGATCCCCTCGACGGTCTGGATCGTGCGCCCTTCGGCCTCGGCGCCGAGCATCAGGCATGAGCAGGTGATCCGGCCGTCGCAAATGACGGTGCAGGCGCCGCAATCGCCCGAGCTGCAGCCTTCCTTGCTGCCGGTCAAATTGAGCTCGTCGCGCAATACGTCGAGCAAGGTCTGCTGCGGCTCGCACAGAAATTCGACGGGCTCGCCGTTGATGGTTGTCGATACGTGGTGTTTGGCCATTAGCGTGCTCCAGCGCGTTCAAAGGCGATCTTGGCCGCGCGGCGTGCGAGGACGCCGGCAACCTTGGTCCGGTATTCGATCGTGCCGCGTTTGTCGGTGATCGGCTTGCAGGCACGTTGCGCCGCGGCATCGAGCGCCGCCAAGGTCGGCTCGTCGAGCCGGTGGCCGATCAAGGCCTTGGCGGCGTCCTCGACGATGACCTGGGTCGGCGCCACCGCCCCCAGCACGACGCGGGCATCGGTGCACACGCCATTGCTGTCGAGCGTCACGTTGACGGCGCAGCCGACGACCGCGATGTCCATCTCGGTGCGCGGGATAAAGCGCAGATAGGCGTCCGATTGATGCGGCTTTGGTTTTGGGATGTGGAATTCGACGATCAGCTCGCCTTTTTGCAGCGAGGTTCGCCCGGGCCCGACGACGATTGCCTCGACCGGCGCCTCGCGCCGCCCGTTCGGCCCGGCGATGACGCAGGTGGCGCGTGCCGCGATCACCGCCGGCACGCTGTCGGCCGCGGGCGAGGCATTGCACAGATTGCCGGCAAGCGAGGCGCGACCCTGGATCTGTTCCGAGCCGATCAGATCCATGCCCTCGACGATCCCCGGCCAGGCCTGGGTCAGCGCCTTGTTGTCGTACACCGTGACACCGGGTGTGGCGGCGCCGATGACAAACCGGTCGCTCTCCTCGCGGATGCCGATCATCCCGGGGATGCGCTTGGTATCGACGATCAGATCGGGGCGCAGGCGGCCCGAGCGCAGCTGGACCAGAAGATCGGTGCCGCCGGACAACGGCTTCGCCGTCCCGGTAGCGCCGGCCAGCATCTTGACCGCCTCGTCGATGCTAGTCGGCGCCGAAAAGCTCAAATTGGGCATGCTCGCTCCTGAATTCGCGCGGACGCACCGCCGCTATGCAAAGCCGGGCGGGTGCGCTCCAAAAGGAATGAGGCACCCGCTTACACCACCATCCTATGCGGCGTGAAGCGCTATGTTCAACTGTCTCCCCGGCGGCTGCGGCAGCACGGCAATCGAATGATCGCGATCACGGATCACATTTCGCTCGACGAGCGCGATATCGAGGAGAGCTTTATCCGGGCCTCCGGGCCCGGCGGCCAGAACGTCAACAAGGTGGCGAGCGCCGTGCAGCTGCGTTTCGATCTCGCCCATGCGCAATCCTTGCCGGCCGAGCTGCGCGAGCGGGCCGCCCGCCTCGCCGGGACCCGCCTCACCCAGGACGGCGCCATCGTCATGACCGCGCGGCGCTTCCGCAGCCAGGAGCGCAACCGTCAGGATGCGCTCGACCGGCTCGTCGCCCTGCTTCGCCGCGCCGCCGAGCCCCCGACGCCGCGCCGCCCGACTCGGCCTTCGGCCGCAGCAAAAGCCCGGCGCCTGGAACAAAAGGCCCGCCGCGCCGCGCTCAAAGAACAGCGCCGCGGCTTCGCCGACGAGGGGGGCAGCTAGGGCGGGTCCCCGGCAGAGGCCGCCGCCGCCATTCTTGCGACCTTTCCTGGCTCAACGTCAGAGCTGGTAAAAGACGTGAATGCGTTTTCCCCGGACTGCCTGTGGGGTGTTGGAGATCGTGTTTAGGGACGGCCGCGCCCGCGGCGGCGCGCCATTTGATTTCTTACTTTATTGCACCGATATTGCCGGCGATGAGCGAGGCGCGCACCGTTGAGATCGACCGGCTCGACGAGCGTTTACGCCGGATCGAGGAAACCGTGATCCGTACCGACGCGACCTTGCCGCATTTGGCGACCGAGGCCGAGCTGGCGCCGCTTGCGACCTTGCCGCACCTGGCAGCCAAGGCCGAATTGGCCGCCGTCGAGGCACGACTGATCCGCTGGACGGTCGGGGTCGGCGTTGCCGCGGTTGTCGCGATCGGCGGCATGCTTGCCGCCGCCACCGAGATTATCTTGCGGGCGCTGCACTGATGGCTCGCGGCGCCCGGTTTTTGGCTGAGAAAAGCGGAGGCGCATTATATAACGTGGCAACTTTGCCGAGGTGATGTCTTCGGCCTTCGGCAACCGTCGATAGGATGGAATGGACGAGGTGCCGACCCGGATCGCCGCAAAAAAAGCCGAGCTCGACCGGTTGCGGGCGCAGCTCGGCGG
>DASXAM010000225.1:0-8366 GCA_036404275.1 Allostellaceae bacterium
GTCGGACCGTCGCCGAAATCGAGAAATTTGGCAAAGACCGCGCGGATGCCGGCCATGTTGCGGGCGATCTCGGCATCATCCATCAGCCGCCGCGCCTCGTCCTTGCCCGACGGGTCGCCGATCCGCGTCGTCCCGCCGCCCATCAGCACGATCGGCCGGTGCCCCGATTGCTGCAGCAGCCGCAACAGCATGATCGACACCAGGCTGCCGACATGCAGACTGTCGGCGGTGCAGTCATAGCCGACATAGGCGGTGACCACGCCCTCCGCAAAGCGCCGGTCGAGGCCGTCGGCGTCGGTGCATTGGTGGACATAGCCGCGGGCGGTCGCGGTTTCGAGAAAGGCTGAGCGGGCAGCGGACATGCAATTGCTCGACAGGTTGAGGCACCGCCCGCACGTCACCGGTCCGACAGTCACACCGGCGGCGGAACGAGCGCGGCGCTCCGCAGATGGCCGCGACAAACCCGGCCATGACCGATATGTGGACGATAATGCCCTGGCTTGCAAACGAGCTTTGACGTGATCGCCGCGCTGGGGCTGATGAGCGGCACCTCGCTCGATGGCATCGATGTCGCGATGATCACAACCGACGGCGCCGAGCAGGTGGTGGCGGGTCCGGCGCTGACCCTCCCCTACCCTGCCCCGTTTCGCGAATTGCTGCGCTCGGTGCTGGGCGGGTTCGGGCCGGCGGCGGCCGTCGAGGCCGAATTGACTCGGCTGCACGCCGAGGCGGTCGAAGAATTTCGCGCGCGCCATCCCGGGATCGCGATCGAAATTGTCGGCTTTCACGGCCACACGGTCCTGCATCGTCCCGCCGAGCGGCTCACCCGGCAGTTGGGCGACGGCGCCGCGCTTGCCGCCCGCCTCGGGATCGATGTCGTCGGCGATTTTCGCTCGGCGGATGTCGCCGCCGGCGGCGAGGGGGCGCCGCTTGCCCCGCTCTACCATGCGGCGCTCGCCGCGCCGTTGCCGAAGCCCGTCGCGGTCCTCAACATCGGCGGCGTTGCCAACGTCACCTGGATCGGCGAGAGCGGCCATATCCTCGCCTTCGACACCGGACCGGGCAATGCGCCGATCGACGATTGGGTCAAGCGCCACACCGGCGCCGCCGCCGATTTCGACGGCAGACTGGCCGCCGCCGGCCGCGCCTCCGGGAATCTCGTCGCACAGTTTCTGGCGCTCCCCTATTTCGACCGACCGCCGCCGAAATCCCTGGACCGCGACGATTTCCGCGGGGCCGTGCCGGATGGCCTCTCACTCGAAGACGGGGCGGCGACCTTGACCGAAATGACCGCAGCGGCGGTCGCGGCGGCCGGCCGCCATTTTCCGGCGCCGGCGCACCAATGGCTCGTCTGCGGCGGCGGGCGGCGCAACCCGGCGCTGATGTCGGCCCTCGGGCGCCGGCTCGCCGCGCCGGTGCGGCCGGTCGCCGCGGTCGGCTGGGACGGCGACGCGCTCGAAGCGCAGGCCTTCGCCTATCTCGCGGTGCGTTCGCTCAAAGGCCTTGCGCTGAGCCTGCCCTCGACAACCGGGGTGCCGCAGCCGACCTGTGGCGGGCGCCTGTTCCAGCCGCCGCGATTGGGCTAGTTTGGCACCTGATCGGAATCGTCGAGTTGACGACAATTCTCGATTGGTATGGATTGGGCTTGTCGCCTTCAGGTGTCCCAGCGCCTCGGCGCGAGCCAATAGGACGATACCATGCGCAAACTCTCCGCCGTCTTGATAGCCCTAATTCTGGCTAGCACAACCCTAGTCAACCCGGCCAATTCTGCGGTGGCGTGGCAATATGGATGGTGGCAACCAGGTCCGGGTGGCCAGTGGCTCTGGGTCGGCGCCTGGGGGGCCGGTGGCCGTTGGGTGCGCCACGGGCCAAACTGGGTTTATCGATCGCGCCCAGCGCCCTGGCGATATTCGCGGTGGGTAAGAGGTCCGCGCGACAGTTGGGCATGGCGCGGCGGTTGGGGTCCCGGCGGCACTTGGGTGCGTCAGGGCCCCAATTGGGTCTACCGCTGGCGATAGCCCGATTTCTCGCCCGCTGCCGACGATCGAGCCCGGTCCCGAGGTGACGCCGATCCACGATCGCCAGATGGTGTCCTCGATCGGGCGGATTGGCCCGCCCAGCTCGATCTAACCCAGTCCGCAACGGAACTATATCGCCCACTGCCAGCAGCCTGGTGGTCGAGCAGGCTTCGTAAGTCTCGGGACAGCGACACCGCTGCCGGGAGCCTCGCTTCACGCTGCCGTAAATAGGCGAGTTCGGCACACCGCGCCCAGCCCGAGGAGGCTGGCGGCAAGCAGCGCAAGGCTCGCCGGCTCCGGGGCCGGGACCACCGACACGTCGTCGACGAGCCAGAAGAGTTGCGAAAAACCGATGAAGCTGATCACTGTGCTGGTCGCCGCCGCGGTCACGGTAAAATCCTCAAGCCGATAGCGAAAGCCCGGTGAATTGGTGAGGTCAAGCACCTGCTCGGCACCGAATGAGGCGCTGAAATCACTGATCCCGCCACCGGGCGAACCGTCGGTAGCAAGCCAGAATGAGAAATCGTAGCGGATGCCCGGGGTCGTCGCGATGCTCTGCGACAGGGTCCCCGGGTTGCGGTCGAGAAAGCCCGCCCAGTCGCCGCTATGCGGGCTCAGCGCGCAGGTACCGTTGCCGCTCCATCCGGGAGGCTGCGTGCCGCCATCCGTGCAGCTTTCGAAGCCCGGATCGACAACCAGATTGGCAAAGGCCGGCACGCCCCAGATCGACAGCAGAAGAAGTGTCAGCGCGATCACGCGATAGTAGCTCACCGCCCCGCCTCCATCGCTAACTGGCGCTTAGCATAGTCCCATAATCCAGACGCGAGGCCGAGCCAAGCAACAATCCACACGCTCAGGTGACGAAGAAGAACACGCCGCATCCCAACCGAGCTAGCCCGCGTCCTGGGGCACTCTTTGGCTGCCGCGGCTGCTGGCGGCACGTTCCCTGGCGATCGCCCGGCCCGTTTCGAACAGATCGCCTGTGGTTTGGTACGGCGGAGCAAGCTTGAGGTAGAGCCGCTTCAAGCACCACAGCAGGCGATCCGTACTGGCGGCTTCTAACTAGGATAATTATATATGTGCTTCACATTGCGATATAATTCCCTTTATTAGAAACAGCGCGGGCAACTACCGGGCGTACCGTCAAGCGCCGCCTTGATCTCGGCCGCAACCTCTTCGCGCGACATGTCTTTAAAGCCGCGATGACCATTTTTGCGGTGGTTCTCCGCCATACCATAAGCCCGGTCCTGAGCCTCTTCATCATATGCGTCAATATATTCGCTGTTGCAGCGGTCGCATTTTAGTATAGCTCCGGTTGCTTCGAGACATTCCAGTGCCGTCTCGGCCGTATTGGCGTTCGCCATCGCCTGCTCCTGTTTTCTCATCTCCTCGGTTGGGCCTGTTGTGATACCGCTCGGCCAGAATAGGCGTTGCCAATTTCGGTGCTGTTTTCAGCGCCGAAGCGCTCTGTCATGTCAGCCGGCTCGGGCTCGACCCAGCGGCGGCGGGAATCGAGACGCCACGACCAACCAGAAAGCGTCACAATCAGTGACGGCTCATGATTGTTTCCCCGCAAGCGTGCGGCCGAATCGTCATCCTCGCTGATCCGCATCTCGGCCGTCCGCACGGCTCCCCCTTTTGGGCCCCTTTCTCTAAGCGCGCATGGGCGAACGGGCGCGGTGCGCCTTAGTTCCCAAAAAATGTTACCGTCCGGTTACTGACGTCCTGCGTGACGGACCGGGTGAATATCTGCGTCTGCGCGAGGGGCGTGGCGAGCCCCGGTGATTGGAGGCGCGTGGATGGAGAGCCGAGACCTGCGTCGTCACGAAGGCTCGCCGGGTTCCGGCGGGTCGGGTTTCAGGTAAAGGATCAGGCAGGCAATGCAGATGCCGAGTCCGACCCGCGGATAATAGAGCGCGACGATGGCGGCCGCCCCGAACAGGCACAGGGTTGTGATCGATCGAAAGCGCATGACCCGGCGGACTGTCGGCGAAATCCGGTCGGGCGGGATGCGATCGACGAGCTCCCAAATGAGGGCGATGTAGGTCGCGTTCACGAGAAAGAAGACCGCTGCATAAAAGGCGACCGGCTGCGGCGCCAATTCGCTTTTCGCCATCCAGGCGGTGGCCAGCGGCAGCAGCGACATCGAAAAGAGATGCGCGAAATTGAACCACAACAGGCGGAGATTGGCTTCGACGGCATAGCGCATCAGGTAATGGTGGTTGGTCCAGACGATCGCGATGAAGAGGTAGCTGACCGCATAGCTGAGCCAGGTCGGCCACAGCCGCAGAAGTGCCGCGAAGGTGGGAAGCTCGGGCGGCCGCAGGTCCAGAACCAGCACCGTGATCAGAACCGCAAACACGCCGTCGGAGAACCCGCTCACCCGCTCCGGGGTCGGCCGGCGAAGCCAGGCGAGCCTTTTGCTGCGCATCGGGGGCGGGTCGGCGGCGGGCATGCACCGGTCAAGATGACGGGTCGCGGGCTTGATGCAAGCCGTGCCGATCGGCGTCGTCGTTGATCTCGCCCGCGGCGCAACGTCTAATGCCGCGGCAAAGACAAGGGGAGCCGCCGATGCTGTTCAAATGCCTGCCGCCCGGTGCACCGATTCCGGGCCGCTTTCCAGGGCCGGCGCATGCCCGCGGCAAATGGTTCACCGTTGACATCCATTGCCACGTGCTGACCCCGAAAGCGGCCGAGATGGTCGCCGGCAACGCGGCGGCGACGCGCCACCCGCGCGACGTTTACGCCAACGAGCGCACCCGCGAGGTCAACCGCCAGCAGGCCGAGCGCAACCGGGTGCAGTTCACCTCGGTCGAAAAGCGCCTCGCCGACATGGATTTGATGGGGATCGACATCCAGGCGATCTCGCCCTCGCCAAACCAGACCTATTACGGCGCCGATCCCGATCTCGGCATCGCCACCGCGCGGATCGTCAACGACAACCTCGCCGACATCGCCGGCCGCCACCCCGACCGCTTTGTGCCGCTCGGCACGGTGCCGTTCCAGGCGCCCGATCTGGCGGTCGCCGAGCTCGACCGGCTGCACAAATCATTGGGCTTCCGCGGCATCGAGATCGCCACCAATGTCGGCGGCGAGGATTTGTCGGCCGAGCGGTTTCGCAAGATTTTTGCCCGCATCGAGGAATTGGGCCTCTTGGTCTTTATGCACCCGACCGGGTTTCCCGAGGCGCGCCGGTTTGGCGACCATTACCTCGTCAACGTCATCGGCAACCCGCTCGACACGACGGTCGCGGTGCATCACCTGATCTTTGGCGGGGTGCTCGACGCGCATCCCAATCTGAAGCTCGTCTTGTCGCATGGCGGCGGGTTTTTGCCGGCCTATTCGGGTCGCATCGACCATGCCGCCTCGGCCCGCCCCGACGCCTGCGAAATCATCCACCGCATGCCGACCGAATATCTGAAGCGGCTCTATTTCGATACGATCGTCTACACCCACCACCAGCTCGAATATCTGGTGCAGCAATACGGCGCCGACCATGTGCTGATGGGCACCGACTACCCCGCCGATATGGGCGAGGTCGACCCGATCGGCTTTGTCGAAGGTGCCAAAGGGCTCGACGATCCCGAGCGCCGCGCGATCCTCGGCCGCAACGCCGCCCGCCTCCTCAACATCGAAATCCCGTCGGCCGCAACGCGATCATCGGGATAAACGACAAGACGCGGCAATAGCAGCTTGCCGGCCACGGCTGATAGGGCAGGGAGCGCATCGCCCTTGCTCGAGGACGATCCCCATCCAAACCAGCGTTAAGACATCGCTGGGCTGCGCGAACGCGCGGCATAGAGCAGCCGCATCACCGGGCGGGGCAGGAGCATCAGCGCGGCGTATTTCGTCTGCCCCGCCGGCATTGGAGACGACGCGATGGACAGCGCCAGCAGACGGGCGATCTTAAGGCGGGGCGTGCGCTGGATGCCGAGGAAATAAATCTGCGACAGATGCTCACGCGCGATGGCCCGCCGGAGCAGGCGCCGCTCGGCGCGCGACCGCGCCGCGGACAGCGCATGCCGCAATTGCGCGATGTTGGCGTGATGGATGATCTCGTACTTCTCCGTCGAGCCGCGCCAACGGAAATAGATCGAATCCGGCTCGCCTGGCAGCAGTGCCGCCCGGCCGGCGGCAAAGACCCGGCACCACAGGTCGATGTCCTCGGAGGTGCGCCGCCCGGGATCAAAGCCGCCGGTGGCGTTGAAGAGGGCGCGCCGGATGACCAGCGCATTGGTATGCACGGTCCATTGCGGCACTGCCCCGGCTGCATAGGCGGCGGCGAACCCTGTCCCCAGTCTGACGACCCCGTTCGTCGCCGGCTCGGCATAGGGGCATAGCATGCGCGCCGCGTCGAGCGAACGGTGCGCGCTGCGAGTCAGCCCGGGGCTGTCGCTGATCCAGAAATCGGTGAACAGCACATCGATGTCGGGATGCGCCGCCAGCGCCGCGCGGCGCGCCTGCACCGCCGGTGCCGTCAGTTCGTCATCGGCATCGAGAAAGGCGACGAAGCGGCTGCAGGCGCCCGCCACCCCCGCGTTGCGGGCGGCGGAGACACCGCGATTCTCCTGGCGCAGCACGACGACGCGCGGTTCGGCCGCAAAACGTGCCAGCACCGTTGCGTGTCGTCGCGCGACCCGTCATCGACGACGATAATCTTATCCGGCGGGTCGGTCTGCGCGAGGCAGCTGTCGATCGCGGCTCCGATGTAGCGCGCGCAGTTAAAGGTCGGGATGATGATCGACACAGTCGGCCGACTCTTGGCCCGGGTCACAATCACCTCTTCCGCTACCTGAGCGAGTATAAAGGTCTGAGGTAACAGCTTTCAAGTGCCAGAGTCGGGTCCGGCCCCAGCGATGCCGCTCCGCGCTATCGTGTTGCAATCGGTGCATGATAGCCCGGCACCGGGTGCGCAAAGGCGCCCTCTCACTCGGCCGCGGCGACGCTCACGCGGTGGCGCTCGTAGCGGCGGGCGGGGGTGTTGATGGGATCGGTGAGCGGGGCGGCGGCGAACGAGGCGGTACGGCGCGCCGGCGGGGCATCGCCGTAGAGTGTGGTGCGCTGGCGCGGGGTGCGGCCGATGCTGCGGATCAATTCTTCCATTGCTTCGGGCGGCATCTCCTGGCCGTGCACGGCGCCGGCGGCGCGGGTAATGCTCTCGTTCATCAAGGTGCCGCCGAGATCGTTGGCGCCGGCATCGAGGCAGAACGCGGCGCCGCCGCTGCCCATCTTGACCCATGAGGTTTGGATGTTGGTGATCAGCGGATGAAAGACGAGGCGGGCGACCGCGTGCATCAGGACCGCTTCGCGCCAGGTCGGGCCGCGACGGGCGCGGCCTTTCAGATAAATCGGCGTCTCCATCGGCACAAACGGCAATGGCACAAATTCGGTAAAGCCGCCGGTGCGGGCCTGCAAGGCGCGGATGCGCAGCAAATGCCGTGCCCAGTGCTCGTAGCGCTCGACATGGCCGTACATGATCGTGGTCGTCGCGCGCAAACCGACGCTATGCGCTGCCGCCATGACCTCGAGCCACTGCCCGGTCTTGATCTTGTCGGGGCAGATCACGGCGCGGATCTCGTCGTCGAGGATCTCGGCCGCGGTGCCGGGCAATGAGCTCAGCCCGGCCTCCTTCAGCTCGTGCAGAAAATCGGGCACGGCGCGGTCGAGCGTCTTGGCGCCCTGCCAGATTTCGAGCGGAGAGAAGGCGTGGATGTGGATGTCCGGCGCTACCTCCTTGATCGCCCGGCAGATCGAAAGGTAGGTGGCGCCGGTATATTCGGGATGGATGCCGCCTTGCAGGCAGACCTCGGTGGCGCCGCGCTCCCAGGCTTCCTCGACCCGACGGCTGATCTCCGGCAGGTCCAAATCATAAGGACGGCCGCGCAAATTCTCGCTGAGCTTGCCTTTGGAAAAGGCGCAGAACTGGCAGCGGAAATAGCAGACATTTGTGTAGTTGATGTTGCGGGTGACGACATAGCTGACCGTCTCGCCATTGACCTGGCGCCGCAACCGGTCGGCTGCTTGGCATACCTCGTCGAAGGCCGGGCCACGCGTCTGGAACAGGCGAACGATCTCAGCCTCGTCCAGCGTTTCGCCGGAAGCGGCCCGGCCGAGAATGGCGGCGAGCCGCCCCTCACGCTCCCGCTGCGCGGATCTCCCCCTCTCCCCGCCAGCGGGGAGAGGGCTGGGGTTAGGGGCAAGCCGTGGCGGCGGCTCGCAGCCGGAGCCCGAGATCCAGCGGTCGGGACGGGCGAAGCCTTCGGCGTCCATCGCCCGCAACACCGATGTGCGCAGGGCCGGGTCGAGCCAGCGCTCGGGCGTCCGCGCATATTCGGGATAGACCGCCAG
>DASXAM010000226.1:0-7966 GCA_036404275.1 Allostellaceae bacterium
GCCGGCGAGGGTGACGCCGCTGTGGCAATTGGCGGTAAAGGCGCCGGGAAATTGCTCGGACTGGTCATAGATCGGCAGGCCGTCGGGCGGCATGACCCGCAGCGCCGCCCAGGCGCGCACGATCTGAAGCTCGCGCAGCCAGGGGAAGGTCAGCACGGCGCGATGCGCGATCTGCTGCATGATCTCCACATTCTGGCCGGTGTCGAAGCCGACATCCTCCTGGCTGTCGCCGAGCATGATGCCGCCTTCGACAGTCTGCCGGATCGTCGTTGTCGGCATCGGCAGAATTTGCGCAGTCCGCTCGGTGACGAGGATCTGACCGCGCTGCGGCTCGACCGGCGCGGAGAGACCGAACAGCGGCGCCAGCGCGGCATTGCCGAGCCCGGCGGCGAGGACGATTTTTGGTGCTGCAATATCCTCCGCATCGATGCGGATACGGAAATCCGCGGGCGCGGAGGCGGCGTAGGTGACCCGCGCGTTCGGCAGATAGCGGCCGCCCTTTTCGGCAAATCCCTTGTGCAACGCATGCAGCAGGTTGAGCGGGTTGGCATGGCCGTCGTAAGGCGTCCATGAGCCGCCGCTTACCGCCGGCCCGATCCCGGGCAGCATGTCGGCAATTTCGGCATGGTCGAGCATCCGGTAGTCGAAGCCGAAATTGCCGGCTTCCTGGCGCATCCGCTCCATCCGGGCGCGACGCAGGTCGAACTCCTCCTCGCCGAGGCAGAGATGGAGCCCGCCCGGCCGCTGGTGCCCGACCGCAATTCCGGTCTGCGCCAGCAGCGCTGCGGCAAGGTCCGGCCACTCCTCGGCCGACCGCCGCGTCCAGCGCTGATAATGCGGCGCCCCGTCGCCCTTGCTCTGCACCCAGACGAGCCCGAAATTGCCGCGCGACGCACGAAACGCGACGTCGCCCTCGTCGAGCAGCGTCACCGCGAGCCCGTCGCGAACGAGACCGTAGGCGATCGCCGCGCCGACCAGCCCGCCGCCAATCACGATCGCATCACAGGACCGCATCCTTCCTCCCTGTTATGCCTGTTTTATCAGGTCGAGATCAGGCTCCCCATGCACCTTTGGCATACAAGTTCCAAACCATGACGATATTGGCACCATATCATATAAATATGGCAATTGCGTGATACGCACGGCTCCGGCTCGACCGCGACGGGCCGCGTTGCAGGCCCGACGATCGGATGCTAACGTAAGAAGGTCAACTCAGCCGGTCGAACGGGTGGCGCTGCCGCCGGTTCGGCCGGTTGGCGTCCGGGGGTTTCGGCTTTATGAGCTTTGTCGGTCGCCTTATCGCCGGTGCCCGCGATTTGGCGTTCGGTGGGCCGCTCGGCGAGCTGCTCGAGCGTGCCGCGCACCATATCGCGCACTGGCATCTTCATCCGGGCGACGCCGGCCGGCACGCCGATCCGCGCCGCCGCATCGCGTTCACGATCGCGGTCATCGCCCTCGGCGCCAAAATGGCCAAGGCCGATGGCGACGTCACCCGCGACGAAGTCGCCGCCTTTGGCGAGGTCTTTCAGGTGCCGCCGGGCGAGGAAGAGCATGTGCGGCTCGTCTTCGATCTCGCGCGCCGCAGCACGACCGGCTTCGACGGCTACGCCAAGCAGGTCGGCCGGCTGTTTGCCACCGACCGCGCGGTGCTGGAGGATCTGCTCGGCGGGCTGTTTCACATCGCGCTCGCCGACGGCAGGCTGTGCGCCGCCGAGGACAGCTATTTGCGCGAGGTCGCCCGCCATTTCGGCTTTGACGCCGCCGATTACGCCCGCATCCGCGCCCACCATGTCAGCGACGGCGCCGCGGACGTCGAGGATGCGCACGCGATTCTCGGTATTCCGGCCGGCGCACCACCGGCGGCGATCCGTGCGGCCTACCACCGGCTGGTCCGCGAAACCCATCCCGACCTCGCCGTCGCCCAGGGGTTGCCGGGTGAATGCGTCGCGTTAGCGACGGCGCGCATGGCCCGGATCAACGCCGCCTACGACCGGCTGGCCAGGGAGCGGGCGGGCGCCCTATGAGCGAGCTCGCGATCCGCGAGCGGACATCGCCGAACCATACCGACCGGGGTAGCGCCGCGCGCATCGATATGCTGGTCCTGCATTACACCGGCATGCCGAGCGCGATGGCCGCACTCGACCGGCTGTGCGATCCGGCGGCGCGAGTCAGCGCCCATTATGTCGTCGAGGAGGACGGAACCGTCTGGCGTCTGGTGCCGGAAATGCGGCGCGCGTTTCACGCCGGGATTTCGTGCTGGCGCGGCGAACGCGACCTCAATTGGGTCTCGATCGGGGTCGAGATCGTCAACCCGGGTCACGAATGGGGGTATCGCGAATTTCCCGAAGCCCAGATGAGCGTCGTCACGCGGCTTTGCCGCGACATCCTGTCTCGCCACTCGATCCCGCCCGACCGGGTGGTCGCCCATTCCGACATCGCGCCCGACCGCAAGACCGATCCCGGCGAGCTGTTCGACTGGCCGCGCCTCGCTCGCGCCGGCATCGGCATCTGGCCCGAGCCGTCCGGCCGCGGCGCGCCCACTCCGATAGACCGCTCCGGCGCGGTCGCCGGTCTGGGTGCGATCGGCTATTGCTGTGGACCGTCAACCGAAACGGCGGCGATTGCCGCGTTTCAGCGGCGTTTTCGCCCGGCGCGATACGATGGCGTGCTCGATGGCGAGACCGCGGCGCGCATCGGCGAAGTCGGCGCTGCCTATCTCGACGCGCGATGCGATCGGGTTGAGCGCACTTAATTGAGCCGCGTACGCCGGCGCTCCGCCGGCCGGCTGACGATTTGCCCGGCGTGGTGATGGGCGAGCCGCCAGGTTCCGTCCTCCCGCACAAAAAAATTGCTGGCGGCAAGCGTGCCGCCCTCCAGCTCCTCCTCGCACAGCACCAGTGCGGTGTCGCCATAGAGCAGAACACGCTCGTCATAGCAGGCGATGCGCGGGGAGCCGGGGTTGGACAAGATCGCTTCCCAGCTCGCCATGACCGCGTCGCGGTCGCTGAGCGCGCTCCACCCCGGATGCAGGCAGGCAACCGCCGCCCGCCGCGCCCAGAGCGCATCCATGGCAGCCAGATCGCGGGTCCCGAACGCGCGGTAGAATTCAAGGTTGGCGGCCAAGACGGCGTCCGTATCGGTCATCGCGATGCTCCGCATGGATCGGCCGAAAATTACGACGACGCGCCGGCCGGGGCCACCTCCGGCAAGCGCATGGCGTGGCCGTGAGCGGCGGCACATGCCTAAAGCTTAGGCAATTTGTTTCTGCTTTTGCGCGGTAGTGCCAATCCTGCACGCGCGGGCCGGGTTGGTCCCGATCTTGCTCTGGATCGGGAGAGCGACTTTCGGAGCGGGTGAGGGCGAAGCAATGCGCATATTGAAGACGATTGGAGCCGCGGCGATCGGGATCGCGGTCGCTGCCGGCGGTGCTGGTGCGCAGACCCAGGACACGATCAAGATCGGGGTGCTGCATTCGCTGTCGGGGACGATGGCGATCAGCGAATCGACCCTGAAGGACACGGTCCTGATGATGGTCGACAACCTCAACAAAGAGGGCGGCCTGCTCGGCAAGAAGGTCGAAACGGTTGTCGTCGACCCGGCGTCGAACTGGCCGCTCTTCGCGGAAAAGGCGCGCGAGCTTTTGACCAAGGACAAGGTCGCCGTGGTGTTCGGCTGCTGGACCTCGGTATCGCGCAAATCGGTATTGCCGGTGTTCGAAGAATTGAACGGCCTCTTGTTCTACCCAGTGCAGTATGAGGGCGAAGAGAGCTCGAACAACGTGTTTTATACGGGGGCGGCACCCAATCAGCAGGCGATCCCGGCCGTCGAATACCTGATGAGCGATGAGGGCGGCAGCGTCAAGCGCTGGGTGCTCGAAGGCACCGACTACGTCTATCCGCGCACCACGAACAAGATCCTCGCCGCATTTCTCAAGTCCAAAGGTGTGACGGACGAGGATATCCGGATCAACTACACGCCGTTCGGCTTCTCCGACTGGCAGACCGAAGTCGCCGCGATCAAGACCTTCGCCTCCGCCGGCAAGAAAACCGCCGTGGTCTCGACGATCAACGGCGATGCCAATGTGCCTTTTTATAAAGAGCTGGCCAATGCCGGCGTCAAAGCCTCCGACATTCCGGTAGTAGCGTTTTCGGTCGGCGAAGAGGAGCTGGCCGGGATCGACACCAAGAACCTCGTCGGCCATCTCGCCGCATGGAACTATTTCGAATCGGTCAAGAACCCGACCAATGCCGCCTTTATCAAGGAGTGGCATGATTACATCAAGAACCCGAAGCGGGTGACCAACGACCCGATGGAGGCGACTTATATCGGCTTCAAGATGTGGACCCACGCCGTCGAGCAGGCCGGCAGCACCAATGTCGATGCGGTGCGGCAGGCGATGTATGGCCAAAAGGTCAAAGCGCCGAGCGGCTTTACCGCAGTGATGAACACCAACCACCATTTGTCGAAGCCGGTCATGATCGGCGAGATCCGGCCCGACGGGCAGTTCGATGTCGTCTGGCAAACCAAGGGCGTCATCAAGGCCGATGCGTGGAGCCCGTATCTCGCCGAGGACAAGGGCAAGGTCGCCGATTGGACCTATCCCTGGGCGTGCGGCAATTGCACCAAGCCGCGCTTTCACGATTGAGCGATAAGCCGAAAGACGGGGATGACGGGCCGGGTGGCGCGGCTCTCGGCGGCGGCGGGGGTGCTGTTGCTGCTGCTCGGGGCGGCGCTCCCGGCGCGCACCGCCGACTTTGCCGGGCTCGTCTCGGGCCTTCCCAGCGAAGGGTTCGCGGCCAAGCGCAAAACCGTCGCCGCACTCGGTGCGCTCGGCGACGCCCGCGCGGTCGAGGTGCTGAAGGCGCTGAGCGGCGACCGGTTGCGGAGCACGGCCGAAGGCCGCGTGCTGATTGTCGGCACGGGACCCGACGGCGGCCCGCTGTTGTCGGATGCGATCACCGGCAAGCCGGTGACCGGCGTCGATCCCGACAGCCTCGGCCGCATCATCGCCAACAATGTGCTGCGCGGCGATATCGAAGCCGCTCTTGGCAGCATGACTCTCTTCAGCCGCGATCGCGGCAGCCGCCTCGGCGCGGCGCGCGACGTGTTGAAGCATCCCTCGGCGGAGGGTGCGGCCCGGCTCGAAAAGGCGCTCGCCGGCGAGACCGAGGCCAAAGTACGCGACGCGATGCAGACGAGCCTGCTCGCCGCCCGCCTGCTCACCGGCAGCAAGGCGCAGCAGCTCGCCGCGATCAGCGGTCTGGCCGGCTCGACCGACCCGCAAATCAAAAACCTGCTCGACGCCTATCGCGCCCGGCCGAACCTTGACCCGGAGCTGGGCCGGGCGGCCGAGTCGGCGCTTGCCGCGATCGGTCATCGCCTGCGGCTTGTCGCCGTCGCCGCCAACCTGTTCGAGGGCCTGAGCCTCGGCAGTGTGCTGCTGCTCGCCGCGATCGGGCTCGCAATCACCTTTGGCGTGATGGGTGTCATCAACATGGCGCATGGCGAGATGATCATGCTCGGCGCCTACACCGCTTTTGTCTGCCAGCAGGCTTTTCGACTGTGGCTGCCGGCCGCCTGGTTCGATGCTTATCTCGTCGCCGCAGTCCCGGCGGCGTTTCTCTTCGCCGGCGCCGTCGGTGTGGCGCTCGAGCGCACAGTGATCCGCTTTCTCTATGGCCGGCCGCTCGAAACCTTGCTCGCGACCTGGGGCATCGGCCTGATCTTGCAGCAAGCGGTGCGATCGATCTTTGGCGCGCCGAACCGCGCGGTCGCCAACCCCGGCTGGATGACCGGCGGGGTCGATCTCGTCGGCGGCCTCACCGTTACCTGGAACCGGGTCGGCATCATCCTTTTTTGCCTTGTCGTGCTCGGCGTCCTGGCGCTCGCTATGCAGCGCACCCGTTTCGGTCTCGACATGCGCGCCGTGACCCAGAACCGGGCGATGGCATCGGTGATGGGGATTCGCACCGCCCGCATCGACGCGCTGACTTTTGGCTTGGGCTCCGGCATCGCCGGGATGGCTGGGGTGGCACTGAGCCAGATCGGCAATGTCAGCCCAAATCTCGGCGGCATCTATATCGTCGACAGCTTTCTCGTCGTTGTCTTTGGCGGTGTCGGCAATCTGCTCGGCACCTTGGTCGGCGCGCTGAGCCTCGGCATCGTCAACAAGCTCCTCGAGCCCGTCGTCGGCGCGGTGCTCGGCAAGATCGCCGTCCTGGTGGTGGTGATCCTGTTTATCCAGCGCCGGCCGCGCGGCCTCTTTGCGCTCAAGGGCCGCATCGCCGATGCCGAGGGCTGAGCCGGTGCGCGTCCGGCCGGGCCGGGTCTGGGGCTGGTCGTTCTGGCTGCGCTTTGGCATGTGCGGCTTGGCGCTCGGCCTTCTCGTGCCGATCCTCAACCGCTGGTTCCCGGCAAGCTCGGCATTGGCGCTGCCGGACTATGTCGTGCCGCTCCTCGGCAAATATTTATGCTACGGGATCTTGGCGCTGAGCCTCGATTTGATCTGGGGCTATGCCGGCATCTTGAGCCTCGGCCAAGGGGCCTTCTTCGCCCTCGGCGGCTATGCCATGGGCATGTATCTGATGCGCCAGATCGGGACCCGCGGCGTCTACGGCAACCCGGTGCTGCCCGACTTTATGGTGTTCCTCAACTGGAAGTCGTTGCCGTGGTTCTGGCACGGCTTCGACCATTTCGCCTGGGCGGCAGCGATGGCGCTGCTGGTGCCGGGCTTGCTGGCTCTGGTGTTCGGCTGGCTTGCGTTCCGCTCGCGGGTGACCGGGGTCTATCTGTCGATCATCACACAGGCCATGACCTATGCGCTGATGCTCGCCTTTTTTCGCAACGACATGGGCTTCGGCGGCAACAACGGCCTGACCGATTTCAAGGATCTGCTCGGCTGGGACATGCATCGGCCGGCGACGCGGCTCGGCCTTTATCTTGCGACGGTGCTGGCGCTCGGGGTCGCCTATCTCGTTTGCCGCGGCGTCACCCGGTCCAAGCTCGGCCGGGTCTTGCTGGCGCTGCGCGACGCCGAAAGCCGGATCCGGTTTCTCGGCTATTCGGTCACCAATGCGAAGCTTTTCGTGTTCACCGCCGCGGCGATGCTGGCCGGCCTTGCCGGGGCGCTTTATGTGCCGCAAGTCGGCATCATCAATCCCAGCGAATTTTCCCCCGCCAACTCGATCGAGGTGGCGATCTGGGTCTCGGTCGGCGGCCGCAGCACCCTGGTCGGCGCTGTGATCGGCGCCATTCTGGTCAATCTGGCGAAGAGCTGGCTGACCGCTGCGGCACCCGATACCTGGCTATTTTTTCTGGGCGGTCTGTTTGTGCTGACGACCTTGGTGTTCCCGCACGGGATTGTCGGTGTTTTTCGGCGCATCCGCTGGCCCCAGCCGCGGGCGGTCGCACCGCTGCCGGCCGGAGAGGAGGCATGACGCCGTCCGTAGCGACCTCGGCGCCGAGCGAGGTGCTGCTTTATTTGAACGGCGTCACCGTCAGTTTTGACGGGTTCAAGGCGCTCAACGACTTGTCGCTCGTCGTCGAGGAAGGCGGGCTGCGCACGATTATCGGCCCGAACGGCGCCGGCAAGACGACGATGATGGATGTCGTGACCGGCCGCACCCGGCCGGATGCGGGAGAGGCGTTTTTCCGCGACACCGATTTGACACGGCTCGACGAGGCGGAAATAGCCGAGCTCGGCATCGGCCGAAAATTTCAGCGGCCCACGGTCTTCGAAAATCTGACGGTCGCGGAAAATCTCGAGCTGTCCCTCGCCGGCAGCCGCAGCACCTGGAGGACATTGTTCGCCCGGCTGACTCCGGAGCGCCGCGAGCGGATCGACGCGGCGCTCGAACGCATCGGCCTCGACGATCAACGCGGGCGCCTGGCCGGAACGCTGAGCCACGGCCAGAAGCAATGGCTCGAGATCGGCATGCTGCTGACACACGATCGCCGCCTGCTGCTG
>DASXAM010000227.1:0-8125 GCA_036404275.1 Allostellaceae bacterium
ATCGAAGATCGTGTCGTCCGGCAAGACGGCGTTCCACGCGGCGCCGAAGAGAACGGCTCCGTTGAGGTAATTGCTCTGATTGACGCCGCCGATGACCGAATTGCCGAAATTCGCCTCGTCCCACTGATTGGGCGCTTTTGCCGGCCCCGAGATTGTGCTCTTGACCGTTCCGTAGAAGAGGCTCGCGAGACCGCTGGCATAGCTCAGCGTCATAGCGGCTGCAAAGGGTTCGCCAATCGTTACGGATTGGGAAAAGCTGCCAACGGTTGTCGTGTTCGTCACCCAATTTACCGCGAAAGTCGAGCTGTTCGCGCCTATCTGCAAGGATGCGCGCCGTCCCAGGCTGTGGGCCTCGATCCCCATCAAGGTTTGTGGTGCTGGCTGTTGGCTGTCCACCTGGGCGACGACAAGAAAGGTCTGCGATCCGGGGTTCGCGGACCATGGGCCGCGGCCGGCGCCGATGGTCGTGTAGATATACTGCGAGACGCCGTCGAAACCGCAACCCTGCCCGGCGGCCGTTATCTGTCGGCTATAGGCCGTGAATTGCGTTCGGTACGGGTAGCCGCGTAACGAAAATCCCCACAGCGGTGCCCCGGAGCTGCCCTGGTTTACGTTGAGAGCGGAGCCGTCGAGGTGCCAGGCGTCGGCAAGAAATTCGGTGCCCGGATCGTTCGCCAGCCGCGGAAAGCCAACTGGCCGGTAGAGCCCGCGAAACGGTCGTAGCACGACGTTTGACGCTCGCGCCGCGAACGATGTCGCTGCGAACGCGAGACCGCCCGCGGCAACGCCGGTCAACAGCCTCCGCCTGGTCGCGGTGATCAATATTGCACCGCGGTCGGCGCCAGGACGACCGTGTTTCCGGCGGCGTTGAGCGCTTGACCACTGTTGTTCTGGCAAAGCACTTTGAACTTCAGCGCCGGCACGCGCACCAAGCCCTGCGACAGGAACGTGGCGGAAGCCGAAAGCGTGGCCGCCGGGAGTGGAAATACGGCATCGGGAGCGCGCGGCGGCGCTGATGCGCTGCTCTCGAAGGTGAGGCCGTCAATCGACGGCAGCAGCCAGCAGGAGACATTTGCCCCGGTCTGCATGGCGCCGGCGGTCGGGCCCAGCGTAAGCACCATCGGCGACCAGATGACTTGGGCGGTGCTGGCGTTGCTGTACACGCCGCCGGCGCCCCCCATCGAGCTCGTTGCCACCGCGCCCGAGGCAAGCCCGTTGAGCTCCGTGCTCATGAGCGTCAGGGGCGGCGAATATAGCCCGCTGTTCGAGGCGCCGGGCTGCCACAGAAAAGGGGTCGCAGCGTGACAGGGGGAGGAGAGCGCCAACGCCGCGAAAAGGGCGAGACAGCGCCGCATAATCAGTTCACCCATGAGTTGCCGGTAGCATCGCAAGTCACCGCGCGCGCCTCATAAGGTAGCGATCCGGGGTTGCTGCTGTTCATGACAAAGCTGGAAGCGCCATCGATGGTTCCCGCGGTTGGCTGCAAGGTAATGGGATTTGTTGCGTCGTTCCCTGCTCCATCCTTCACCAAAAGAGTAAAGCCGGGGGAGCAAGCAAAATTCACCATTGTCGGCGCCGGCACCGTTTTGTTGACGACAATCATATAATCGGTGGCTGTCGACACGGTTACCGCGCCTGCTGCGGTTATCGTGCGGATTGGCACGTAAAGCGAGCCGACCCAAGCCGACGTGCCCGCATACATGTTGTTGCCGGAGAAGGTTGTATTGCTGCTGATGACGGTCGGGAGCCGGGCCGAGGCGAGCACGCCCGAGGTGATGTTCCCGGCATTTGTGCCGTCGATCGAGCAGGATGCTGCCGCATCCGCCAGATCGCTGCAAGACGCCTGCGAGGCGTGCGGGACCCCCCCTGTCGATATGCTGTCGAGCCATTGATGCGCGACCCCGGCGATGCTGTTGACGCCGCCCAGGCTCGAGGTCGTGGGCGTCGGCAAGTCGGCGCCGCCGATCGGCCGCGGCGCCAAGGCGCCGCTGGAGCCGGCGGGCGATGCGAGAAACAAATTCGCTGCTTGCGGCGCGCCGGAAATTGCCAATGTCCCCGCGCTGGTCACCGGCGAGCCGGAAATGCTCAACCACGATGGCGCGGACAATCCGACGCTCGTCACCGTGCCGGTGCCCGACAGCAGGCCGCCGTCCTCAATCGCTCCTGGCCCGGCCCAGCTCGCGACATGGCCGGCGGTGACCGCGCCGCTTTGGCTCACGCCGCCGCCGGGACCGTAATCGACCGATTGCGCCCAGCTGGGGGCCGCGGCGAGCAGCGCCACACTGCCGGCGAAGGTTCGAAGCCTCACTGCGCGCGCGCCTTGAAGAAGGCGGTTGCGCTCGAAGTCTTGGTGAAACATCCGGTGGTGCTGAACGCGGCGACTATCCCGTTGGAGTAGATGTCGGGCGGACCATGAAAGGTGATCGAGACGGTGTTGTTGGCGGGGGCCACGACGCATTCGATCGGCGTCACGGGGCCGTCGGCGGGCACTGTTTTGGCATTGAACGTCATCAGATAGCCGGCGGCCCCGGCGGTCGTTACATAGAGCGAATAGAGATTGCCCGACGCCGCCTTGATCAGGCGGCTCGATTCTGCCCCAGCTGATACCACCGGCGCGATCCCCGGCTCGAAGGCGTTGGCCTGCGGCGTGCAGAAGCACACCGCCAGAAGAAGCGCGGCAAGCAGCTTTCGCATGATTGTTCCCCGGTAAGCGGAAATGACCTGGCGGTTGCTTGCCCACGCCGCCGGAGGCGGGCCGGCGAAGCGCCAGGTCGAAGCAATTACTGGTAGGCGACGCAATGGTAGGCGAGGTTGTCGCCCGCGGTCAGGGTCCCGGTCAGCGCGACGCTGGTGGTTGTCGCCGCTGTTGGCCGCACCGAGCTCCCGCTCGTCTCGTTGACAACCGCGCAAACTGGGGCCGTCGGCCAGGCAACGGCAAAGCTGACGGTGCATCTGCCGCCGTTGGTCGCCGAGCCGACCGTTACCCGTCCGGCGCTGTCGGTGCCGCCGATCGACGGCGCGGTCCCGCAGTCGCCGGCCCCGGCCATGATCGATGGAGTGGCCCCGGTGAAGATCTGATGACCGAGCATCCCGAGAGCCGACGCCGAGCGTGGCGTGATCGAGACGACGCGAAAATTGCTGCCGTCGAATTGCAGCGCCAGAAACTCGTAGTTGGTTGCCGCCAAGGTCACCGCTGTACCAGCGGTTCCGCCGGAACCGGCCGGGTAGAGAATTCGACCTCCGGAAACGCCGTTGACTTGGACCGCCAGCGACTTCCCGTTATCCGTGGCGAAGCCCATGGTCCAGCCGGGGCCAATCGCTGTCGTGGCCGGCAAGGTCACCGTCAGCGAGCTGGTCGGGGTATTGTAGCTCGACAACGCCGCGCCTGTGTCGCTCGGCCCGGCCGTGTAGGTGCTGACGGATGGAAACAGCCACCGATTGATGCCGGTGGCGCTGCCGTTGATCCCGATTGCCGCCGCCGTCGCCGGCGTGGCCTCGGTGACCCGAAAGTCGGCGCCGTCGAACCGCAACACCAAAAGCTCGTAGTTGCCCGAAGCGAGCGAGGCGGAGGTCGTCGTCGCGCCGCTGCCGGGATAGAGCAGCTTGCCCCCGGCGACGCCGTTGACTTGGACCGACATTGTCTTGTTGCCGTCGGTCGCCAGGCCGATAGTCCATCCCATCGGGAGCGTCGTCGTCGAGGGCAGGGTCACCGCCATATAAGAAACCGGGCTGTTGAAGCTCGAGATCACATTCCCATTGTCGGCGAGAATGGCGGCGTAGGCGCTGACCGAGGGGAAGCTCCAATGGCTGATTCCGGCGGTCCCGATCGTGCCGATCGACTGCGCGGTTGCCGGCGTCGCCGCGACGACGCGGAAATTGCCGCTGCCGTCGTATTGCAGCACAGCAAGCTCGTAGGCGCCCTGGCTGGTGTTCGCCAGCGCCAGGGAGGTCGCCGTCGCGCCACTGCCGGGCCAAAGAATGTGCCCGCCCGAAACGCCGTTCACGCCGATTGTCAGCGGCTTGTTGCTGTCGGTGGCAAACCCCATGCTCCATCCGGTCGGCAGGCTCGTTGTCGACGGTAGGGTCACGGTGAGCCCCGACGGGGTGTTGAAGTTCGACAGAACGTTGCCGTTGTCGGCGAGGGTCGCCGCATAGCCGGCGGCGGACGGATATAGCCAGTTGCTCGGCCACGGCGTCGGCTCGAAACCCATGGCGAGCCGCGTGCTTCGCGTCGCGGCGATGACCCGCCAGTTGTTGCCATCGGATTGCAGCCGCAGATATTCATAGTTGCCCGACCCGAGGGTGACGGCGGACACGAATTTGTTGCCGAGCAAGATGCTGCCGCTCGGCGCGGTGACCGTCATGCCTTTGCCGTTATCGGTGGCAAAGCCCATCGACCACCCCGGATTGACCATCGCAATTGACGGTAAGGTCACTGCCATCGCGGCCCCGGGCGCGTTGAAGCTCGAGATCGACATCTGATCGTCGAGCGGCGTCGCTGCATAGCTGGCGACGGTCGGAAACATCCATTGGGCGCGGGAGCCGGTTCCCTGCACCGAGATCCCGACCGAGTTGGGGCCGAAATTGATCGTGTTTCCGCCGTAGTTCGGATTTAGCAGCACGTTGCCGATCGAGGCGGTCGCGTTGACCGCGGTGACGCAATCGAAATAGGGGGAAACGAAGGTGTTGAGCCCATTATGGTTGAAAGTGATCGACAGGCAGGTCGGCGATACTTCGAGGTCGAGCCCGAAGAAGGTGTTGCTGAAATTGAAGCCGTTCTCCAGCACGATGCTGCGCCCGCCGGTCCCAGCAGCCGTTCCAGCGCCCGAAATTCGCGAAAATTGCGTCTGCTCGAAAGCCATCCCGGCGCCGCCGCCGGCCGAGACGCACACGGCGTAAATGTCGCTGTCGAGGACATAGTTGAACTGGCATCCGCCGGCGGCGGCGGCGGCGCTGGCGTTGTTGACGTTCAGATGGTCGAGCTTTATCGAATTCTGGGCATCCGAGAAATCCGCGCGGCCGACCACCACCGCATAGGCTGGCGTGTCGGCGAGCACGAACAGCGATCCTTCTTGCTTGAAGTAGAAGCACCCGGTCGGGCTCGCCGTGCTGCCGCCGGTGCAGAAGATCTCCAGCACCGGCGCCGATGCGATCGACCGGCCGTCGAGCGTCGCCCCTTGCGAGATCACTCGGAAGCCGTTGCCGGCCTGTCCGGCGTAGTCGATCGTCAGCGGCGATGTGATTTTGTACCGCCCCGGCGAGATATGTACGGGCCAGTTGTTGGTGATTGCGCTGTCGATCGTGGCTTGGATCGCGGCGGTATCGTCATGGCTGTCGTCGCCCAAGGCGCCGTTGCAGCGAACGTCGATCCACGGCCGGCCCGAGCACATCAGCGCGTCGCCGCCGAAGGTTGCCGTGCCGGTGGTCGACAATGTCGAGAAGCTGCCGGGAGATTGCGCCATCGACGGCAGTGCGATCCCTAGAGCCGTCGCAAACGCGACGATGCGCAGCAGCGTTTTCATCACCACCGCCGCGCGGCGAAGGCTTGGCCGGTGGTTCCGCCGTAAAGGCTGACGGCGCCCGCCGGCTTGTAGCCCGAAGGCGTGGAGAGGATCGATCCCGCCGCGATCGGCAGAGACGCGCCTCCGGGGGTTGCCGTGCCGACGTCGCTGACATAGAGCGTGGCGGACGAGTTGTTTGCGATCAGGTAGCCGTTCACCGGGGCGATGCCGCCGAACAACGTCTGCGCCGTGCCGCCGTTCGCCACCGTGCCGCTGCCATCCGCGGCAACCGCGCCGGCGGCGTTGATCACCGGCAAGGGCGCCGCGCTGCTGACCGGCGTTGCAACTCCACCCGCCAGGGAGGCGGAGGCATGAACCGGAACGAGATTGCCGGCGACATCGACTCCCGTCGAGATCGCTTGGACCGAGGTGTTGGCGTCCTTGATCAACAGGGTCAATGTTTCACTCCTCAGAGGCCGCCTCGGGTAGCCGAGGGGACCCGAACTGTGGTCGGTCCGGCGCCGATGATCGGTCGTTGAGCCGGCGATAAGCCTCGTAAATCCCCTCGCCCCGCATCGGCGCGACAAATAATTCGGTCATCGCCCAAACCAGGGCATCGACCCGGTCGGGGGAAAGCCCGGCCGAACGCGGGTCGAGGCTCTCACGCGGCTTCCGGGCAAAGCCGCACATCTGGTCTTCGAGCTGCGGAAAGGCTCCGAGATGATGTATCCGGCCTTGCTCGTACAACGCGGCCACAGGCTCGGCCCGCGTCGCCTTGCCGCGCGATGCCCGAACCGCGGCGAAGGGCACGTTCGGATCGATCATGCGCAGTGTCGCCTCGACCATCTCGCCGCCATTGTTGACCTCGGCAACGATCCGGTCGGCAGCGTGCGCGCGGTAGGTCGCGATCGCGATCCTCGCCCATTCCGCCGGTTGGTAGCGTCCCGACGCGTCCGCCAATACCCAGCCGTGCCCGCTGTCATCCTTGCCGGCGGCGACGATGCCGGTCTCGTCGGCGTTTTCGCCCGAGCTCACCGCGGGGTCGATGGCGACCACGACGCGGACAAGATCGGGCGAGGTTCGCTTTCGCGTCCCCTCGATCATGCCGCGGCTCCATAAGGCGCCCGGCAAATCTTCGAGGATCTCGGCCTCGAGCTCCTGCCGCCCCAAGCGGGTGCCCTGATATTTCCGGACGATCTGCGCGAGAAAATTGGGCGCCAAATTGGCCCGGTTCTCCGCTGTGACGCCGCGCGTCACGGCGACTTTCGGATCGGCGACGAGCTCGCGGATCATGTCGATCGGACGCGGCGTCGTCGTCACCACAACTCGCGGATCGACGCCCAGCCGAAGCCCGAACATCAACATGTCCCAGGCTTCGGGATAACGCCAGCTGCCGAGCTCGTCGCACCACGCCGCATCGTGCTGCGGCCCGCGCAGGCGCTCGGGCTCGTCGGCGCTGTAGAGCGTCGCAATTGCCCCGTTCGGCCAGACCAGCCTGCGTTTGGAGGGCTCGTGGCGAGGACGGCGCCATGGCGGGGCAACGGCGAGCAGGCCGCTTTCGCCCATGACCATGACATCGCGGGCGTCGGCCGCCGTCGGGGCGACCAGGGCAATGCGGCGTGCACGCCCATCAACCGCCCGTGCGCTGACGAATTCGGCGCCGGTTCGCGTTTTGCCGAAACCGCGGCCGGCAAGCAGCAGCCACACCCGCCAATCCCCCGCGGGCGGAAGCTGGCTCGAGCGAGCCCAAAACGGCCAGTCGAAGAGGAGCGCCTGCGCCTCCGCGGGGCTCAGCGCAGCGACAAGCTCATTCCTCAGCGCTTCCGGCAGCGAGGCGAGCCAGGCGGCGTGCAAGCACCTCACGCGGATCCTCCGCGACATCGATGGCGGGGTCGTCCGATGGCCCGCGGGTCGTCGGCGCGAACATGCCGAGATGACGGGCAATGGCGTCGAGCGCCGCCTTCTTGTCGTAAAGCTTCAGCCGATAGCCGCCGCTCTTCGCTCCGGCCGTCGTGATCTCCGAGATCGCCGCCGCGTCCTCCGCGCGCAAGGATTCCGGCGTCTTCAATACCAAGCCCTCCGGTCCCCAATCGGCGAATCGGCGCAAATCGGCGAAGGCGATGCGCGCGTATTCTTGCAGAACCCGCTCCGGCGTCACCCCAAGCCTGGCGGCGCGCTCGATGATCCCCTCCCGATCCGCCTCGGACTTGTCGCTCGATCCCTTCCTGCGTTTGGGGCGATCCTCTTCGGACGACGCGCTGTGGGCCGGGCGGCGTCTCGGTCGAGGTGCCAAGTGGGTGCTCGATTCTGTAAAGCGCGGGTTGCCGACCGACAGGTCTGCTCGGCCCGACCATCCGCCTGGTCCGGGGTTCGCCGGAGCAACCGCTGTGGGTGTCTGCCGGCCTCTGCCGATTTCGCCGTGTTATACCCGATCGATCCGGATTTGTCAACATGAAAATATCATAACCGCAATATGGACGAACGACGATAATGTGCTTCCAACGCACCGAGCGCGGCGATCAGGATGCCCGATGCCGCTTCTTGGCTGACGCGGCGGCCGCTCCAGCCCTGCTCCAGCGCCCACTCCTTCAACGAGCGCTCCCACCCGACGACATGCCAGAGAC
>DASXAM010000228.1:0-2506 GCA_036404275.1 Allostellaceae bacterium
AGCGAGTGGTCGCTGGTCTGCACCGTCCACAACCTGTTGAAACTGGCCGCGGCGCGCCATCTGCTACAACCAAAGAGGACGGCTATGGCATAGCGTACAGCGAAGGCAAGAAACAACCCGTCTCTGCGCGCTGCGCAACCCGGCCGCGCGAGCGACGGCAACGCCGCGATCCAATCCGCCGCCCCCGCCGACCAGCATGAACTCAGCGCTCGCCATTACCAAGACGGGCTCCTAGCCGCATAAGCCGCTGTCCCGCGGGATGATCCCCCTGTACTGTCGCGCGGCAGTCACGGGGGCCGCTCGGTGGAACAGCGCAATCTGGGGAAATCGGGGCTTCGCGTCTCGGCAGTCGGGCTCGGCTGCAATAATTTCGGCGGGCGGATCGACCTCGACGCGACTCGGCGCGTCGTCGAAAAAGCGCTCGACCTCGGCATCACCTTTTTCGATGCTTCGGACACCTATGGCGACCCGCGCGGCGGTGCCGAAGCCTGCCTCGGCGAAATTCTCGGGCCCCGCCGCAAATCGATCGTGCTGGCGACCAAATTCGCCCGGCCGATGGACGAGTCGGGCTGGTTCGAGGGCGCGTCGCGGCGCTACATCATGGCCGCGGTCGAGGCGAGCCTCAGGCGCCTCAAGACCGACTGGATCGACCTTTACCAGCAGCACCAGCCCGACCCGCTGACCCCGATCGAGGAAACCTTGCGCGCGCTCGACGACCTCGTGCGGCAAGGGAAAGTGCGCTACATCGGTTCATCGACCTTGCCGGCCTGGCAGGTGGTCGAGGCGCAATGGACCGCGACCCATTCGGGTCTCGAGCGTTTTGTCTCGTGCCAGGAGGAATACAGCCTGCTGGCCCGCGGCCTCGACCAGGACATGATGCCGATGCTTCAAGCCTACGGGCTCGGGCTTATTCCGTTCCGGCCATTGGCCGACGGTCTTTTGAGCGGCAAATACAAGCGCGGCATGCCGCCTCCGCCGGCGAGTCGGCTCGGCTCGACGCCGCGCGCCGCCGGGCGCAATTTGACGGAACGCAATTGGGCGATTGTCGAGCGCCTCGCGGGTTTTGCCGCCGAGCGCGGGCACAGCCTCCTCGATCTGGCGTTCGGCTGGCTGTTGCACCGGCCGATGGTGGCAAGCGTGATCGCCGGCGCCACTCTCCCCGATCAGGTCGAACAGAATGTCCGTGCCGCCCAATGCGTCTTGAGTGCGGACGACATGCGCGAAATCGACCGGCTCACCTTGTGACCAACATCCGACAACGGGAGATCGAAAGATGGAAATCCGCCTCGACGGCAAAAGCGCGGTCGTGACCGGCGGTAGCAAGGGGCTAGGACTCGCGATCGCCGAGGAATATGCGAAATCGGGTGCCGATGTCGCGATCCTGGCGCGCGACGAGGCGACCCTTGCCGCGGCCAAAGCGCAAATCCAGGCCGGTGCCGCCGGCCGCAAGGTCGCCGCGATCAGCTGCGACGTGGCGAAGGCCGACGCGATCCGCCGCGCCTATGACCGGATCATGTCGGAATTCGGCAAGATCGACATTTATGTCAACAATGCCGGGCAATCGACGCGCGGCCCCTCCGAGACGATCACCGACGAGATGTGGCAGGCCGATCTCGACCTCAAACTCTTCGCCCAGATCCGCTTTTGCCGGCTCGTCTTTCCGCAGATGAAGGAGCGCAAATGGGGCCGCATCATCAGCGTCCTCAACATCGGCGCCAAGGCGCCCGGTGCCGACAGCGCGCCGACCTCGGTCAGCCGTGCCGCACAAATGGCGTTCACCAAGGCGCTGTCGCACGAGGGCGCGCCGCACAACGTGCTGGTCAACTCGCTCCATGTCGGGGTCATCGTTTCGGACCAGATCAAGCGCCGCTACGACCGCGAGCGGCCGAATGTCAGCTTCGAGCAATTTGTCGCCGAGGCCGGCAAGGGGGTCCCGATGGGCCGCATGGGCCGGGCCGAGGAATTCGCCGCTGTGGCAGCCTTCTTCGCCTCCGACGCCGCCTCCTACGTCACCGGCTGCGCGGTCAACGTCGATGGCGGCAGATCGCCCGTGGTGTAGGGAGCGCAGGGCGCGTCGGTATCGGCGCGCCCTGTTTCCAACCGCGCGTCATTCTGTAAATTAACTCTATTGACCGAAAATTTTAGGGTATTTATGGTCCGCCGCAAAAGAGGCGGCGATGACATATATCCATGTGATCCATGAGAACGCGGCCTGGCTCGAACCGCTGGCCGCGGCGTTCGACCGGCGGCGCCTTGCGTGGCGTGACTGGTTTCTCGACCACGGCACCTTCGATTTGTCGCGGCCGCCGCCGGAAGGCGTGTTCTACAACCGGATGAGCGCCTCCTCGCATACGCGCGGTCATCGCTATGCGGCGGAATTGACGGCGGCGGTGCTGGCCTGGCTCGAAGGCCATGGGCGCAAGGTCGTCAACGGCGGGCGCGCGCTCGACCTCGAAATCAGCAAGGCCCGCCAGTATGCGGCGCTCGAATCCGCCGGCATCCGCAC
>DASXAM010000229.1:0-3631 GCA_036404275.1 Allostellaceae bacterium
GCGGGCCACTTCCATCAGCAGCCAGCTCTTGCCGATTTGCGGCTCACCGACGATCGCGGTCAGCCCGGTGTGGCGGGTGCGTTGCAGCACATGGTCGAGATCGGCGGCGCGGCCGAACAGCCGGTCGGTCCGGTTTTCGAGTGCGGTCGCCGCCATGTGCTGGCCCCTTTGCCGCTACGAGCTCGGCGCTGCCGGCGGGCAAAGCTCCCCTTGCGCGATGCGCGCCAGCACCAGGCGGGCGTCGCGGTCAGGGTCGCGGGCGACATGGCAATCGCGGTCGAGGACCATCGTCGCGCGCTCCTCGCTCGTATAGGCGGGCCAGGCCGGGAGCGCCGGGTGGTTCGGGTTGCCGTTGCGGGCGAAGGCGATCCAGGTGTCGGCAATCCGGGCCGCGAGCTCGCGGGCGCCCGGTGCGCCGCGGGTCGTGTCGGGCACTTCGACATTGTCGAAGACGAACGGCAGGTCCATCGCGTGATGCGCCTTGAGACGGCCCTGATGCGCCGGGCTCTGCCATTCGAGCGAGTACATATAGACCGGCGCCCGACGGCGCGCCGTGTAGCGCTCGGCCAGCAGCAGGGTGCGCAGCCAGAAATTGGTGCCGGTCAGGGCGGCGATCAGCCGGTCCGCCGGCCTCGCCTGCGGCAGCTTTGCCCGATAGGCGGCGAGCAGCGCATCGGTCTCGGCGCCGGCCACCGCGGCGACACGCTCGCGCAATTGCGCCTCGTCGAGGGTGCCGTTCCACACCGCGTCGTCGTCGGCGAGAAAAAAGGCGCTTTCCTCGCGGGTGCCGCCAACCAGCAGCGGGATCGAGTCGGCGATTGCCGGGGCCTCGGGGTCGGCCGGATGCTGCGGCAGGTCGGCGCCATCGACGACCGGCCCGAAATCGTAACGGTCGAGAAGCGGCCAGCGGGTACGGCCGACCTGGCGCGAGGCCGGCGCCATCGCCGCGAGAAGGCGGTCAACCGGCACCGCCTGCAACCGCGCGATGTCGCCGCCGCCGATGCGGAGCTCGCGCAGCGCCGCCTCGGCGAGGGCTGCCGCGCGCTCGCGCGTCGTCACCCGGATCGCGGCGCCACTCTGGATCACGGCCCGATGAAACAGGCTGCGCGCCGCCGGCATCGCCAGCAGCACGCTGACTTTGCCGCCGCCGCCCGACTCGCCGAAGATCGTGACATTGCCCGGGTCGCCGCCAAAGGCCGCGATATTGTCGCGGACCCATGCGAGCGCGGCGACGAGGTCGAGCGATCCGGCGTTCCCCGCATGCGCCCATTCCGGGCCGGCGAGATCGCCGAGATGCAAAAAGCCGAAGATGTTGAGGCGATGGTTGACGCTGACCACAACGACATCGCCGCGCCGCGCCAGGTTGGCGCCATCGGTGACGGCGCGGTTGCCCGAGCCATAGGCGAAGGCGCCGCCGTGCAGCCACACCATGACCGGCCGCTTGCCGATGTCGCCGAGCCCCGGGGTCCACAGGTTCAGGGTCAGGCAGTCTTCGCCTTCGGGTGTGGTGTCAGCGGGGCCGAGAATGGTTTCGAGCCCGGCGCGCCGCTTTGGCCGATTGGGCGATTGCGGCGCATGCCCGGCATAGGCGAGCGCGTCGCGCACGCCGGCCCAGGCGGCCGGCGGCTGCGGCGGCCGAAACCGGTTGCGGCCGGCGGTCGAGGCTCCGTAGGGGACGCCCTTGAACGAATGGATGCCGGCGGCGAAGGCGCCGCGCAGCCTGCCAGCCGTCGTCTCGGCAATGGATGCCGAACCGATTTGCGGAGCCGCGATATCGTTGGCCATGTCTTTCCCCCTTGCCGCCGCTTTCCGGCGTGGGCGGGAGGCTAGCAGGGTTCGCGGGGCATTGCATGGCGATCCCGGCAAGGCGACAAAGCCGGCGCAGCGTCGAATCCAGTCCTCATCCCGCTGCGGAGGCGCAGCCGCGGTAAATTTGCGGGATGCGCGGCCGCCGACCGCTCAGCGGCCCATGGGTTCGGCTCGATCGCCACGCCTTGCCGGCCCTGCCGAAGCCAAAAAGGCAAAAGACCCGCCGGAACCGGAACGCGGTCAGGGCGGTGCCCGGCACGAGCAGCCTTTCGACATTCTCGAGCCGGAGGCGGGCGGCGCGCGCCCGGTGGTCGAGCTCGACCCGCGGCACGCTGTTGCTCCACAGCCCCAATTTCAACATGGCGCCCTCCATAGCGCGTGTGCCCTGCTACAGCTGCAAGGGGAAGGCCGCCTCGATACCCTTTTCGCGCGGCGCCGAGTGTAAGCTGGCTCACACGCTGCAAATTATTGCAGCCGCTTGCTCCTGCCGGTCAGCGGGGTCCGTCGGCTGCGCCGAAAAACGAATGGATGCGGGCGAGGAACGCACGGGTGCATGCTTTCGGGATGCTCGAGCACTCGTTGCGGCGAGCCGCTCTCGGTGATCACCCCGTCGCTAATAAAAGGCGACCCGGTCGGCGATCTCGTGGGCGAAGGCAATCTTATGGGTGACGCAGCGCAAGAGCGTCGATTTTCCCGACCGGCTCGGCCCGAATGACGATAAAACAGCCGGCACGTTCCGGTCAGCCTCCGCAGGAGATCTCGATGCCCCGTTTGCGTTTCGGCGCGTTTCTCGCCCCGCATCACCCGATCGGCGAAAACCCGCTGTTGCAATTTCGTCGTGACCTCGACCTCGTCGAACAGCTCGATGGGCTTGGCTATGACGAGTTCTGGTGCGGCGAGCACCATTCGAGCGGCTGGGAGATGATCGGCTCGCCCGAGATGTTTCTGGCCGCGGCCGGCGAGCGCTCGAAGCGGATCAAGCTCGCCACCGGCGTCGTCTCGCTGCCCTACCACCACCCGTTCAACGTCGCCCAGCGCATGGTCCAGCTCGATTGGATGACCGGCGGGCGGGCGATCTTTGGCTCGGGGCCGGGGGCGCTGGCCTCGGACGCGCACACCTTGGGCATCGACCCGATGGTTCAGCGCGACCGCCAGGACGAGGCGATCGGCATCATCCGCCGGCTGATGAAGGGCGAGCGGGTGACCGCGAAGAGCGACTGGTTCACGCTGCAGGATGCCCAATTGCAATTGTTGCCATTGCAGGAGGAGATGCCGTTTGCGGTCGCCTCGCAGATCAGCCCCTCGGGCATGACCTTGGCCGGCAAGCACGGGATCGGCGTCATTTCGATCGGCTCGCTCGCCGAAGAGGGGCTCAACGCGTTGCCGACGCAATGGGGCTTTGCCGAGGCCGCAGCCAAAAAGCACGGGACCACTGTGGACCGCAAGGATTGGCGGGTGCTGCTCTCTTGGCATATCGCCGAGACCCGCGAACAAGCGATTACCGAGGCGCGGCACGGTCTGTTGCGCCATCACAATGAATACATCGTCGGTACTTTGCAGCGGCCCGGCGCCACCGCCTTCAAGGATCCCGACGAGGCGATCGAAAAGACTGCCTTCGGCCCAGGGGCGGCGGCAACGATCGGCACACCAGACGATCTTGTCACCCGGCTCAAGCAGGTAACCGAGACGAGCGGCGGGTTCGGCACCGTCGTCGGCTTTGTCCATGATTGGGCCAACCCGGAGAATACGATGCGCAGCTGGGACATGGTGGCGCGCTATGTCGTGCCGGAGATCAATGGTTATCTCGCCGGGTTGCGCCGGT
>DASXAM010000230.1:0-3706 GCA_036404275.1 Allostellaceae bacterium
CGAAGACATCACCGCCAAGGATTTCCGGACCTGGGCCGGGACCTTGCTCGCGGCTTTGGCCTTGCGCGAATTCGAATTGTTCGACACCGAGGCCAAGCGCAAGCATGCGGTCGTGCAGGCCGTCGAGCGGGTCGCCAAACATCTCGGCAACACCCCGGCGGTGTGCCGGCGATGCTATATCCATCCGGCGGTGTTCGAGGGCTATCTCGACGGCACCTTGACCGAGGCGCTGGCGAGCAAGACCAAAGATTTTCTGGTGACGAATATCGCGGGGATGAGCGCCGAGGAGGTGGCGGTGACGGCCTTTTTGCAATTGGCCCTGAGCGAGCTCCCCCAAACCGAAGACCGGCGAGCGGGCGGCGATACCGGCTGACGACCGGCGGCGCTACGGGTGGATGACCGTTGCCGTGCGGCTGATGACAAAGGCCTCGCGGCGCTCGATAAAGTCGGCGACCACCTCGGTAAAGGCTTCGGGCCGCTCGGCGCCGATCGCGTGACCGGCGTCGTAGACAAAAACGAGGTGAGCGTTCGGCATCAGCTCCTTGTAGAGGCGGCCCATTTCCGGCGGGATCACCCGGTCCAGCGTGCCGAACACGACGAGGGTCGGTGTCGCGAGACCGCGCAGCCGGGCTTCGAGATCGGCGTCGCGGTCGGGACCGCGCAGCCGTTCGGTCAGGCGCCTGGTTTTTTCCTGCACCGCCGGGTCCGCCGGCGGCAAAGGCGGCATCCGCTCGGGGTGGGCATAAAGCCGCCGCGCCATTTCCTCGGGCGGGCCGGATGGCGGCCGGACCCCCTCGGGGCGGATCGCCGCCGGCGCTTCGAGCACCAGCGCCCGCACCCGCTGCGGCTGCTGCGCCGCCAGCCACAGCGCCGTCTTGCCGCCGAACGAGGTGCCCATCAGGTTGAACTCGTCGAGACCGAGTGCCGCGACCGCCCGCCCCATCGTCGCCGCCAATTCGGCCATGTCGCGCGTGCGCCGGTTTTCCGCCGAGTGCCCGAACCCCGGCATCTCGAACGCGATGACCCGGAACTGCCGGCTCAATAAATCGTGCGCGCGGCTCAGCCGCAGCCCTCCGGCGCCGTGCAGATGCACCAGGGGCATGCCCTCGCCGGCCGCCATGTAGCGGATGCGAAAACCGTCGGCCTCGACATGGCCTTCGATAAAGGCTTTCGCCGATCCTTCCGTTTGCTGCGTCACCCTCAAGACCCTCCCGGCTCGGCAGTCCGTCAGTGGCCGGCCGGCCGACGCTCTATGTTATCGTCATCGTCGCCGACCGCGGGCCTTCTTGCAATTGCACCGCTCCTATAAGGCTTTCGCCAATTTCCGCTCGACCAGCCGGGCAAAAAGGCTGGCGCCGAGGGGCAACGCGGCGTCGTTGAAATCATAGCCGGGGTTGTGGACCTCGCAGCCGCCCTCGCCCTCGCCATTGCCGATCTGGATATAGGCGCCGGGCCTGCATTCCAGCATGTAGGAGAAATCTTCCGAGGCCATCACCAACCCGCCGTTGCGGTTGACGTTGATGTCGCCGACCAGCTCGGCCGCGATGTCGGCAACAAACCCGGCCTCGGCGGCATCGTTGACCAGCGGCGGGAAAATCACCCGAAAATCGAGCTCGGCCGCAGCGCCGAAGCCGCCGGCGACACCCGAGGCAATGCGGCGCATATTCGCTTCGATCAACGCCATCGTGTCGCGGCTGAAGCAGCGCGCCGTGCCGCCCAACGTGGCACTCTCGGGGATGACATTATAGGCGGCGCCGGCATGGATCCGGGTGACGCTGACGACCGCGGTGTCGACCGGGCGGATGTTGCGCGACACGATCGTCTGCAAGGCGATCGCTATGTGACTGGCGACCACCACCGGGTCGATTCCCGATTCGGGGCGCGCGCCATGGGCGCCGCGGCCGGAAACGGCGATGTCGAAATAGGCGCCGCCGGCCATCATCGGTCCGGTGCGGATTTGGAACTTGCCGACCGCGAGGCCGGGCCGGTTGTGCATGCCAAAGATTGCGTCGCATGGGAAGCGGTCGAAGAGACCGTCATCGACCATGGCCTTGCCGCCGCCGAGCCCTTCCTCCGCCGGCTGGAAGATCAGGTGGAGCGTGCCGTCGAAATTGCGCGTCTCGGCGAGGTAGCGCGCCGCACCCAGCAGCATCGTCGTGTGCCCGTCATGGCCGCAGGCGTGCATGCGGCCTTGATGCTGCGATCGGTACGGGAGGTTGGTCGCCTCCTCGATCGGCAGACAATCCATGTCGGCGCGGAGCCCGATCGAGCGGGCCGAGCTGCCGGCGCGCAGCCGGCCGACGAGGCCGGTCTTGCCGATGCCGCGAAACACCTCATAGCCGAATTGGGCAAGCTTTTGCGCAACTAGATCGGAGGTGCGCTGCTCTTCGAAGCCGAGCTCGGGATGGGCGTGAATATCGCGCCGCCACCCGGTCATCTCGCCATGATATTCCGCAATCCGCCCGATCGTTGCCATGCCCCCCTCCCGTCGCTTCGCCCGACTGTCGCCGAGAGCGGGCGCGGATGCAATCGAGCCCGTAGCTCAGGCGGCTTTTCCGCGTCCGGATTCGAAGAGCCACTTTGTTGGCATCTTACGGTTGACGTACATCGTCGATGTGGGCATCACAGCAACCCGATGATTTTGAGCTTCCGGGATAAACGGACCGAAGCGTTCGCCAGAGGCGAGTTTGTTCGGGAGTTTCAGAGGTTCGAGCTTCAGGGTTACAAGCGGTTGGAGATTTTGGCTGCGGCGACCAGCCTGATCGATTTGCGCGCCTTGCCGAGCAACCGTCTTGAAGCACTGACGGGCGATCGGGCCGGACAGTTCAGTATCCGCATCAACCGGCAATGGCGGCTGTGCTTCGAATGGCCCGAAGGATCGCCCGGACCCGCGAACGTCGAGATCATGGATTACCATTGAAAGAGGTTGAGGCATGAGGCGACCGGCCATCCACCCCGGCAAAATTCTCGCGGACGAGCTGGCGGAAATCGGCATCAGCCCGACAGAGCTGTCTCGCCAACTTGGGGTGCCGCCTAACCGGGTCAGCCAGATCATCGCCGGCAAGCGCGCGATTACCGGCGATACCGCCTTGCGACTTGGTCATTGGTTCCGCAATAGCGCCCAATTCTGGCTCAATCTCCAAGCCTCGTACGATCTTCGCCTTGCCGAAGCGGCACACGGCGCGGAGGTCGAGGCTTTGCCCATGCGCCCGGCATCCGTGGAGTCGACCTGAATTTCGGGGCGTAACCGGAGTTAATAACGACCCGCCTCCTCGGACCCCCCATGCCCGAGAGCGGGCTTTCGTGCAATCGGGGGGGCGCCTATAGTGCGGCAATCTGTCCTTCGGAGGAGCGCGCAGCGATGGCGGCGATAGAGGGTGTCGAGCTCGATTGTCTCGCGGGCGTTAAAGTCGTCGATTTCACCCAGTTCGAAGCGGGGCCGTCCTGCACCGAATCCCTGGCGTGGCTTGGCGCCGAGGTGGTCAAGATCGAAAACCCGGGCCGCGGCGACCCCGGCCGCCGGCTGCGCCCCGGCCATCCCGACGACGACCCGTGGTATTTCCATCAATTCAACGCCAACAAGAAATCGCTGACGCTGAACTTGAAGTCGCCGCGGGGTCTCGAAATCGTCAAGGAGATGCTGAAAAAGGCCGACATCACGATCGAGAACATGGCGCCCGGCACGATCGAGCGGCTGGGCCTTGGC
>DASXAM010000231.1:0-7405 GCA_036404275.1 Allostellaceae bacterium
GGGTTGGCGTCGGCGAGGTCGAGCGGCGGGCAAGCGGTCTGGCCGGCGAGCGGTATGCAGGGCAACTGGCCAGCGCCGGCACCGACAAAGGTCTCGGGATTGACGATCCCGGATGGCAAGGCCGGATCGGGGTGTTGTGAATCGGCGAGGAAGGTGATGTCGCCTTCGGGCTCCAAATCGCTTGTCGTGAAATAGCCGTCGCTGAACAGGAATTTATAGGTGGCCGGGTCGCCGGCCTCGGCCGCCGCGGCAAGGTCTTCGTCGCTGGCGGATTTGCAATATTCATAGTCGCCTTTGCAAATGTTGGCTTTGTAGCTGAACGTGTCGCCGCTAACGAACTGCTCGGATTCTTCTCCACCCAGGGCAAACGTCACACAATTGTGCAATTCCACTTCACCACTACCGCAAAAGCTCGGGGTGATCGAAACGTCGGAGTTGCTATGGGTAATATCGACGTCGCCCTTGAAAAAAAAGCCGGATGGCAGGGTCAGGGTCAGCTCATTCATCGCTTCGTTCGCCCGGCCGCCGCTGTCGTAGGAGACGTTGAAATTGAACTTGCCGCGCGGGTCGGTCGCGTTGGTGGTGATCAGCGGGATCGGGTTCAAAAAAGCGTTGAGCGGTCCACCATTCGGATTGATCACCTGCTTTACCTGGCTCGACAGGAGCTGCGACACGGTGCCGTTCGGCACGATCTGGGTAAGCCAGGCGGCGTTGTTCTGGCTGGGGGGAGCGGGCACCAAGACGTTCGGCACGGTACGGGTCGCCCCGGCGGTCATCAGATCCGACGGCAGCGGCGGGTTGTTGCCAAAGGTTGTGTGGTCGAGCCCGAGGACATGGCCGATCTCATGCGCGATATCGTCGGCGCGGGCATTGAAGGTTTGCCCGCCCCGGCCCGGCGCGCCAAAAGTATTCTGGCCAATCGCCGCACCGTTGTTGCCGACCCAACCGATCCCGTAAAGGATCCCCGGCGTGCTCGGATCGGGCAGGATCGAGTTGGTAAAAAACATGTTGATCGTGGTCGGGTTCGGACTCAGCGGGCTCAGCGGCTTCGCGCCTTGCGACAGCTCGGCCTGCTGCGTCATCGTCTGCAAGACCGGGCTGGTGAACTGGCCAGGTGCGGAAGCGCTGGCGACCACCGGCACATTCTGAAACTGCGTGTTCGTGGTGACCAGCTGCGTCGTCGGCTGAAACACCACGTTGATGCCGGCCAGGTTCCAGATCGCGTTGGTGATGTTGATGCCGTTGCTGGCAAAGCCGACTTGCACATTCGCCCCGGCGCTGGCGACATTGTTTTTACCGGTCCCCAAATTGTTCATCGTCGCGCAACTGGTGCCGGTCGAGCACACGTCGATCGGCTGGACCGTCACGAAATCGGTGATCGGCACCGCGCGGGCGACCCCGGAGTAGAGGGCGAGCGTCGCCGTCGAGAACAACCACAGCCCCAGTCGCAATTTCCTGCCGGCCATATTCGTCTCCTCGGCGTTTCGGTCCGCCCCCTACGGGTTTCGCCTCGGGCGCCGGTTCCTCAGCCGATAAAATAACAAACACCCGAGGCGTTGGCCAAGACGGTGAAAAGCAAATTTATATCGAGCATAAATTAACCATAATGACTTACGCCGTCGGCAGCCGGCGGCCTCCAGGCGTGCCGTAGATTTGCACACCGCAGCAATATGTCGTAAAAGCTGCGCGGGTTTGATCCAAACCCTGCCAGAGTCGGTCAAATGCGAGGTGAGCCATGCGCCGGACAGGGAGGATGACGACAAGGACATTCTTTGTGGCTGCCGCGACGGCCGCCATATGGCTGATCGGCGCCGGTTCGGCGCGCGCCGGCGGCGCTGGCGCCGACAACGGGACGTTCCAGAATTTGGTCGACAATGCTTGCGCCGCGGTCGGGGTCAGCAACTGCCCGCAGCTGCCGACAATCAACCAACTGGTGATCGAAAACGCTGCGCTGACAGGAGTGGCGCCCTCGACGATACGCACCAACCAGGAGGCGGCAATCGACGCCGGCACCGCGTTTGCCGGCAACCAGGTGGTCAACAACCCGCTCGCCTTTGTCAGCCCGTCGAGCAAGACCGGCCTGCCGATTGTGACGCAGCCCGCAAACCCGGTCGCGAACGCGTTCCTGTCGGCGACGACAAGCCCGGATCCGAATACGAGCGAAACCGGCCCGACCACGCTGAACCTCTCTTTCGACTTCAAGCGGCGCACCAACCCAACCTTTGCGTCGGGACAGGATGTCGGCGATCTCATCCTGCCGCTCGCGATCACCAATAGCGGCGGCAATCTGCTGCGCCAGCCCATGCTGACCGTGCAGCTTCGCGGCGCCGGCGGAACCGCGGTCACGGCCCAGGCGCTCGGCGATCTCAAAGGGACCGGCAGCCCGCAAACCTATAGTCTGGATCAGCTCGGGATCACCTCCTCGCTCGATTTCAGCAAAGGCAACGAGGTTCTCGACCTCGGCATCCCGCTGATTGGGTTCGATGCCCTGGTCGGGAACACGTTCCCACCCGATGACCTTTTTGCCCCTCCTCAGGGCTTCGGATTCGACGCGGCCGACGGGTTGTTCGACGGGATCGACCCGATCGCGTCATTTCTCGATGCCGGCTTTGCCGATGACAACGGCGACCTCGTTCACGCCTTTCATGCCGATCTGGCGATCGCGTTCGACGGCACGACGTTGCTGTCGGCCCCGCTGCCGGCATCGGAGCCGCCGGCCCTGGTGCTGATCGCCGGAGCGCTGCTGGCGCTGGGATTGGTGCGGCGGCGTTTGCCGGGCTAGCGCCAGTCGGCGCCCGGGATAGCGCCAAAGGCGGCGGCGATGATCTTAATCGCGCTGCTGGGCAGCATGACGGTCGTCGCCCTTTGGGAGCTCTGCGTCCCGCGTCGGCGGCGCGAGTTTCCAGCATTGCGGCGGCGCGTCGGCAATATCACCTTCTGCCTCGTCAACATGGCGATCGCCGGGTTTTTTGTCCCGTCGGCGGCGGTGCGCGCACCGCTCGCGGCATTGTTCGGTATTCGCCTTCCGGTTTGGCCGATCGCGGCGGGAGCCGCGAGCCTCGTCGCCGGCTTTTTGCTGCTCGATTTGATCCGCTATGGCGTCCATCGCTGCGAGCACAAAGTTCGGTTGTTGTGGCGCCTTCACGCGCTGCACCATTCCGACCCCGACGTCGATGTGACGACCGCGGTGCGCCATCACCCGCTCGAATACCTGCTGACGGCAGCGGTCTATTGGGGCGTCGTCGTGGCATTCGACATTCCGCTGACGGCGGTGGCGTTGCATGGAGCGGCGGCGTTCGCAGCGACGGCATTTCAGCACGGCAACATCCGCTTGCCGGAACAGCTCGAGCGCTGGCTGCAGCCGATGCTGATGACGACCGACCTGCACCGCGTGCATCATTCGGTGGCGCGACAGCACGCGGATTCGAATTACGGCGCAGTGCTGTCGGTCTGGGACCGGATATTCGGGACTTATGTCGCGATATCCCGCAACCGGCAGGACGAAATCGTGTTCGGCGTCGCCGATCTGCCGCGCAGCGACTGCGTCAAGCCTTCGACGATGCTGCTGACCCCGTGGCTGATCGGCCGGGCGCGCCCTGCCGGGACCGGCGCGGGCAAGCAAATGATCCTCGGTGACTGAGCCGTTGCGGGCGTGTTCCGGCTGTGACAGCGGGCCCGAAGGGAAAGCTTCCGCTGCCTCCGAACCGTGTCTGGCGGCTTCCTGATATCCCCCGGCCTGCCTTTCATGTCGGCGATCTACAGTGTGCAACGGTATTGCTCGCGCTTCGAATTCGCGGCCATATCGGCCTTTCGGTGAGCGGCGTATGCCAATCGGCGGGTTCGGTTCGACCAGCGCGAGGTCGCTTGCCCGAAATCCTCGGGCCGGCCAAACTCGGGCCAACAAGGCCGTGTCGGTCGGGGAGGACGAGGCGCGCGCGACATGGTTCGGCTGACGAAGAAGCTTCTTTTCGCCATCGAGGCGGTGCTCGACATCGCCTATAACGGCGGCCCTGCGCCGGTGCGCTCATCCGAGATCACAGAGCGCCAGGGCATCCCGCGGCGCTATCTCGAGCCGGTTTTGCAGGAATTGGTCCGGCACCGGATCCTGGTCGGCATCCGCGGCCCGAGCGGCGGCTACCGCTTGGCGCGCGAGCGACGGCTGATCACCCTCGGCGACATCGTGCGCACGGTGCGTGGCCTCGAAACTGCCGAAGACCCGATCAGCGATCCTGCCGGCAGCGCCTTGGGCCATCAGATCGTGCGGCCGCTGTGGCTCGAATTGCAGGACGAAATGATGGGCCGCCTCGACGCGCTGACGCTCGACGAGCTGTGTGGTCGGGCGCATCGTGCCGGGATCGCCGTGCGCATCGTCGAAGGCGGCGATTTCGCGATCTGAGCTACGGCACGCGCGCGTTGCGCCCGGCCGGTGGCGCGCCTACATCGACAGCGAAAACGGCGGTTGGGAGAAAGGCCCAATGAACGATATCGGCACGGCCAAGCCGCAGCGCGCGGAGTTTCGCGGCCGGGTCTACAACAGCATCACCGATACGATCGGAGCGACCCCGCTGGTGCGGGTGCACCGGCTGACGCAGCAGGCCGGGGCCAAGGCCGATATCCTCGCCAAATGCGAATTCTTCAATCCCTTGTCATCGGTCAAGGACCGCATCGGCGTCTCGATGATCGACGCTGCCGAGGCCGCCGGCCGGATCAGGCCCGGCACCGTGCTGGTCGAGCCGACCTCCGGGAACACCGGAATTGCGCTCGCCTTTGTCTGCGCCGCCCGTGGCTACCGGCTGATCCTGACGATGCCCGACAGCATGTCGACCGAGCGGCGCAAGATGCTCTTGCTGCTCGGCGCCGAACTCGAATTGGTGCCGGCCGCGCAGGGCATGAAGGGCGCCATCGCCAGGGCCGAGGCGATTGTCCGATCGTTGCCCGACGCCTTCATCCCGCATCAGTTCCAAAACCCGGCGAACCCCGAAATCCACCGCCGCACCACGGCCGAGGAGATCTGGAACGATACCGGCGGAAAGGTCGATGTCGTGGTCAGCGGTGTCGGTACCGGCGGCACCTTGACCGGGGTCGGCTCGGTGCTGAAGCCGCGCAAGCCGGGGCTCAAGATGGTCGCGGTCGAGCCCGAGGACAGTGCCGTGCTCTCCGGCGGTCCGCCGGGCTCCCACCGCATTCAAGGTCTCGGCGCCGGTTTTGTCCCGGACGTGCTCGACATCAGCCTGATCGACGAGATTGTCCGCATCGGCAACGACACTGCCTTTCGCATGGCGCGTGAGGCGGCGCGCCTCGAAGCGCTCGCCGTCGGCATCTCCTCGGGAGCGGCGCTGGCCGCCGCGCTCGAAATCGGCGCACGGGCCGAGATGGCGGGCAAGACATTGGTCGTGGTGTTGCCTGATTTCGCCGAGCGCTATCTCTCGACCGCCCTCTTCGACGGCATCTGAGGAGCCGCCCGATGGAGCTCAGCGAGGCGCAATTTCAGCGCTACGCCCGCCATCTGATCCTTGACGAGGTTGGCGAGGACGGCCAGGCGAAGCTCCTCCAATCGCGCGTCCTCGTCGTCGGCGCCGGCGGTCTCGGCTCGCCGATGCTGCTTTACCTTGCGGCCGCCGGGGTCGGCACGATCGGCGTCGTCGATAACGACCACGTCGATTTGACCAATCTACAACGGCAAATCGTGCACATGACCGACCACGTCGGCGCGCTCAAGGTCGAGAGCGCGCGCACCACCCTGGCCGCGGTCAACCCCGAGGTGCGGGTCGAGGCGTATCCGATGCGGCTCGCCGCCGACAACGCCGCGGCCTTGATCGAAGGCTACGATCTCGTCGCCGACGGCAGCGACAATTTCGCCACCCGTTACCTTCTGACCGACCTCTGCTATCGCCTCGAAAAGCCGCTCGTAGCGGCGGCGTTGTCGCCGTTCGAGGGCCAGCTTTCGACCTTTCGCCCCTATCTCGGCGCCGGGCACCCCTGCTATCGGTGCCTGTTCCGCGAGCCGCCGCCGCCCGACCTGGTGCCGCGCTGCGAGGAGGCCGGCATTTTGGGGGCGGTCGCCGGCGTGCTCGGCACCTTGCAGGCGGTCGAGGTGCTCAAGGAGCTGCTGGGCCTCGGCGACAGCCTCGACGGCACGCTGTTGATCTACGACGCATTGCGTGCCCGCTTTCACTCTATCCGCATCGCCAAAGACCCGGACTGCCCGACTTGCGCCGCCATTCCTGCCGCCGCTTCGAGAGAGAGCCGGGGACGCGGCCGCCGTTACTGAATGACAGGCCGCGGCCGCGCTCATCACCTGGTGTCTTGGGCATGGGCGTGCCTTGGGTTCGGTGAACCTCCCGGGCGGTTCGCGTAGACCGACCGCCGCCGCCAAGCCAAACCAAACACCAGCAGCGCGCCGCCAATAAGCGCCAGCGCGCTCGGCTCCGGCACAGAAGGCGGGCTGAAGCTGCAGCCGGTGTTCCGGGCGTGCAAGCTCCGCTACACAAATTTCCGCCCGCCCGGGCCCGTTCAATCCGATCGTCGCAACCTCACTCGCCTTCGCGCACGACCGGGTTGGTCAAGGTGCCGATGCCGGTGATCTCGATGTCGATCGAGTCGCCGTGCTTGACGTTCTCGGGCGCGCCCTCGGTGCCCATCCACACCACGTCGCCGGGATAGAGCGTCAAATATTGCGACATCCGGCTGATAAACTGGGCCGGGCCGAACAGCATATGGTCGGTCTTGAAGCGGATTTTTTCGTCGCCGTTGACGCGGATAATCGTGTGCGCCGCGGCGAGGTCGAAATCGGTTTCGATCCACGGCCCCATCGGCTTGAAGGTGTCGGCGTTTTTGGCGCGCCACAGCGTGCGGTCGCCGGCCTGCCAGGTGCGCTCGCTGAAATCATTGCCGATGGTCCAGCCGAGGACACAGGAGAGCGCGTCCTTTTCGGACAGGTGCTTCGCCTTTTTGCCGATGACGGCGACCAGCTCGCCCTCGTATTGGCAGCGCTCGGTCGCATCCTTTGGGATCACGATGTTGTCGCCGTGCGCCACCAGCGCGTTGTTGGCGCGATAGCCGATATCGGCGGCCTTGGGCAGGTTCGGCTCCTGCCCGCGTTTGCGCGCCGCCTCGATCACGTGCTCGGCATAGTTGAGGCCGGCGCAATAAAACGTCCGCGGCTCGACCGGCACCAGCAATTTGACGGTCGCGAATTTGTATTGCTTTGCGGTCTTTTTGTAGCCGGCAAACGGGTCGCCCTCGACCTCCGTCACCGTGTCGCCGTCGAGAATGCCATAGGCCGCCCGCCCCCCCGTTTCGAACCGTATCCAGCGCATTTCCCATCTCCTCCGGTTTGTCGCGTCCGCACGCGCCAATCTTCCACGGGAACCGGGGTTCGGAGCAAGCTGCTGAGCAAGGGCGG
>DASXAM010000232.1:0-21294 GCA_036404275.1 Allostellaceae bacterium
TCTGGGAGCGCAGTTCGGTATCACCCCATTTGAGAGATGCCGATCTACTCGCACATCAGCCGGAGATGGTGCGCGTGGCGCACGTCGAGCCCGCAACGATCACAACGGCAAAACGCGTTCCAAGGGCAAAACGCGTTCCGCCCCGGTGGGCTTCGGCGGATGACCCGGGATAGGCTTGTTTTCAATGCCCGAAGCCGCCGTTATCCCATCGGGCACCAGCCCGCGACGGTGAGGTCACCCCAAGGAACGGAAGGAAGGTCCGCAGCTGGCGCTACGCCGTCGCGAGGACTTCAAATCGCCGGATGTCGGCTTCCGCCCGCAGCGGACCTAGCGAGTCGGCGCCATCGCATTTTATGAGTACACAACCTAGACTAGTCGCTCCTGGTAGAGGTGGGATGCAGCCGCATAAAGGCCGTCGTTGCCTTCTCGGCCCGCAGCTCGGCTCCGGCCGGCGCGGGGGCCTGCGCAATTCCCATCAGCAACCCAACCAGCAGCCCCTCCCAGAGAAGTCCGAGATATTGCTCGGCCAACTCCATCGGGTCGCCGGGGCCCAGGAGGCCGCCGGACTGCGCGCTCGCCAAAAGCCGAACGAGCCGTTCTCGCACACTGCCACGCCCGACCGCCTCGACAGCTTGGGCAATCTCCGGTGAGCGCGACGCTTCGGCAATCGCCAGGCGGAAGGCCGCGATCACCGGAGGACGGGAGACCTCGCGCACGAGGTTCCCACCAAACGTCGCAAGGGTGACAGCGAGCTGCCGACGATCGCGCGGCGACGGCAAATCGGGCGGCAGCCGCATCCGCTCGGCGCGATTGGTGATGCAAGCGACAAGCATGGCGTGCTTGCTGCCAAAATTTGCATAAAGGTCGCGTTTCGAAATCTTCGCGCGCCTGGCGATGTCGAGCGTGCTGGTCCTGTCATAACCCTTGGTCGTGAACGCCTCGAAGGCGGCGGCGAGGATGCGCTCTCGAGCAGTGGGTAGAGCTGGTTCGTGACCGCCGGATGTCCTCATGCTCCAAAATTTCCCTTGCGCTGGTACCTGACCGTACCATATGGCGGTACCGTAGAGTACCACCAGCCGTGCAGGAGCGCCGCATGAGTGTTCTGGCCCGCCGCTCTTCCGACGCGCCAAGCTGGCGAGGCGACGCGCGACCCGGCCGCACCGCCACCGTGCCGCGAGCGGCTTGGCTGATGGTGGGCCTCCTCTTTTTGTTTATGCTGATCAACTTCGCCGACAAGGCGGTGATCGGCATCGCCGCCGTGCCGTTGATGGCCGAGCTGGGGCTGAGCCCGCGCCAGTTCGGCCTGCTCGGTTCGAGCTTTTACTTGTTGTTCTCGCTGTCGGCGATCGTCACCGGCTTTATCGTCAATCGGGTGGAGACGCGCTGGGCGTTGCTGGTCATGGGCTTGATCTGGGCGCTGACCCAGTTCCCGATGGTCGGGGGCGTCGGTTTTGCCGCGATCGCGGCCTCGCGGATCGCGCTCGGCGCCGCCGAGGGGCCGGCCTACCCCGCGGCATTGCATTTGACCTACAAATGGTTCCCGAACGAGCGGCGCGCGCTGCCGACCGCCATCGTCGCGCAAGGTGGCGGTGTCGGGATTATGGTCGCGTTGCCGGCGCTCAACTGGGTCATCGTGCATTATTCCTGGCATTGGGCGTTCGGCGTCCTCGGCGTTGCCGGCCTCGCCTGGAGCGTGACGTGGCTGGCGTTTGGCCGCGAGGGCCCGCTTGCCGCTGCCGGGGGCGCACCGCCCGCGCCGGCGATAGAACAGAAGGTTGCCTATCGGCAACTGCTGCTCAGCCCCACGGTCATCGCGTGCTGGTGCGCCAGCTTTGGCGCGCAATGGGGTTTGTCGCTGGCCTTGTCCTGGCTGGGCGCTTTCTTGATCAAAGGGCTCGGCCTGCCGCAGGCGTCGATCGGCCTCTTGGGCGCGCTGCCCGCGGGCTTCACCGTGGTCTGGGTGCTCGGCGCGGGCTGGGGCTCGCAGCATCTTCTCACCCGCGGCGTATCGAGCCGGGTCGCGCGCGGCATCCTCGGTGGCGCATGCGTGGCATTCGGCGGGGCGGCGATGGCGATGATCCCCTACGCCCCCGGAATTGGCGCAAAAATCGCCCTGATGACAATCGGTGTGGCCGTGCCCTCGGCGATTTATGTGATCGCTCAAACCGTAATCGGCGAGATTGTGCCGATAGCACAGCGCGGCGCGCTGCTCGCGATCGGCACCGCGGTCAGCACCTCGGCCGGCCTCCTTGCCCCTTACGTGATGGGCAGCGTCCTCGAAGCGGCGACCACACCGCTCGCCGGCTTCAACACCGGCTTTCTGATTTGCGGCATCATCATGCTAGTGGGCGGCCTGATCGGAATCGCCCTGATCCACCCCGAACGAGAGACCAGCCGCTGGCAGCGAGCCATGCGGCAACCGGCGGCTGGCACGGCATGACCCTGCCGACGATACCGCCATCGGAGGCCCGCCCGTGCCTAGCGCTGCCATCGTGTTCCCGCGTCTACTGCTAGCCCCTGTTGTTTGGGCCGGAACCGAATGGTTTCAATCGCTCGATCCTGATCTCTCTGTGCCCTCGCGCGCGTGCGCGAGAGGGCGCTGGGGAGAATTGGTGTCAGTGCGCGGGGAATTCGTGGTCACGCGGCGCCGGGCCGGGTCGGCACAGCGGGCGGCTCTCGCTGTAGCGGAGCGAGGTGTCGACCTCGCCGCCGTCCAGCCGCTTGAGGCGAAAGATGTGCGTTTTCTGCTCGGCGCCGGCGAGGTGCATGACGCCGATCGGCTCGTGCGGCGAATAGGGCTCGACAAAGAGGCCGCGCCCGGCATCGAAGGCTGGGGCGGCGTCGCCCGGCATCCAATTGCAATAGGCCGGCAAAAAATCGACCGGCAGCCGCTCGGCAAAGATCACATAGTTGAGCGCGGTCTGCTCGACAAAGAAAAACCGCGTGCGCTGCGCGACCTGCTCGATGACGCGCGCCCACGCCGCCCAATGCGGCGCCTCGCGATGCAGCGCGAAGACGCCGCAATTGACCATCGGGTTGCGGCCGAGCCGGTCGGCGACACGCCAGCCGAAGGCTTCGCGATAGTTCTTCCAGGCGAGATTTTGGCCGAGCAGCTTGGGCCGCTTGTAGTGGCGCTTGTAGGCGCGGTCGATCTCGGGGGTGATCGCGAGCTTGTCACGCCCGGCAGCGGCGACATACAGCTCGACCGCGCGCCGATCCTGGAGCCAGGCATCGGCGTCGATCCACAGATACATTTCATAGCCGGGAAAGTGCCGCGGCAAAAACGGCCGGGCGAACTGCGCCTTGCGTACGTCGGGCGTGCGCGCGCGACCCGGGAAATCGAAATCCCAGCCGGGGCGAACAAGATGGGCGACGCGGGGCGAGAGCCATTCGCGCGCTGCGGCGTCGAGCCCGACATCGAGAATCCCGATCGCCGCATCGGGATATGCGGCCTGGATCGACAACACTGTGTCGCGCAATAACGGGAAATAGCCGCTGTCCGCTCCGCTGACGATCAGCAGGTTCGAGTCAGGCATGCCGGCGCGCCGCCACCGGCTGGGCCTCGCGCACAAAAATGGCGTTGACGACGCCGGCCTGCCGGGCGCCGTTTGCCGCGGGCAAAAACCCGGCGGCCGCGAGGGCTGCGACCATGCGCTTGCGGCGCGCGCTTTCCTCGTGCTCGAGCTCGATCAGCACCGAGCGCAGCTCGGGGTCGCGCAAGGTCTCCTCAGCGCCGGCCAGGATGCGCTCCTCGATGCTGTCGACATCGATCTTCAGGTAATTCGGTGCCGGCAGACCGAACAGGCGGCGAAATCCGTCGATCGAGAAACCCATCGCACCCTGGCGCGCGACGATGTCGAGCGGCCGTCCAAAGCAATCCTCGGTGCTTTCGAATGCGTTGAAAACGCTGCCGGCATTGATGCCCGAGAGATTGAGTCGGCCGAGCTCGACAGCGGCACCGATAGCGACGCAATAGGCCGCGACGCGGTCGGTAAGCCGGTTCGCTTCGAGGTTGCGGCAGAGCGCTGCATAGCTCGCGGCAGCCGGCTCGAAGGCGCAGATCTCGACACCGGACCGCAACGCGGCATAGAGCGAAAACACCCCGATATTGGCGCCGATGTCCCAAAAGCGGCACGGGGTCGCGAAACCGTCGATCCAGGCCAGGGTTTCCGGCTCGCGTGTGGCGAAATCCCGCGGATATTGCAGCCCCTGCGGGTGCGTCGTGACAAACTCCAGTGGCCCGTGACGCGTTTCGACCCGGTGGCGCGGCAGCAGCGCTTCGGCAACCCGCAGCCGCGTGTCGGCGCGCCGCCACGGCTTTTCGACCAAGCCGAGCCCCAGCACCAGCTGCGAGAGGGCCTTGCCCAGCCGCTTGCCCATGCCGGCCGCAGCCCGATCCTAGGGCACCAGACGATAGCCGCCGATATCGGTCACCAGGATTTCGGCGCGGGCCGGGTCACGCTCTATCTTTTGGCGCAGCCGGTAGACATGGGTTTCGAGCGTATGGGTGGTGACTTCCGAATTGTAGCCCCATACCTCGCCGAGCAAGGTATCGCGCCCGATCGCCCGGTCTCCGGCGCGATAGAGGTATTTCAAGATCGCGGTTTCTTTCTCGGTCAGGCGAACTTTTTTGCGGCCGCTCTGGTCGGTGAGGAGCTTGGCGCTCGGGCGAAAGGTGTAGGGGCCGATCGTAAAGACGGCATCGTCGCTGTGCTCGCTCTGTCGCAGATGGGCGCGCAGCCGCGCCAGCAGCACATTGAGCCGAAACGGCTTGGTCACATAGTCGTCGGCACCGGAATCGAAACCCTCGACGGTATCGGCCTCACCGTCGGCGCCGGTCAGCATGACGATCGGCACGCGCACGCCGGCGCGGCGCAGCTGGCGGCACAGCTCGCGCCCGTCCATGTCGGGCAAGCCGACATCGAGCAGGATGGCATCGAAGCGCTGGTCGGCGGCAACCGCGGCGGCCTCCGCCGCGGTCGCGCATTCGCAAATGACAAATTCCTGGTTCAGCTCGAGCTGCTCGGCCAGAGATCGGCGCAGCACATCGTCATCATCGACGATCAGGACCTTGCGGCCGGTTTTCATCGTCTTCCCCGCCGGATCGAAAAGGCGCGCAGCGCCGCCCGAAAACAGCGCCCCGCCGGCAGCGGCGCCTCGATTATGTGCAACCCGAGGCCCGATCATCCCTCGATCTTTACGAATCCTCATTCTAGCCGAACAACATGCGATGTTCAAATCGGCGCCCGCTCGCAACCGGTCGCGGCGCGCACATCGCCCGAAATAGCCAGGGATTAATTTCGCCCGCCGCCTGTTGTCAGCAAGTGGCGGGGACACTGTTGCCGTGGAGCGGTACCACAGCTTGACCAAATTGGAGCATTGCCAGCAACGCCGGGCGACCCGATGACCGGGCGCCTTCCCGAGCATGCCGGCCGCGGCGCGGTGTGGTTTCTGCTGCATTACGTCGGCCGCCGTGCCGCCAGCCACGCGCTTGTGCTGGCCGCGGTGCTGGCCGCGGTCGGCTGCGCCATCGGCTCGCAATACGGCATCAAGAACCTCGTCGATGCGCTCGATACGCCCAATGTCGGCGCGGCGCAGCTGTGGTCGGCCATCGCGCTCCTGCTCGGGCTTGTCGCCGGCGACAACCTCTTGTGGCGGTTTGGCGGCTGGGTCGCCGCCCGGGCCTTCGTGGCGATCGGCGGGGATATTCGCATCGAGCTGTTCGAGCACCTGACGGGGCACGGGCCGGGCTATTTTGCCAATCGTCTTCCGGGCGCGCTCGCCGCCCGCATCACACTGGCGGCGAACGAGGCGTTCACGATCGAAAATGTGCTGACCTGGACGACGATCCCGCCCGCCGTCGCGGTTGTCAGCAGCATCGCCGTCCTTGGCATCGTCAATTGGCATTTGACGGCGGCGCTTGCCGTCATATCGGCGGGGTTGGGCGCGGTAATCGCCCGGTTCACCGGCAAGAGCCACGATCTCCATGACTGTTATGCGGCGCGCGCGGCGGCCGTCACCGGCGATCTCGCGGATATCGTCAGCAATATCGGGTTGGTGCGCGCCTTTGCCGCGGCCGGCCGCGAACGCGCGCGGTTGTGGCACAAGATCGAGAACGAAATGACCGCCCAGCGCGACAGCCTTCTCGCGCTCGAACGGATCCGTTTGCTCCATGCCGGATGCGTCTTCGCCGTCACCGCCGGCCTCCTGATCTGGGCCGTGCTGCTCTGGCGCGCCAAGCGTATTACGACCGGGGATGTCGTGCTGGCGACGACACTCGGCTTTACCGTGCTGCACGCGTCGCGCGATCTGGCGATGGCGCTGGTTCAGCTGCTGCAAAATTTCGCCAAGCTGGCGGAAGCCGTTCGGGTGCTGGGCCTGCCGCACGAGATGCGCGAAGCCGCCGACGTCCGGCCGCTGATCCGCCTCGGCGGCTCGGTGTCCTTTGTCAATGTCTCGTTCAGCTATCCGGACGGAGAGCGGGTGCTGCAGGATTTCACCCTGCACATCCCGCCCGGCCAAAAGGTCGGGCTGGTGGGCCGTTCCGGCGCCGGCAAATCGACGATCTTTGCCCTGCTGCAGCGCCTCTACGATCCGGAGCGCGGCCACGTTCTGGTTGACGAGCAGGACATCGCCGAGGTCGCGCTGGACAGCCTGCGGCAATCGATTGCGGTGGTGCACCAGGAAGTGCTGCTCTTCCACCGGTCGGTCATGGAAAATCTGCGATACGGCAGGCCGTCGGCCGAAGACGAGGCGGTGTTTCGTGCCGCCGAGGCGGCCCACTGCACCGAGTTCGTAAAGCGCCTGCCGCAGGGCTTCGACACGATCGTGGGTGAGCGCGGCCTGAAGCTGTCGGGCGGCCAGCGGCAACGTCTGGCGATCGCGCGGGCATTTTTGTGCGACGCGCCGATCATCCTGCTCGACGAAGCGACCTCGGCGCTGGACAGCGAATCCGAATGGCTCGTCCAGGACGCGCTCGACCGCCTGTTCCGGGGACGGACGGTTATCGCGGCGGCGCATCGGCTCTCGACCCTCGCCGCGTTCGATCGGATTGTCGTCATCGAAAACCGGCGGATCGTCGAGGACGGGCCGGCTCTGCCGCTGCTGCGGCGGGCGGATCTCGACAACCGCTTGCGCGCGGCGCGCCGCGCGCAAGCCGAGCGATCGTGACGGGACTGCTGACGCGGAAGTACGTTGCTGTGGCGGCAGTCGCCATCGCCGCCGCGACAATGGCTGCGCCGGCGTCGGCTGTAGCGGCGGAATCAGCATCCGAAGCCCACGCGCCGCCCAAGCCCAAAAATCTCGTGCCGTTGAATACCAAGGACACGATGGGCGCCCTCGGCAAAAAGGTGTTCGGGCCCAAAGGCGAGGTGCTCGGGCTGATCGTCGATGTCATCATCGACGCCGCCGGTCATCCGCAGGCTGCGGTCATCGATTTTGGCGGCTTTCTCGGGGTCGGCAGCCGCAAGGTGGCGGTTGATTGGAATCTTTTGCATTTTGCGCCCAGCATTAGCGACCGGCCGGTTTTGCTCAATCTCGACCGAGACCAGATCCAAGCGGCACCGGCATACAAGCCCGATTCCGGCCCGGTCGAGATGGTCGGCGCGCCGGCATCGAAGCCGCCGGCCGCTCCCGATGTCCCCAAGTGACCGCCGCGGGAAAGCAGCCATTCCGTACGGGCTCGCGCTTTTTGTGAAGCCCTCCCCCGATCGCGGACTCGACTGGTTCAACCTCTTTGTCGCCAACATCCAGACCGGTTTTGGCCCGTTTGTCGCGGTTTATCTGACCACCCAAGAGTGGACGCAGACGGCAATCGGCCTCGCCCTCAGCCTTGGTACCATCACTGCGATGGCGAGCCAGCTCCCCGCCGGCGCGCTCGTCGATGCGATACGCAACAAGGCCGCCGTCGCATTTTTCAGCGTCCTCGCCTTTACCATCAGCGCGCTGTTGTTTGCCGTGCTGCCGATCCCGCTCTTCATCTATATCGCCGAAGCGCTGCACGGATTTTCGAGCTGCACTTTGGGACCCGCGATTGCGGCGATCAGCCTGTTGATTGCCGGGCCGGGGCAGCTTGGGCTGAGGCTCGGGCGCAACGCGCGGTTCGCGGCGATCGGGAACGGCATCGGCGCAGCGCTGATGGGAGTGTGCGGATATTGGCTCTCGGAACGCGCGGTGTTTTTTCTGACTGCGGCGTTGACGCTGCCGGCGCTTGTGCCGCTGTCGACGCTCGCCGGGGTGCGCGAGCCCGACCCGCCGCCGATTGCTCCTGCGCCCGAGCGTCCGGCGGGGCTCCGGCGCAGGCAGGCCGTCAGGTTGCTGGCGACACCCGCGCTGTTGGTTTTCGCCCTTTGCGCCATGCTGTTCACCTTGGGCAATGCGGCGATGATGCCGCTCGCGAGCACCGTCCTGACCAAGCGGGCTTCCGGTGCGGCGACGTTGTTGATCGCGGCATGCATCGTTTTGCCGCAACTGGTCGTGGCCTTGTTGTCGCCGGTTCTGGGCCGCATCGCCGAAATGCGTGGCCGCCGCCTAGTGATGCTGGTCGGGTTCTGCACCTTGCCGATCCGCGGCCTGCTGTTTGCCGTCCTGAGCGACCCCCTGCTGATCGTGCTGGTGCAGGTCCTGGACGGCGTCGCCGGCGCGGCGCTCGCGGTTCTGGTGCCGCTGGTGACGAGCGACATCGCCGGGCGGTCCGGACATTACAATCTGTCGCTCGGGTTCCTCGGCTTTATGATCGGCGTCGGCGCCACCTTCAGCACCAGCCTCGCGGGGTGGATTGCCGACCGGTTCGGGGATCCGGTCGCCTTTACCGCGCTGGCGGGTGTCGGATTGTTGGCGATGTTGCTGGTTTGGACGGCGATGCCGGAAACTCGGCCGGAGTAACCTGGCGCCCGGTAATCGGTGGCAGGCATGCGCGATGACAGGGAGCGCGTCGGCGAATAAGTTTGCGGGGAGCGGGGCCGGGGCGCCATATAGGGACGGCGGCCGGAGTAGGGAAAGTGCGCGAAACGGGAATCCTGCCGAAAGGAAGCGGTGACGTATTTGGGCCGGCAATTGGCGCGTTTCGTCGCGGCGAGCCGGTGCTGGTCCGCAGCGCGGCGGGCTGCGTCCTCACCGTCGCCGCGGAGCTGGTAACCGACGACAATTTGCGGCAACTGCGCGCTATGGCTGCCGGAAGTGCGAGCGTCGTCTTGACTCGCCGTCGTGCGGTGGCGCTCGGTCTGGTGCAGCGCCACGGCTGGTCCGGAGCGGCTTCGATCGCTGTTTCCCCCGAGCTGACCGCCGCGGTCATTCGCAATCTCGCCGACCCCGCAGCGTCGCTCGGTACTGAGCCGCCCGGGCTCGGCCCGGCGCCGGAGATCGCCGAGGGTGCGGCCCTTGCCGCGGTGGCGCTGGCGAAGCTCGCCGCGCTGCTGCCGGCCGCGCTGGTGGTACGGGTCGGCGCGGCCGAGGCGCTCTTTTGCGCCCGCCGCGGCGATGTCCCAATCGTCGAGGCCGAAGCGCTGCTCGCGCGTAGGGCGGCGACGGCGGGGCTCGACCGTGTCACCGAGGCGCGGGTGCCGCTCGCCGATGCCGAGAATGCGCGGCTGATCGCGTTTCGTCCGCGCGACGGGGGCGGTGAACATCTGGCAATCGTGATCGGTGCGCCGGACCCGGCCGAGCCGGTGCTGGTGCGGCTCCATTCGCAATGCTTCACCGGCGACCTGCTGGCAAGCTTGCGCTGCGATTGCGGCGACCAGCTGCGCGGCGCGATCGCGGCGATCGCGCGTGCCGGTGGCGGGGCGCTGCTCTATTTGGCGCAGGAGGGACGCGGCATCGGTCTGGTCAACAAGCTGCGGGCGTATCAATTGCAGGATGCCGGCTTCGACACCCTCGACGCCAACGAGCAGCTGGGCTTTGACGCCGACGAACGGGTCTATCTGCCGGCGGCGGAGATGCTGCGCCAGCTCGGGTTTTTGCGGGTGCGGCTGCTGACCAACAACCCGGACAAGATGGCGGCGCTCGAGCGCTATGGCATCCGCATTGTCGAGCGCGTCCCGCACGTGTTTCCGGCAAACGGCCACAACGAGCGCTATCTGCGCACCAAGGCGGTTCGCAGCGGCCATCTGCTGTGAGCAGCTGATCGGGCGAGGCGCGCGCCCGAACATCGCACGCAACGGGCAGCGTACCCTCGATCGCGTAGGGCAGGGCAGGCGGCATGAGCAGTCTCGATCCCATTCCTTATTCCGACGCGCAATTGCGCGCGATCCTGCGGCGGGTGCGGACGATCGCCATGGTCGGCGCCTCGTCGAACTGGAACCGGCCCAGCTACTTCGTCATGAAGTATCTGCAGGGCAAAGGCTACCGGGTGATCCCGGTCAATCCGGGGCTCGCCGGCCAGGAATTGCTCGGCGAGAAGGTCTATGCCTCGCTGCGCGACATCCCCGAGCCGGTCGACATGGTCGATTTGTTCCGGGCCGCGCGCGAGGCACCCAAGATCGTCGAGGACGCGATTGCGATCGGCGCCGGGGTGGTGTGGATGCAGCTCGGCATCCGCAACGATGCGGCCGCAGCGAAGGCCGAGGCCGCCGGCATCGAAGTAATTATGAACCGCTGCCCGAAGATCGAGTTCGGGCGGCTCGGCGGCGAATTGTCGTGGAGTGGGGTCGATAGCGGGATCATCCGCAACCGCCCGCCCGAGCCGCCTTTGGCGCGCCGCGCGAAAAAGCGGCCGGAAGCATCGCACAACCAGACCTACGGCTTCGAGACGCGCGCGATCCATGCCGGCGCCGCGCCCGATCCGGCGACAGGTGCGCGCTCGACGCCGATCTATCAGACCGCGGCCTATGTGTTCGACGATGTCGACCATGCCGCGTCGTTGTTCAACTTGCACAATTTCGGCTACATCTATGCCCGGCTCAACAACCCCACCGTGTCGGTGCTCGAAGAGCGGATCGCCAGCCTCGAAGGCGGGCGTGCCGCGGTCGCCGCGGCCTCGGGCCACGCCGCGCAATTCCTGGTGTTCTTCACTCTGATGGAGCCGGGCGACGAATTCGTCGCGTCGAAAAACCTTTATGGCGGCTCGCTGACCCAATTCGGGCTGTCGTTCAAAAAGCTCGGTTGGAAATGCTATTTCGCCGACCCGGCCGATCCCGAAAACTTTCGCCGGGCGCTGACCCCCAAATCAAAGGCGATCTTTGTCGAAAACCTCGCCAACCCCGGCGGCATCGTCGTCGATCTCGAAAAAGTGGCTTCGATCGCGCACGACGCCGGAATTCCGCTGATCGTCGACAACACGCTTGCCACGCCCTATCTATGCCGGCCGTTCGAATGGGGCGCCGACATCGTCTGCCATTCGACGACCAAGTTCTTGTCCGGCCACGGTCATGCCTTGGGCGGGATCGTCGTCGAATCGGGCCGCTTCGACTGGTCGAGCGGGAAAGGGTTTCCGTCGCTGACCGACCCGGAGCCGGCCTATCACGGCCTAAAATTCTTCGAAAATTTCGGCGACTTTGCCTTTACGACAAAGGCGCGGGCGGTGGCGTTGCGCGATTTCGGCCCGACCCTGTCGCCGATGAACGCGTTCCTGACCTTGACCGGGGTCGAGACCTTGCATCTGCGCATGGAACGGCATGTCGAAAACGCGCGCAAAGTCGCCGAATTTCTCGCCGTCCATCCGCGCGTCGCCTGGGTCTCCTATGCCGGGCTGAAGGACAGCCCCTATCATGCGCTCGCCGCGAAATACCTGCCGAAAGGGGCGGGGGCGGTCTTCACCTTTGGCGTCAAGGGCGGCTACGAGGCCGGGACGCGGCTCGTCGAGAACGTGCAGCTCTTCTCGCACCTCGCCAATATCGGCGACACGCGTAGCCTGATCCTGCACCCGGCCTCGACCACCCACCGACAATTGTCCGACGAGCAGCGCGCGGCGGCCGGCGCCGGCCCCGATGTGGTGCGCCTCTCGATCGGCCTCGAATCCGCTGATGACCTGATCCGCGACCTCGACCAGGCGCTCGCGGCGTCCGCGCCTTAGCTGATCAGCCGCTCGTGTGCTTGCGGATGAAGGATTTCATCCGGTCGAGCGCGCGGGCGGCGTAGGGGGCGTTGGGCTTGCCGGTCATAAAGCCGTGATTTGCGCCTTCGTAGAGCTGGAGCTCGACCTCGCCGCCGGCTTTGCGGTAATCGGCGACGAATTTACGCATCAGCTCGACCGGAACCCATTCGTCGCTGTCGCCGCCAAACACGAGCGCGGGCGGCAGATGGACCTTTTCACCGCGCTCAAGCATGCGCGGCGGGTTCGCCTCCTCCATTGCCGCTGTGTCACCCCAGAAATTGTGATGGTTTTCCATGAGTTCGGCATTGCCGGCCTTTTTGGCGAGCTCGTAGCGCAGTAGCGGATCGAGCACGCCCCAGCCCGAGATCACATAGGCGAGCCGGGCGTCGATCGCCGGAGCGTCCGGCAGCCACAACGCCGCATAGCGCGGATCATCCGGCCGCATCGCCGCCAGCAACGCCTGGTGCCCACCGCTCGAGGTGCCAAAGCTGCCCACCCATTCGGCGCGCGTGCGGTGCTCGCCGGCATTCGCCTTCAACCAGCGCGTCGCCAGATTGATGTCGGTGAGCGAGGCGGGATAGGGCGCCTCGGGCGGCATGCGGAAATCGATCGAAGCGACGAGAATGCCGCTTTCGGCCAATGCGTGGGCCATGAAATCATTGTCGGTGCGGTCCTTGTTGACCCAGGCGCCGCCATGGATCTGCAATGCCGCCGGAAACGGCCCCGCCCCACTCGGACGATAGAGGCGCGCCAGCAGGGCACGCCCGCCCTGACGCTGGTATTCGACATCCTCGACCGCGACATCGTGGCGGGCATCGGTTTCGAGCGCTATCGACATTGCTGCACCTCGTGAGTTCTGCCGTTGCCGTATCCTAATCAATTGGGGCGTGGCGGCGAGCACAATTCGAGCTAAGACGCGTGCAGCCGTTCGCGCGCCATCCGCGCCATCGGTTGCGCCGGGTCGAGGTGCGACAGCCCGGTTTCAAGCTGCGCCTTCACCTCCGCCGCGCCGGCAAAGGGGCGATCGGTCCAGAACCGCTTGGCCGGGTCGAAAAAGCCGACCGTATCGAGAAAAGCGATCGTGAAATAATAGCTTTCAGGGAGTGATTCCGAAGCCGCCCGCAAGGCGATCGTGCCATCGGCGGCGATGGCGTTCGTCAGGCACCAATCGGTGAGATGTGCAAGCTCGTGCTGCGCCCGCCGGCGCTGCTCCGCGCTGATCTTGTCCCAGCCGAGCCGGAACAGCACCGCGACATCGTAGTTGTTGTGCGAGGTCATGCCGGCTTCGTCGAGCCAGCCGTTCGGATAGCGCGCCTCGCGCATCCCGATCAGCGTATCGACGAGCTGCGGCCAGTAGCCGATATCGCCGTCGAGATAGCGGGCCATGTGAAAGGTCATGCTGAGATCGGCGGTGCGAAAGCACCGGTCGTCGAGCTCGTAGCCGGCGCCGAAAAACCCGGTCGCCGGATCCTGCCAGTCGGCGATAAAGCTGCGGATTGCGGGTTCGAGCCGGGGATGCCACGGATAGCCGACCGGCCGGCGCTGCAGGATCAGCCGCACCAGATTGGCGGTGGCGAAGTTCAGCTCCTTGCGGTGATCGACAGCGTCCCGATCGAGGCGCGAGACGAGGAGGCCGTCGAGATAGGAGATTAGCCGATCGGGATCATTGACCCGGTCGAGCAAGCGCGGCGGGGTGCCATCGGCCAAGGCCGCGGCGGCCAGCCAATGGTCGACCGAGGCGTCGATCTCGAGAAACCACACCTCGGTCCCGATGCCGAAGCCGCCCTCCCCGCCCGCGGCCGATACGCTCGGCAATCCTGAGCGGGCGGCGGTCCGAACAATGCGGTCAAAGGTCCGCTCGGCGCCGGCGAGGTCGGCGGTGTATTCGAACCGCCAGCGCAGCTCCGCCAGCGCCTGGCGTAGATAGGAGGTGTCGCGGCCGCACGCCTCATCGGCGTCGAGCCGCGCTTCGAGCGACCGCATTTGCGGGAGGACGGCCCGATAGCGCTCCGCCAGCGCCGGGAACCGGGCGGCGATTTCGCGCTGCGCGTTCCACCCGGGCGGGGCCTGGACGAAGCGGGACAACTTTGCCGTATTCATCGAGCGCCGGTTACATCGGAGCCCGATATCGGCGTTCTCCGGGCGCGGCGCTGGCTCGATCAGCGTCGCGCCCGAGCGGATTTCCGCCGAGCCAGTGATCGAGCGGGACCACCGGCGGCGGGCGTCCCTTCCAGCCGCTGCAATCGGGCAGCAGCAAAACCGCCATTCGCCGCACTCCCCTTGGCCAGACGATTTGAAGCCGCCCGATTTGCGCCCCCGCGGCACGTTTTCCCTCGGCGTCGTCGCGCCGTGGAAGCTCGGAAACCCGGACGGGCCAGGACGTTGCCGCCGAACGGCCGTGCAATTGGCGCACATCGGCAATCGCAAACGACCCTGACGGCGGCGGCCGGGTCAATTCGAACGAGGCGCCGGCCGGCTCGAGGATGCGGGCGACAAAGCAATCCTCGCCGCTGCGAAAATGCGCGGTTGAGCCGGCAAGAGCGACGGGGTCCGCGCTGACATGCATTGTCCATAAGACCGTGCCGGAAACCGCAGGGCCGATCTCGTCTTCGATCAGCACCTGGCGACCGACGAGCGCGGCGCCGCGGCGGATGGTTCCGGGCGGCTCGCCATAGGCGGCCGAGAGATCGAACACGACCCACTGCAACGCGGCCTCGACGCCGCTGCCGAGGATTGGCGCGCGCACGTCCGGCACCTGGTTGCGGCCGTCGATGACGAGCGTGTTGTGGCCCGCGCTCTGCATCCGATAATAGCGCCACCGCCGCCCGGACCGGCCGTTCGTCCCGTGCTCGAAATAGCCGGGCAAATCGTAATCGTCGGCGCCGAGGTCGATAACCCAGCGGCGACGCGCGCCATCGACAACAAACGTCCCGGCATCAGCCTGGGCATGCAGCAGCATATTCTCCGAGCGTGCTGTCGGCGGCTGCGCCGCGGCGGCGAGGTTGCCGCCCTTGATCGCAAAGAACACCGGTCGCGCCCGCGGATGCCGACGCCAGGTATTGCGAAAGCAGGCGAGATCGTGGCCGCGAAACACCTTTCCGGTAGGCAGGTCGAGCGCCGCTGGCGATGCCCGCGGACAATCCGGCCAGATCAACCGCAACGGCAGGTACCAGCCGTCGTAGTTACGGAGCAGCCAGCCATCCGTTGGCCGACGATAGCGGTGGGCAAGCCAAAGCAGCGGCGAAACATCGAATTGCCGGTCGGAATCGGCGAAGTCGAATGCCGCCCCGAAGGGTCCCGCGGCGTGCAGTGGAAAATCACCAGTTTGCGCCAAACCCGGCCGATCGGCGAGACCGAGGCTGCTGCCCAATGTGCTTTCGAGTGCCGCGACCATCAACCCGGCGTAGCGGGCTGCCAACGACCAATAGCTCGGACCTTCCGCCCATGCGCCGTCCGGGGCGAACGCAGCAAAGCTGTTCCACGCCGAGGCGAGGCTTGCCCGTAAAAGCTCCGAGCACAGGTTTCGACAGCACGGCAACATGGCGAGCGCGGTGATCGCAATGCCGGCGTTCGACACGAGCGTGCAATTGTCGCGCCGCGCCGGCCAGTCGACCGATCGATCCCGATACGCCGACGCGGCCGGCTCAAGCGCATTGCGCACCAACGCCTGCTCGATCGCCTGCCGTTCCACCGGCGACAGCCGATCGTAAAGCCAATCGTAGGCGAGGGCGACGGCCACGGCGATCTCGGCGCAATCGAGAAACGATCGGATGACCGGCCGCTCTTTCCAGGTTGCTGCCGCAACAAATTCCTGCAGCGCGGTCAAGCTCGTCGCCAACCCCTGATCGCGCCGCGCATCGGTGGCGACGAGCGCGACAAAAGCGGTGGTGATCAGCCGTCGGGCTCGCGCTTTGATCTCCGCCCGCGACGGATTCGATCCGATCGTCGGCGCCGCAGTCCGCAGACATTTCTCGAAGCGGGCCTGGAGCCTTCCGCTGCTTCGCGCTGAGCGGCGTATCCGTGCGAGCGCGCTGCGCCGAAACAGCAGGTAGGGATGGGGCGCTGCGAATTCCCGAACGGCGACCCCGAGGCGATCGAAATCGGGGCCGGCGGTTTCGTGCGGCAGCGTCGATAGCGCATTGTCAAAGGCCAAGACCGCATACCCCGCGAAGCGATGCAACGACGCCGGCGCACGGACATCCATAGCCGGCGCGGAGCAGAGGTATAATCGATCGATCTTTAAGGGTATGCTCTTAGCTTGCTCGGCCCATTTGTTCAGGCCTGCGCCAGAAGCTTGGTGAGAAAATCGTCCTTCCAGCCGGCGAGGTTGAATTTGCCGCGCAGGGACACTTTCGAGCGGTCCTTGTGCATCAGGTTGAGAGCCATATGCCGAAGGATCGCAAGATTGTAGGGGCTATTGTCCATCCGGCTTCTGACCTGATCTTCGTTCATTACGACATTCAATACCCAGTGCAGGCGGTTCTCGACACCCCAATGCGAGCGGACAGCCTCCCCCAGGCGCCGCGGCGAGAGCGCCGAACTCAACAAATAATAAGCGGTTTCGTTGGTCGTTCTGGGGCCGGCGCTGGCGGTCGTCATCCGAGTTCTGACAACCTTGCCGACGGCCGCCAGGCTCGGCCACTGGTGCCGCGCCTGGAGCCGGTCGATATCGGTCGAAACCAAGCTGCGGCGGATTTCGACCCGACCATGCTCCTCGGTGGTGGTCGCATGGCCCGTTCCCGCCGCGCGCCTCGGCTCGTCGAAGAGCCGCCGAACGTCGGCATGGAGCGCGCCGTGATTCCCCTTCAACGCGAGCACGTAGTCGCCGCCCTGGACGGTGATTTGCCGGGCGATGTCGCGCTGACAATTGAGCGCATCGGCGGTTACGATAGCACCGTTTAACGAGAGCATTTGCAGGAGTTTGGCGACCGCCGACGTCTCGTTCCCCTTGTTGGTTGGAATCTGCGCCAAGACGAGCCGCTGGTCGCAGCACCAGGCGCTGACCATCATCAGCGCGGATCTCGCGTTTGCCGGGGTGAATGACCGGCACAAGACCTTGCCGTCGATCGCGATCACACCGGAGCAGGTCTCGCCAAAGCGCGCCATAAATTTTTGAAAGCATGCCCGAAATTCGTCCGGGTCGAGCAGCCGAAACACCCGGCTGAAGGTGTCGTGGCTCGGCACCCCGTTTCGCAACTCGAGAAAGCTGCGGAGAAACTCCTGCTTGGCCTCGGCAAAGACTGCCATATCGACAGCGGTTTGCCCGCCGGACAATACCGCACACAGCGCGATCATCAGAATTTCCCAAAGGTCGTGCCGACGGGCGTTGCCGCCGCGCGGGTCCTTCAAATCGGCAAACCAATCGCCAAAGCCGGTCACCGCTGGCTTGGGCCTACGCGGAACTGTCCTGTGTCGGGTCGCAAGTCGTCCGCTCCGGAACGGTTCGCGCGGCAATGAACTCACTCTCATGGGCGATTTCCATCATTGGGTTCTCTCCTCTTAGGCGAAAGATCGGCAGAGCTGTGTCCATGTAGCGTCGAGAAGTCCGTCAAACATGCGTCAAATTAACCCTACTGAGACTTCGAACTCCGCCATTCAAATTCAAATCAGACGAGGTCATGCTGGCGATCCGTCTAATGCGTTACTCGCCATGATTTAGGTTTGGTCAGCGCCGCCTCGAAGGGCTCGAATCGCGTTGCGGCGGGCCGTGCGGCGACGATGTTCGAACGAGTGCGCCCAGAAAAACTTGCCGGCGGAAACCATTTATGAATAGCTACCGGTGAAGATCGCGCTTGACGCTCATCGGGACGTGTTTCTGACGCAACCCCAGATAGATTAATTCGAACGAATGGGCTCGGCGGGGTGCTGTCTGGCCAGGATCGGCAAAGCGGGGCGTACTTTATGATCATTCGCGATCTGGCGACGGTCGAAGCGGGGGGCGAGACAATTCACTCGGCCGTCGTGGTGTGGGAAGATCAAAACCACCCCGAACAGATGCTGAGCTTCGCGACCGGCGCCACGGTTGATATCGAGGCGAGCGCTGCATGCGCCGAACCTTGCACCGATGCGTTCCTCACCGCGTGCTTTCCGTTGGCGGCGGTGCATGGTGAGGCGCGCGTAAAAATCGACGGCCGGCCCTGTCCGATGCTGATCGAAGGGCTGAAAACGGCGTATGCTTGGTGGGAAAGCTGGGGGGGCATGCCCGCGCCCGCTCCCGCCATCGAAACGGCCGCGCGCGGCAGCGTCGCCCCGCTCACGGGTTCGAGGCATGCCGTGGCGTTTTTATCCGGCGGCGTCGATGGGTTGCACGTGCTGATGCACAACCGTCGGATTTACCGCCCCGACGACCCGGCCTATATCCGCGAGGCGCTTTTTATTCACGGGTTCGACATCGGCAAGCGCTCGCGCAACCCCGAAAACGAGCGCTACCAGATGGCCTTGCGGCGGCTGGAGCCGATCGCCGCCGAGACCGGGCTGCATCTCGTCCCCTGCCGTACCAACCTGCGTCACTTTCCTTCTGTGCCGGGTTTTTGGGAGTATCGCTACAACGGCGCAGCGCTGGCCGCAGTTGGTCATGCGGCCATAGCCAGGCCGGCCTTCTTGTTCATCGGCGCCTCCCATGATCCGGCGAACCCGGTTCCTTGGGGCTCCCATCCCATGCTCGACCCGATGTTTTCAAGTCAACGTTTGAGAATTATTCATGAAGGATCACGCTTTTCTCGTCTTGACAAAGTTCGAGAACTCTCGCGCTGGGGCACTGCGCTCGCATCACTGCGGGTATGCTCGGAAAACGTCGGTAACCGGGCAAATTGTGGAGGCTGTGAAAAATGTCTTCGGACCCGGCTGGAGCTTCTCGCCGCCGACGTCCAAGAGACCTCGGCCTTTGGCCCGAGTTTGCCGCCGGAGGAGCTTTGGGAGCACATCGTTCCGAAGCCGATCGGCGGCCGGGCGGCCGTCTATGAAGAATTGCTGCCGGCTCTGCGGGCGCGTGGGCACTTGTCGCTTTGCCGGGTCATCGAGGAAAGAATCGCGCGGTTCAGCCAGGAAAAAGAGCTCAATTTTGTTGGCCTCGCTCGGGACGGAGGCAAGCATCGGCTTGATGACCCGCCAAACCGCTCCCACAATGCGCCGTGGTCGATTGATTAAAAGAATCGACGCCGGCGCCGGTAGTTGTCCAGGAGGACAATGGCGATGCCCTTGGTGATCGGTATCCTCGGCTCTCTGACGATCGAGAGCGAGGGTGCCCAGTTCGGGAAGCTGCCGAAGAAAGCTAGGGCTTTGCTGGCCTATCTGGCGGCTCAGTACGGTCGGGCGGTCAGTCGCGAGCGCTTGGCGGACCTGCTGTGGCCGTACCAGGCTTCGGATCAGGCGCGGCATAGCCTGCGCAACTGCCTCCTGGAACTGCGCAAGGCGCTCGGGGACGACGCCGCAAATCACTTGCAGGCGGATTTCTCAACCTGCCGAATCGACGGAGCGGATGTCGATCTGGTCCAGTTCGAGCGCTTGTCGCGGTCGCGCCAGCTGGCCGAGCTGCACACCGCCGCCGATTTGTATCGCGGCGAGTTTCTCGCCGATTTCGTGATTGACTCCGAACCGTTTCAGGAATGGCTTGCAGCCGAGCGCGACCGCACCCTGGAGCTCGTCTGCAGTTTGCTGCAACGCTTGATTGCGGCCCAGGATGCCGCCGGGCACCACGACGCAGCGATTCGCTCGGCGCGGCGTCTCGTCGGTCTCGATCAGCTTTCCGAGATCGGGCAGCGCGCGCTGATCCGTGCCTATGCAAGGGCCGGGCGCCGGCCCGAGGCGCTTCGCCAATACCACAACTGCACCGAAATCCTGAAGCGCGAACTCGGCGTGGCGCCGGATGCCGAGACCCAGGCTTTAGCCGCTGAAATCACTCGCTCCGGCAAGGTCGGAGCGCCGAATTCGACCGACGAGCCGGATCGCTCTTTGCTGCGTGATGCGGTGCTGCCGGTCGATCCAGTCAACCGGTTTCGTGATCAGTTCGGCGGCCACCGCCTCGCTTCTCCCGCTCCCAGCCGCTCGAAACCCCTTTGGCCTTGTGTGCTGTCCAATATCGCCGTGGGCGTGGCGCCGCTGCGCAACTTGACCGGCGATGCCGAGCAGCAATATTTGGTCGATGCGTTTACCGACGACTTGATTACAGACCTTTTGCGTCAACGCCGTGGCTTGACGCTAAAGCAGATTACCGATGAGCACGGAATAGTAGCCAAATCGGCCGATCCGGCCGAGCATGGCTTTGAATATATGATCAGCGGCAGCGCCCAGCGCGGGGCGCCCGGCACGTTGCGCGTCATCTTGCGTATCACCCGCTTGCCAACTGCCGAGTTCGTGTGGGCAGGCCGGCACGATTTCAAGCTGGAGGATCTGGCATCGACACAAGTCAAGGTTACGCGGCGGGTTTCACGAGAGCTGCAGACTCTCGGTTTGCAAGAAGCCGGCCGTCGCGCCTTGCTCGCAACCGGCCTCGAGCTCGGGGTTAAGGAGTGCTTAAGTCGCGCGACCGCCGCGCTGAACGGCGAAATGCGTGCCGATCTGACGGCGGAGGCCCAGCAGTGGTTTCTTGCAGCGCTGGCCCAGGAGCCTCGCAATGTGGAAGCGCTTGTTCATTTAGCCGGAACCTGCCAGCACCTCGTCGCCAACCCTTGGTGGGGTGATCCGCAGGCGGCTGCCGCCGCCGCCGACCTCGGGCGGGCGGCGGTCGAGATGGCGCTCGATCTGGCGCCCGGGCATGCGTTCGCCAAATGCATCCAGGGCATGCTGCGTTCTGCAGGGGGCCAGCTGGATGAGGCGCAGCTCGCCTTCCGCCACGCCCTGTCGATGGATTCCGAGCTCGCGGTCGCACACGGATTTGCCGGGTACAATGCTGCCTTGCTCGGCCGCGCCGAGGACACGATGCCGGCCGTCGAGCGCGCAATGGGCCTCGATCCAGCCGACCGTCGGCACAGCATCTGGTATTTCTTTGGCGGGTTCGCCGAGCTGTTGCGGGGGCGAACCGAATCGGCATTGGCGCTGCTCGGCAAATCGCTCGAGCGAAACCGTGAATATGGCGGGGCGCAGCTGTTTTTGATGAGTGCCCTGTCGATGATCGGCCGTCAAGACGAGGCCGCGCGAAGGGCGGCGGCTTTTCGCGAACAATATCCCGATTACCCGTCGAACGCGTTCGAGCAACTTTGGCTGTCGCGCTCGGCCTCGCCGATTTACCGCGCCCAGATCGGCCCGGTGTTCGAGCAGATCCGCAA
>DASXAM010000233.1:0-10398 GCA_036404275.1 Allostellaceae bacterium
CTGGCTCTCCGACCCACCCTCATCGACGATCCACAAACCGGGCCGATTGTTGCCGGCCGCCATCGGGTCGAAATAGTCGAGCGCCCAATTGAACCGGTCGAGCACCGGCCAGCGAAAATCGCGATAAGCGCGCTCGTAATCCTCGCGATTGGCGAGCAGAAAATCCCGCGCCTCGATAAAGTTCGCCGCCGACATCGCCGCCCCTCCCAAGGTTCGAGCGGCCATCATAGCGCAAGCGAGCCCCACCCGCGCGCATAACCCAGCGCTGGGTTGCCGCCGGCGGCCGCGAAGCATGACGAAATTCTGTTGCATTCTTGGTCGAAGGACAAAAATACCCTAACGATAGGCCGGATGACCGGGAATGAGCTGCTGCGTCGGTTGCGCCGGCTTGGCCGCAAGCGTGGTATCATCGTTCGGCTCGAGCAGGAGCGCGGTAAAGGCAGCCATGGCACTCTTTACTTCGGTAACCGATTTGCCATAGTCAAAGACCGCCGAGCCGAAATTGGAACCGGCTTGCTGCACTCGATACTGCGACAATTGGGACTAAACGAACGCGATTTGGATTAGGATAGGCGAATGATGACAGGGGGTCCTTGCACCTTTCCTGCGCGACTGGAGCCGGGTGCGGACGGGCGGCTCGTCGTCTACTTCCCCGATTTGCCCGAGGCGGTGACCGACGGCGCCGACATTGCCGAAGCTCTCGATCAAGCCGCGGATTGTCTGTCGGAGGCGCTTGCCGGCCGGATCAATCGGGGCGAGGTGATCCCGGCACCGAGCCGACTGCGTCGAGGGCAGCACCTGGTCGCTCCTGACCCGACAATCGCATTGAAGGCGGCGCTTCATGACGCTTTGCGGGTTCGCGGGATGACGGTTACCGATCTCTCTCGCCGGCTCGATATCGATGACCAACAAGCAATGCGGCTTATCGACCCGCGCACTCCGAGCAGGCTCCTCAGCCTTGAAACGGCCCTCTCCGCGCTCGGCTATGCGATTGTGATCGAAGTTCGAGAAAAGCCCGCCGCGTGATTTTTCGGTTGTCATCTAATCCGCGGCCATGGCGGGGCGCTGGCCGAGGTGGTGGAGGCAGCGATCGATCCAGAGCTTGGTCAATTTTTCCTGCGCGCCGTTTTGTGAGAGGCGGCGGTGGAGGGCGGCGAAATCGACCCGGTCCATTTCCTGGTCCTGGTTGAAGCAGGAAAAGACCACGGTTTCGGTGCCGGTTATCGGGTCACGATGGCGCTGCAGGCACTGCGCGCAGATCTCTTTCATCATGCATTGCATCGGCGAGTTGATCGAGGCGATCGCCCGGTGGCCCGGCCGGAAATATTGTTTGAGCCGTGCGCGCCGCGCCTCTGCGACCGCGTTCATCATGCCGTCCGAGCCGATCGCGACGATGCGGTCGATTTCGCGGAGCGGGATCGCGGCCGGCCCCAATTTGCCGTCGCCATAAGCAGCGATCGCCTCGACGATGTTGCCGACAAAGGTCAGGTCCTGCGGCCGGCCCGGGACAAAGCCCGGCGCCTCGTCGCAACACCACACGACGCAATCGGCGGCCGCTTCGATGTCGGCTACGCGATAGCGGTCCGCCATCGTCTTGTAGCCGGCGAAATAGAGGACGCGCGAGCCTTTGGCCCGCAGTGCCGCGGCGATCGAGAACAAGACCGCGTTGCCGAGTCCGCCGCCGACCAACAACACATTTTCGCCGGCCGGTGTCTCGGTCGGCGTTCCGGTCGGCCCCATCAGGATCACCGGCTCGCCCGGCTTCAACAAGGCGCAGAGGTCGGACGAGCCGCCCATTTCAAGGACGATCGTCGAGAGGAGGCCGGCCTCGCGATCGACGCTGGCGCCGGTCAGCGCCAAGCCTTCCATCGCTAAGGTCGTGCCATCGACCCGCGGCGCCAAGGTCTCGTAATTCTGCAGGCGATAGAACTGACCGGGTCTGAAGGCGTGCGCCGCCATCGGCGCCTTGATGACGATTTCGACGATCTTGCGCGTCAGGCGGATCACGTCGTGCACGCGCGCACGCAATTCGTCGTCGAGTTGCACCTTTAGCGCATCCGGCGCCGGGACGCTCGGCGCCAACCGCGCCAGCATGCGGCTGACCACCGGATAGCCCAAGGTCGCGCCGCCCATCGCCTTGACGACGTTCCCGGAAAAGCTCGGGTGCAGGTCGCCGAAAAAGCTGACCGCGCGCCCGTCCTCGCGCAATTTCATCAGCACCCGCACCGCACCGGGCTTGGCGACGCGCTCGGGTGTGACCGTGTTGCCTTCTTCGTCGAAAGCCTGGAAATAGCGGCCGTCGAGTGCGGCGTTCGCCGGATCCTCGCGCGCCAGCACGGTGTTAGGCTGGGTCCCGGCGGCGACGAGGATGGTGCGGGCCGGCAGCACGATTTCTTCGGCCTCGCTATCGGGTGCAGTCTTCGGGCGCGACAGCCGCAATGCCGCCGCCTGCCCGAAACGATCGGTCTCGACCGCGACCGGGGTCAGCTGCTCGGCGAAGCGGATGCCTTCCTCCATCGCCTTGGCCACTTCCTCGTGGTTCAAGGTGTAGCTCGGCGCATCGACGAGGCGCCGACGGTAGGCGATCGTGACCCCGCCCCAGCTTTCGAGCAGCGCCGCCAAGTGTGGCGCGCGGCCCTCGCGGTGGGCGGCTCCGCGCTCGGCGCGGATCGCGCGGGCATGGGCGAGAAACTCGTCGGCGGCTTCACACTCGGCCGGGTTCCATTCGGCGCGCACCGCCTGTTCGCCGCGCTCGGCGATCAGAAGCTCGTAGCGTGACAGGAATTTCTCGACCTGCACCGGATAATAGGCGAGCGATTCGGTTGCCGTGTCGATCGCGGTCAGCCCGCCGCCGATGACCACGACCGGCAGCCGCACCGAGAGGTTGGCGATGCTGTGGGTGTTGGCCGCCCCGGTCAATTGCAAGGCCATCAGGAAGTCGGACGCTTGCCTCACCCCCGGCGCCAGATTGTTCGGCATCGGGATCACGGTCGGCCGGCCGGCGCCGGCGCACAGCGCCACATGGTCGAAGCCCAGCTGAAAGGCGCTGTCGACCGTGATCGTGCCGCCAAAGCGCACTCCGCCATACATCGCGAACTGGCTGCGGCGCTCGAGCAATAGCCGCACGATCTTCAGGAAATTCTTGTCCCAGCGCACGGTGATGCCGTATTCGGCGACACCGCCGAACCCGGCCATGACGCGGTCGTCGAGACCTTCGACCAAGGTCGCGATGTCGCGGATCGGCATAAACGGAACGCGGCTGCCATCGAGCGCGACACCGGAAATGCCGGCCGGCAGCGGCTCGATCTTCAGCCCGTCGATCGCGGCGACGAAATGGCCGTCATTGACGAGGTGATGCGCCAGGGTGAAGCCGGCGGGGCCGAGCCCGACGACCAGCACCTTTTTCCCGCTCGCCGGCCGCGGCAGCGGCCGGCGCAGATTGAGGGGGTTCCACCGGGTCAGTAGTGAATAGATTTCGAAACCCCAGGGAAGGGCGAGCACGTCCTTCAAGGTGCGGGTTTCGATCTGCGGAATATCGACCGGGTCCTGGCGCTGATAGATGCAGGCCTTCATGCAATCGTTGCAGATGCGGTGGCCGGTCGCCGCGCAGATCGGGTTGTCGACGGCGACGATCGCCAACGCGCCGAGGCTGTACCCGCGCGCCTCGACCAGATTCATTTCGGAGATTTTTTCTTCGAGCGGGCAACCGGCGAGGGTCACGCCAAAGACGCTCTTCTTAAAGCTGCCGTCCTTTTCCTTCAGGCCCTTCGAGCAGCTGTCCTTCCCTTGGTTATGGCACCAGATGCAGTAATTCGCCTGGTCGAGCGCGCCGACGAGATCGGTGCCGCGGTCGGTCAGCGCAAAGCCTTCGCGCCGCCGCCATTCGTCCTCGGGCAGACGCAGCATCGTGACCCCATCGCGCTCGACGGTCTCGACCGCGACCAGATGCTGCATGTCGAGCCGGTGCGGCACCTTGAACAACACGCCGCGCCGATGCTTTTTGCGGCCCGCCGGCGATAACGTCGCCCAGGCGGCATAGCGCTGCGCCAGATCGAGGGCCGCGGCATTGCCGGCTTCGTCGTCGAGCCAGCGCGTGACGTGCTTGGCGTAGCGCCGCTCCCAGGCGGCAATGTCCTCGACCGGGCCGCTGAACAGCGCGTCGAGCTCGCGGGCGAGCGCCGGTCCGTCGAGGGTCGCGGCATCCTCTTCCTTGACGCCCTTGACCGCGCGGCGCTGCACAAAGAGGCGCTTGACCGAATAGAGCGGCGCCAGCTCGTGATGCCGCGCCTGCAACGCCCGCACCTCCGGGCCGATGCCGAACAGCTCACCCAGAAAATCTTCGACATGGGGTGCCAACTCGACGAGCAGCTCCGATTCGGCCGAATGGCCGAGCCCGTCCGGGTCACGCCGCGCCGCCACCAGCCGATGGTGCAAGCCGCGGTCGGCGTCCGCCAGGTGGGTGACAAAGGCCCGGTCGAGGCGGACCAGCCCGCCGCGGTCGTAAAGATCGGCGAAAGAAAGCCCGTGCTGCAGCGCGAGTTCAGTCATGAGTGCTAATTAGGTGAAGCAACCCTGGGAAACCAGCCGCCAAATCGCTACGGCAGGGTTGCCTGACTGTCGCGGCCAAGACCGTCGCGATATCGCAATGGGTATTGGCCGACACACCGCTATTGCGGGATCAAGGGGCGCGATCCGACGAGTTGCCCAATGCGGCCAGCTCTAACCGACAGACCCGGTCGAGCGGCACCAGATCGTCCTGAACCAGCTTCCATAGTATGTCGGCCGCGATTCGCTCGTACTCGTGCCGCAGGATGTTGCCGATGCCTGCGACCTTCGGCCAAGGGATGTCCGCGTGGCGGGCCTTCAAATCGGGGCTCAGCCGCCGACTGGCTTCAGAAATGATCTCCACGCCGCGCTCAACCAGCCAGCGCTTTTGCCAATCTGCCTCGAACTCGTCGAGCGACAACCCTGCCGTGACTGAGCGGATATGCTCGATGGCGTCTATGATGTCTGCCAGCCTCGGGAGCGCCGACGGCACCGTCATCAAAACACTCGTATCGCTGAGGCTTCGATCTCGGCCCGTAGCATGGGGTGCAGGCTCGATCTCGTCATGATGTCCGCAGGCTGGCTGAGAATTGCGCGAGTGAGCTCCTTGATGTCCATCAGCCCATACAAGCTCAGCTTACCCCTCGGATGGTCGAAGAACAGATCTACATCCGACCCGGCACCCGCCTCGTCTCGCGCCGTCGAGCCAAACAGATATAGACGGACGACGCCGAGGTTTCTCAGCTCGGCTTCGTGCTGCTTGAGCAGTCTGACGGCTTCGGTGCGCTTCACGCGCTTAAAGCCCTGTCGCCAGCGCGGCGCTGAATGTGCCTCCGGACGGAGGGCTCAGCCGAGCGCCATTTCCGGCAGGGTGAGGATCTTCACCCCGGCGGCTTCGAGGCCGGCGCGCACCGCCTTGGCCGCGACGACCGCCGACGGCTCGTCCCCGTGCAGGCACAGCGTGTCGAGCCGCATCGGCAACCTCTTGCCGGTGCGTGAGACAATTTCGTCGTTCACCACCATCTTGACGACGCGGTCGCGGATCTCATCGGCGTCGTGCAAGACCGCCCCCGGAACCTTGCGCGAGGTGAGGTTGCCGTCATCGTCGTAGAGCCGGTCGCAAAAGCCTTCGCGTGCCAAGGGGAGGCCCAGCTCCTGCGCCGCCTTTTCCATCTGCGAGCCGGCGAGCGCCACATAGATCATATCGCGATCCACGGTCTTCATCGCCCGCCCGATCGCGAGCGCCAATTCGATGTCTTCGGCCGCCATGTTGTTGAGGGTGCCGTGCACTTTCACGTGGGTAACCTTGCCGCCGACATAGGCGGCCATCGCCTGCAATGCGCCGATCTGATAGGCGATCATGTATTCGAGGTCCTTGGGGTTCATGTCGATCCGGCGGCGGCCAAAGCCCCACAAATCGTTGAACCCCGGATGCGCGCCGATGCTGACCCCCGCAGCCGCCGCGAGGCTGACAAGGCGATGCATCGTCACCGGGTCGCCGGCATGAAAGCCGCAGGCGATGCTGGCCGAGCGGATGATCTTCATCAGCGCGGCGTCGTCGCCCATTTCCCAGGCGCCGAAGCCTTCGCCCATATCGGCGTTGAGATTGATCGATTTTGCCATGTCCCGCTCCTCATCCTATCGTGCCGCGGACCACCCCGTTCCTCGATTATACCAAAGGAAGCCGATGCCGGTGCGGTTCCTGTCGGTCGGCGACCGTGCGCTCGCGATCGAGCTCGGCGATGCGATCGATCGCCGGCTGAGCCGAAGGGTGCTCCGCCTCGACCGGGCGATCCGCACCGCGCCGCCTCACGGCGTCGTCGAAACGGTGCCGACCTTCCGCTCGCTTTTGGTGCATTACGACCCGCTCGCGACCTCGCGAGCCGAGCTCGAGGCTGCGATCGCGCCGCTTGTCGATCGAGATCAAGACACCGCCGGCGCCGTCAGAGAGTGGCGCATCCCGGTCTGCTACGAGGGCGAGCAAGCGCCCGACCTTGCCGAGGTGGCGCGGCTCACCGGCCTCGCCCCGGCCGACATCGTCGCCTGCCACAGCGGCATCCGCTGGCATGTCTACATGCTGGGGTTTCTGCCGGGGTTTCCTTATCTCGGCGATTTGCCGCCCGAGCTCGCCTTGCCGCGCCGCGCCGACCCGCGGGTCAAGGTGCCGGCCGGCTCGGTCTCGATCGCGACGACACTGACCGCGATCTATCCCTATGAAAGTCCCGGCGGCTGGCATCTGATCGGCGCCACCCCGGTCCGCTTTTTCGACCCGGCGCGCACGCCGCCGGCGCTGCTCGCACCGGGCGACGCGGTCCGGTTCGACCCGATCGACGCCACCGCCTTTGCCGCGATCCGCCAGATGGTCGAAGCCGGTGATTATCTCCCCGACAGCGAGCCGGCAGTGTGATGCAACCGGGACTGAGGGTGCTGTCGCCGGGGCTTTGCACAAACGTGCAGGATCTCGGCCGGTTTGGCTGGCAGGCGCTGGGGGTACCGGTCTCCGGCGCGCTCGACGGAGCGGCATTGCGGCTCGCCAACGCGCTCGTCGGCAATCCGCTCGGCATGCCCGTCCTCGAAATCCTATGGAGCGGGCCGACTTTCGAAATCGTCGCCGACCGCGTTCGGCTGGCGCTCGCGGGCGCCGGTGCCGATCTGTCGGTCGGCGGCAGCGCGACGGTCCCGGCGTGGCAAAGCTGCGTGCTGACCCGCGGCGAAATGTTCCGGATTACCCTCGGGCGGCAATCCGCCAGCGCCTGTCTCGCAATCGAAGGCGGGGTTGCCGTCCCGCCGGTGCTCGGCAGCGCCTCGACCTATCTGCGCGCCGGCCTCGGCGGGTTCGAAGGACGGGCGCTGCGCCGCGGCGATATTGTGCCGATCGCTATCGAAAACCCGGCCGAGCGTGCAGAATCCCGCCTGCCGGCGCCGCCTCCGGCCGACACCGACCAGCCAATCCGGGTCGTGCTCGGTCCGCAGCAGGAGTATTTCACCGACGATGCGGTGGCGACCCTGCTCGAGGCGGAATTTCGCATCTCGCAAAGCGCGGACCGCATGGGGATGCGCCTCGACGGGCCGACGCTGCACCATCGGCTGGGTTGGGACATCGTCTCCGACGCAATCGCCACCGGCGCCATCCAGGTGCCGGGATCGGGCCAGCCGATCCTGCTTCTCGCCGACCATCAAACGACGGGCGGCTATCCGAAGATCGCCACCGTGATCTCGGCCGATCTTCCGGTGGTCGGCCGCCGCCGGCCGGGCGACAGGATACGCTTTACCGCGGTTGCCCCGGATGTCGCCGAGCAGCTTTGCCGAGACGCGGAAAACCGGCTCCTCGGCCTCGTCGCGGCGATCGAGCCCGTCCCGCCAAGCGCCGCGCTCGACTTCGCCTCCCTCTATCGCGCCAATCTGATCAGCGGCGTCGTCACCGGCAGCGAATGACGGCGAGCGGCGACCGGGTCAACCGCCCGCGGCTGCGGCGGTGGGATCGGTCCGAAAGGACGCCGCGGCGACCATCGCCGGGAGCCTTTGGTCGATCCAGGTCTCTGTGGCGTCGAGGGCACGTGCGACCGCTTCCGGGCCGCGGGCCATGCCTTCGAGAGGGAGGAACGCGACCGACGGGATGCCGATCGTCTCGAAGATTGCCCGCAGATATGAGGTCAGAAAGTCGGGCTGGTGCGGCGGTGTCGTGACGTAGCCGCCACGCGCGCTCGTGACGATCAGCGGCCGGTCGCGAAGCAGGCCGATCTTGCCTTCGGGTGTCGAGCGGAAGGTCCGGCGGATGCGCACGATATGGTCGATCCAGGCCTTCAGTGTCGAGGGCACGGTGAAATTGTTCATCGGCGTGCCGATGACGACAAAATCGGCAGCTTCGAGCTCGGCGATATAGCATTCCGAGAGCGCAAAGCGCGGGTCGCCGTCGGGTGTCAGCGACAAGATCGCCTCGTAGAAGTCGTGACCGGGGTGCGGCGGCGGGTCGGCGGCGAGGTCGCGCGTGACGATCACGGCGCCCGGGCGCAATTCCGCGATCCGCCGGGTAATATTGTCGGCGACCCGTCGGCTCCACGATTGCGGCCGCGGGCTCACCAGGACTTGCAGGATCGTCGCCATCAGGACCCGATCGGCCGGCTGAAGCGCAATGCCCGCGCCAAGAGGCCCTGACGATAATAGAATCGGTGTGCGAGAACATTGTCGAGCGCGGTATCGAGCACCAAACGGCCGCAGCCGGCTTGCCGGCCGATCCCGGTGACTGCATCGAGGAGCTGTGCGCCGAGCCCGCCGCCGCGCTCGGCCTCGGCGGTCACGAGGTCGTCGACATAGACGAATTGGCCGTGGATCAAATTCTCTTCAAAGCGGTACCCGGCGAGCGCGACCGGGTCGGCAGCGCGCCAGGCGGCGAGCAGCCGATAGCCGACGTCGCGCTGACGGGCGACGCGCGCCACCAGCTCGTCGGCATCGGCGAGATGCGGCCGCAGCAGCGCCATCACCGGATAGCAGGCGGCAATCTCCGCCGCTGCCTCGGCATGGCGCAGAACAATTTCGCTCATCACCACGTCGGGTACATGCGAGGAGCGTCAGCCGCCGCCGATTTTAGGGATCAGGTAGATTTCGCTCTCGGGTTTCAAGGGGGCGAGATAGGCGTCCTGAAAGATCTCGCCATCGATCGACACCGCCATCCCTTCCTCGACCTGATGGCCGAGGCCGGGATAGCGGCGGTCCAGTTCGAGGACGAGCCGGCGGAACGTGTTGGCCTCGACATCGAATTCGGAGACACCGCCGGTGAAGCGGCGCGCTGCCTGGCCTGAGATCACGACATGCGGCATGTCAATGTCTCCCTGACCCGTCCCTCGCCTCACGGGACGAGATGGACCCTCACCCCCTCCCTCCGCCGCTCGCGGGGGAGGGAGGGGTGGGGGCGGCGGGCATAGAACTCGGGCTCAATCCGGACCGCCTCACTCGGCCGCTTGTGGCATCGGCTCCTTCGCGTCGAGTGCCGCGCGCAGCCGCGGCGGCGACATCGGCAGATCGCGCAGCCGGACCCCGGTCGCGTCGGCGATCGCGTTGGCGACCGCCGCCATCGGCGGCACGATCGGCACCTCGCCGACACCGCGCGCGCCGAATGGGTGACGCGGGTTCGGCACTTCGACGATCACCGCGTCGATCATCGGCAGGTCCGAGGTGACCGGCACGCGGTAATCGAGAAAGCCCGGATTTTCGAGCTTCCCGTCCTTGTCGTAAATGTATTCCTCGTTCAGGGCCCAGCCGATCCCCTGGGCGACGCCGCCCTGGATCTGGCCTTCGACATAGGAGGGGTGGATTGCCCGGCCGCAATCCTGGATCGCGGTGTAGCGCAGGATTGTGACGCGGCCCGTTTCGGGATCGACCTCGACATCACAGATATGGGTGGCAAAGCCGGGGCCGGCTCCTTGCGCGTTGATCGACACCTCGCTCGAGATCGGGCCGCCGGTGCGCCCCGATTTGAGCGCGATCTCGGCCAACGACAGCGGCTCGAAGCTGCCGGCATTGGCGCCGGCCGGATAGGCCTTGCCATCCTTCCATTCGACCGCATCGGGGCTGATGTCCCAGATCATCGCGGCGCGCTTTTTCAGCTCCTCGACGACCTTTTCGGCGGCCTGGGTCGCGGCCATGCCGGTGGCGAAGGTGACCCGGCTGCCGCCGGTCAAGAAGGAATAGCCGATCGAGCTGGTGTCGCCGACGATCGGGCGCACTTGCTCGACCGGGATGCCGAGGATTTCCGCCGCCATCATCGCAATCGAGGCGCGCGAGCCGCCGATATCGGGGTTGCCCGAGACGACCGACGCGGTGCCGTCTTCGTTGATGTGGCAGGCGGCACTCGAC
>DASXAM010000234.1:0-10174 GCA_036404275.1 Allostellaceae bacterium
CCTGACCTTCACCGACAATTTGACCATCCACCTCGGCAACCACACCTTCGAGATCATCCACATGCCGGGCCACACCGCGCCGCAGACCTCGGTGCTGGTGCCGGAGGAGGGGGTCGTCTTCACCGGCGACAACGTCTTCTACAAATGCCGCAGCTGGCTGCAGGAATGCGACCCGTGGGAGTGGCTGGCGGCGCTCGACAGCATCGCGGCGCTCGACGTCGAGACCATCGTGCCGGGACACGGCGATCCCTGCACCAAGGCCTATTTGAAGGAGCAGGGCCAGATCGTCGCGAATTGGGTCGGCTATATCGAGCGCTTTGTCGACCGCGGCATGGACCCCGACGACATCCTGAAGCAGCCGATCGAGGTCACTAGGCAGGACCCCTATCCGATCGGCCAGCGGCTCTTCATGCACAACGAGCGGCTGACCGACATGATCGTCCGCAACCTGCACAAGCGCGTCCTCGACAAGAAGCAGCAAGCCGGCCTCGGCTGACGCGGCAGGCGCTTCGGGCGCCGATGGAATCACGAGCACAGGCGGCGTGATGCGTGGCTGTCGTTTGCCGTTGGCGCTCGGCCTGCTGCTCTTTGCGACCGGGTTGGGAGGTTCGTCCCATGCCGGCGCGCCGCTGCCCTCGAGTGCATATTGGGGTCCGGGAAAGACGACTCTGACCTGCATTGACGTTGACGGCGACGGCTACGGCACCGGGCCGGGCTGCTCGGGACCGGATGCCGACGACGACGACCCTGCCGTAAACACCGTGGCGACGTGGCAGGCTAAGTATCGCAACCTTGACGCTCTGCTTGCCAAGCGAGGCTATGCGGGAATCCTCCGGTATTGGTTTCTCGACTACGGGCGGGGTAGCGACGCGACATGCGCCCCCGGCCCTTCCGCCGTCGCCCAAGCCCACCCTTGCCGCACCTGGCAACACATCCGCTCCGCCGGCATCCGGCCAGGGGATGTCATTATGCTTCGCGCCGGCATCACGCCACAAAAGACAACCTTCCCGATTTCGGTCTCGGGCACGGCAGCCAACCCTATCGCGCTGATCGGCTATCCCGGAGAGCGCTTTACCCTCGATAGAAGCGGAGGACCAGACGGCATATCCGGCGAGCGCATTTCGTATTTAATTTTGGATGGGCTCAAAATATCCTCCACCAATGATCTCGGCAATGAGGTAATCATAAACTACCCTCATCACGTGACCATCCGTAATATGGAACTAGCCGGTGGATATACTCTGTTGCGCATGTTCGAAGATACACGAGACGTGTTAATAGAGCAGAATATTTTCCACGACAGCCTTTCGACGGAAGGGATTTATTTGGGGTCGCGCGGATTGCCTGGCAACAACGTGATCTTCCAATACAACATTATTTTCAATGCGTCCAACCGCGATAGCGGATATGCCTCGTTTCAATACAATGGCAGAATCAAGAACCTCACAATCCAAGGCAACATTGTCTATGGCGGCGAGCAATGTTTCTCTTGGCTGGAGGGAGTGAGCAACTCCTCGTTTCGCAATAATGTTTGCTTCAATAACAATAGAGCGCTATTGACTATTCATAATTATCCGGGCGATCAAAAGAGCGATTGCACCTGCTCGACGAATGCCATTTGCCCCTACGACCAAACCAACAACGTGATCGAGAACAACACACTCGTGAGGCCCCAGTACAATCGATGGCACGACCTTGTCAGCGGAACGCCGTTTATCGTCAATAACGCATCCCATTGCACGTTGGGCGATCTCGGGCACAACACGTGGCGAAACAACATAATCTACGGTTATGGCTCCGACATCTTAATGAGTTATAAAAACAGCGATCGAGTTGCGCGGAAATATATCGCGACCTCGGTGTTCGAAAATAACTTATGGTATCTGTCAGGTGAGAGCGATAAGGTATTTCGGATCGGCGAAGCGACCAGCTTCACGGATTACACGCTAACGTCGTTCGCCCCGCTCGCGAAGATGTTTACGGGGAATATGCTCGCCAATCCCTTGTTCAAAAGGTATTCGGAGAGCAACTACGCGGCACCGACGGCCGATAATTTTCATCTTCAGCCAGGGTCTTCGGCGGTGCGCGCTGGCGGGAGCTTCGGTTTGACAACCGATATACAACGTCTTCGGCAAACGGCGCCGCCAACGATTGGCGCCTACGCGCAGCCATAGGGACGGCCGTCGTTCGACAAGGACCCACTCGACCTTTGAATTCCGACCGCGATAGCGGTTCCGCTGCCCTTCCTGTCCGCTTTTCTGCGAATGCCCTTGTTCGGACGTTCCTTGACCCCTAAGACAACTCAGGGCGTGACGGTGCCATGCCGCGGTCGCCCCTCTGACGGTGGAGGTGCAGGTGCCCGAGCAGAAATGGATGATGCGCGGCGAGTACATGGAGAGCTGCAACTGCGACTATCTCTGTCCGTGCATCTACACGAACCCGCAGGGGCCGGTCACCCATGACCACTGCACCGCGGTCCTCGTGTTCCGGATCGATGAAGGGGGAAGCGGCGAGGTTCGCCTCGACGGGCTCAAATTCGCGCTGGTGATCCGCTCCGGCAAAATCATGGCCGACGGCAATTGGGTCTTTGCCGGGGTTGTCGACGAGGCGGCCGACGCCGCCCAGCGCCGGGTGCTGGCCGAGATCGTCGGCGGCGATGCCGGCGGCCCGCCGGGCTTCATCCGGCAGAACCTGACCGGCGATTTTCGCGGCGTCGCCTTCAAGCCGATCGAGTTCGCGATGAGCGGCTACAACCGGCGCTGCGACATTCCCGACATCGCCCGCTTCGAGATCGAGGGGGTGCTGTCGCGCAACCGGAGCGGCGAGCCGTTCTACATCGACAATACCGGCCATCCCGCCGCCCGCCGGCTGGCGCTGGCGCGGTCGAAGGAAACTCATGTTCACGGCTTCGGCCTCGACCTCGATCTCGTCGGCCGCGGCAACAACGGCCATTTCGCCCCGTTCAGCTGGGCAGCCTAGACGCTGAGCCGCGATCGCCTCGCCATCGCCGCCGCGCTCGTCGCCGTCAGCGCGCTCTCCTGGCTCTACCTCTGGCTGCAGCTGCGGCCGATGGCCGGGATGATGGAGATGGCGGCGCTGGCCCCGTGGACCGCCGCCGACTTCGCGCTCAACGCCGCAATCTGGTGGGCGATGATGCCGGGGATGATGCTGCCCTCGGCGATGCCGATGATCCTGACCTTCGCCGCCATCAACCGCAACAAGCGCAAGCGCGGCGGCCGCTACGTCCCGACCGCGGTATTCACCGCGGGCTACCTCGCCGCCTGGGGGCTCTTCGGGGTCTTCGCCACTTTCGTCGATTGGGGGTTCGAGCGCGCCCTTATGATCGCGCCGGCGACCGGCAGGCTGGGAACGGTCGCGGGCGGCCTCGTCGTGACCGCCGCCGGCCTCTACCAGCTGACCCCGCTCAAATCGGTTTGTCTGCGGCACTGCCGCTCGCCCTTCGCTTTCGTCCTCAACCATTGGCGCGACGGCTCGGCGGGCGCTTTGCGGATGGGGATAGAGCACGGGTTTTACTGCCTCGGCTGCTGCTGGCTCCTGATGGCGCTCTTGTTCGCGGCTGGGTTGATGAGCCTTTTCTGGATGGCGGCGATCACCATCTTCATCCTGATCGAGAAGCTCTTACCGGCCGGGCAGTGGGTCGCGCGCGGCGGCGGCGCGGTCATGCTCGGGGCGGGCGTCTATCTGTTCTGGCAGGCTTGAGGAGGCGGCGATGGCGGCGGGAACCAGCTGGCAGCTCACCGGGGATTATTTCGAGAACTGCAACTGCAGCGTCGTCTGCCCGTGCCTGATCTCGTCGGCGCCGCCGCTGACCGCGCGGCCGACGCAAGGGAGCTGCGAGGTGGCGCTCGCCTTTCACATCGATCGCGGCCGCTACGGCGAGGTCCCGCTCGACGGGCTCAACCTGGCGCTGGTCGCGCGGACCCCGGGGCCGATGGCCGACGGCAACTGGTCGGCCGCGGTCTATATCGACGAGCGCGCCGACGATCGGCAGACAGCGGCGCTGGGCGCCATCTTCGGCGGCCAGGAAGGCGGGCCGATGGCGGCCTTTGCACCGCTGATCACGACCCACCTCGGTATGAAGAAGATGCCGATCGCTTATCGCATCAGCGGCAAGACCCGCTCCGCCGAAATCCCCGGCATCATGAGCATGGCGGTCGAGCCGCTGCCGACGATGCGGGCGGACGGCGAGATGTGGGTCGGCGCCGGCCACCCGGTGGCGCCCGACCGGATGGCGCTCGCGGTCGGCGGGGCCGGCAGCACCTTCAGCGATTACGGCATGCGCTGGGACAATTCCGGCAAGAACGGCCATTACGCGCCGATTAGCTGGTCGAACCAATAGCTGCGGCAAAGACGATGAAGTGGCGGGTCGGCGCGGTCACGATCACCAAGATCGTCGAGCTCGAGGTCACCGGCGGCAGCCGTTTCATCCTGCCGCAGGCGACCTACGAGGCGGTGCTGCCGATCGCATGGCTGCGGCCCGATTTCGCCGACGAGCGCGGCCGGCTGAGAATGAGCATACATGCCCTCGTCGTCGAGACGCCGGGCCGCCGCATCCTCGTCGACACCTGCCTCGGCAACGACAAGGAGAACCGCCGCATCCCGAGCTGGAACCGGCTGCAGACGAGCTTTCTCGCCGACCTCGCCGCCGCCGGTCATCCGCGCCAGTCGTTCGACACGGTCGTGTGCACTCATCTCCATGTCGACCATGTCGGCTGGAACACGATGTTGGCCGGCGGCCGCTGGGTCCCGAGCTTCCCCAACGCGCGCTACCTGATGGGCCGGGTCGAATACCGGCATTGGACGATGCGGCGCGAGCGCGAGGACATGACGGCGGTGCTGGCCGATTCGGTGGCCCCGGTCTGGGAAGCGGGTCTCGTCGATCTGGTCGAGACCGACCACCGGATCTGCGACGAGGTGAGCCTGGTCCCGACCCCCGGCCACACCCCGGGTCATGTCAGCGTGCGCATCTCATCGGCGGGCGAGGCGGCGCTGATCACCGGTGACTTCATGCACCATCCCTGCCAGATCGCGCGGCCCGAATGGTCCTCGACCGCCGACACCGACCCGGAGGAGGCGCGCGCGACCCGCGAGCGGATGCTGACGGAATTGGCCGGCGACGCGACCCTCGTGATCGGCACCCATTTCGCCGGCCGCACCGCCGGCCGCGTCGTGCGCGACAGCGACGCCTATCGCCTCGCCGTGTGAGGCCTTCAATCGAAGACGCTGTTCGGTCGGGGAAGGCCGTAATGCTCGCGCAAGGTCGTGCCCGCGTATTGGGTGCGGAAGAGGCCGCGGCGCTGCAGCAGTGGGATCACCTCGGCGGCGAACAGGTCGAGCTGCGCCGGCAATAGCGGCGGCATGATATTGAAGCCGTCGGCCGCGGCGTCGGCGAACCAGTCTTCGATCAGGTCGGCGACCTGCTCGGGGGTGCCGGCGGTCACATAATGGCCGCGGGCGCCGGCGAGGTAGCCCAGCAATTGCCGCAGGGTCGGCCGGTCGCGCCGCACCAGGTCGATGATCACCACGGTGCGGCTGCGCGCCGCCTCGACCGCGCCGGGGTCGGGGAAATCCTCGGGGGCGAGCGGCCGGTCGAGTGGCAGATGCGCGAAATCATGCCCGCCGAACCGGCCGGAGAGCCGCTGCCGCCCGACCTCCGGGTCGGCGAGGTCGTCCGTTTCGCGCGCCAGCCGCCGCGCCTCCGCCTCGGTCGAGCCGATCATCGCGCTGAGCCCCGGAAGGATCAGCACATGCTCGGGCCGGCGACCCTCGGCCACCGCGAGCCGCTTCAGGTCGGCGTAGAATTCCTGCGCCGTGCGCTTTTCGAGATAGGCGGTGAAGACCGCGTCGGCGTGGCGCGCGGCAAAGCGCCGGCCGGTGTCGGACGACCCCGCCTGCACCAGCACCGGCCGCCCTTGCGGGCAACGCGGCATGTTCAAGGGTCCGGCGACCCGGTAGAAATCGCCCCTGTGGTCGATCGGCCGGATGCGCTCGGGCCGCGCGTATTGTCCGCGGGCGCGGTCGTCCAGCACCGCATCCGCGGCCCAGCTGTCCCACAGCGCCTTGACCACCGCCATGAACTCCTCGCCGCGCGCGTAGCGGTCGGCGTGGCTGATTTGGCCGGCGCCGCCATAGTTGCGCGCCGCTGTGGCGAGCCAGGAGGTGACGATGTTCCAGGCGGCGCGGCCGTTGCTGATATGGTCGATCGAGGCGAACTGCCGGGCGAGGTTGAAGGGCTCGGTGTAGGTCGTGGATGCGGTCGCGATCAGCCCGATCCGGCTGGTCGAGACGGACAGCGCCGCCAGCACGGTGACCGGCTCGAGCCAGATCCGCGGTGCCTGCCCGACATCCTCGGCGAGCGCCAATTGGTCGGCGAGAAAAACCGAGTCGAAGAGCGCCGCCTCGGCCCGGCGCGCCAGATCCTGGTAGTAGCGGATGTCGGTCAGCGCCAGCGGCGAGGCGGCCGGATGCCGCCATGAGGCCTCGTGGTGGCCGCGGCTGTGAAGAAACAGATTGAGGTGCAATTGCCGCGTCATCTCAGTGCTCCCGATTGGCACGCGCCGGCCAGCGGCGCGAGCCTGGCGCCGAGCCTCGAACAGACGATACACTCAATCGTCTCGGCCGGGCTCGACCAAGTCGAGCGCGGCCGTTCCATGAGAGCGAGGTGCGCTTGCCTGCGATTTTTCGGTGCGGCGCGACCGATTGCAGAATTTCGATGCGTCGCTACTGCCGACCTGCCGTCGTTGGGGGAGCCGATCGCGGCAAGGCCGGTTTGAGCGCGAGCACCTTCCACAAGGGCGTATCATACGAAGCGACGAATTTGTCGGCGAGATAATTGCTGTAGACCTCGATCATGAAATCCCGTGCTTCCAGCTTGACCGGCATTTTCGGCACCAGCACGCAGGTGACATTTCGAAACATTTCTTCGTCGGTCGGTCGGACATCTTTCGATAGTGTTCGGTCGGGATGAATTATAATCATTGGGCCGCCGGCAGGCCACGACAGCAGCATCGGAAAAGGGTTGCCGACATCCAGGGTCAGGATCCGAGAGTTGGGGCTGCAGCCCTCCCGCGCTGCGCGCATTCCGTCCCTGATGTAGTCGCCGAATTCCGCCATGGTAAGAGTGTCGAAGGGGTGCACCGGCTTAAAGTACCGCCCGGTCGCGAACGCATCGAGCGCGCTGGCTCGACCATCCCGGATGGCGCTTAGGTCGAGCTCGTGCTCGTAGGCTTCCGACCGGATGACGATCCGCCCCAGGACGCCTTGCTGCGCCATCGCGGACCGCAGAACCAGCGGCTGATAAGCGGCATAAAGGATATTGACGAGCATCGGTCCTGATCCGAGGGCCAGCACCGCGATCGTTATTGTCGCAAATCCGCCCGCCCGCCGCTGGCGGGACGGAGCTTCGGGCGGCATGGTCAGGCCACCGGGCTGCGCCGGCGCCGCCACGAAAAACAGAATGGCTGGAAGAAACAAGTAGTAACGTTGCCCGTTTTCTACGACCAGCGCGACCGATGCCCCGCCGATCATGACGAAAAACATTATGGCCGACAATGTCAGCCGCCGGTCCTTCCACAGGAACCAGGCCGGGATCAGGGTGCAGACCAGCAGCTCCGGCAGATTTTCCATCAGCAGATTGATGAAGCGATGGGCGAAGGTGCCGCTGGATAGACGACTGGATGCGATGGCCGTCTCAATCGCGTGGACCCACTGCAGCCTCGCGCCATAGCCGAATTCGACCGCTGCCACGAGCAGGCCAAGCACGACAGCAAAGGCCACGAACGTGACGAGCCGATAACGATGCGGCCAAATGACGAACGGTGCGAAGACCAGGGACACCAGGCCAAAGGTAATTTTGGTATAGATCAGAAAGCCCGTCAGGATGGCGTAGATCAGACCATCCGCGAGCGCGATCATCGGGCCGCTCGTTAGCGGTGCGCGGTAAATCAGCGCTGCCAGCGCCAGCGCGGCGGCGCCTTGGCGATTGTAGTTCATGGCAAACGTGACGGCTGTCGGGTCGTCGCCGAAATTCATCCGCGCCGCAAGAGCCAGGCCGATCCACACGCCCAGCGCAAGACCAAGCAAAGGGGGCAGGCGCGTCCACGCCAGGTATGCGACCATCGGAAAAAAAACGAGGAGGAGAAATCCGCTCGCGTAGTTGATGCTGAGCGCGAGATTCCCGGTATAATGCGCGAACTGCAATGGAATTGTATAAAGCGCGATTCCTAAAGGCGTAGAGAAATCGACATATATCTTGTCCCCAGAAAGAAGCCGATATATGACATCCAGCTGAAAGAATAAATCTTGCGGCATCGACCTTATAAACATGGTCTTCGGCACAAGCTCGAATATAATGAGCGCCAGATAAAAACAACCGATAATGCCTACGACGTGCGGGTATGACAACAAGCTCGTATGGGACCAGAAAGATCTAATTTTCATGGCGGCGATGGTCATCACGGCTGTTTCCCGTCGGATGTGATGGTCGTATAAGTATGTTAATGGAGATGCTTCAAGTGTGGAGCAAGTGAGCAGACTAGGCAAGTATATGCGTCAACCCGTCTTATAAAGCAAGAAATTGGCTTGGTGCGGTGTCGTCGTCGGGTAGCCGGCATCGATGGAATTGGCGCCGCCATCGACGGCAGAGAGCGATGGCTTGAAACGCTGCCGAGGCTTTGGCAGGATCGCGCTCCTTGGCAAGCTCGTTGCGACCGGCGGGGGCAGTCCCACCCGGCCGCGGTGGAACAGCCCACGCAATGCGATCTGTTGCATCCGCGCTCCGGTGATGACGGCCACGCGCCGATCGGCAAGGGGACGCGGCTGCCCGAATTGCGCGTGCGCGCGCTCGCCTGTGCCGGTATTTCGACACGATGAGCGCGACCCGCTTCAGCGCGCCGATCGACGACCGCTGGCTCGAGGATTACGAGCCAGGCGCCGTCTACGAATACGGCGCCGTCATTCTGGGCGAGGCCGACATCGTCGACTTCGCCCGCCGCTGGGCTCCGCAGCCGATGCATGTCGATCCCGAGGCGGCGGCGAAGGGCCAGTTCGGCGGGCTGATCGCCAGCGGCTGGCACACCGTGGCGGTGATGATGCGGCTCCTGGCCGATCATTTCCTGTCGCGGGTCGCCAGCATCGCCTCGCCCGGGATCGACGAGCTGCGCTGGCTGCGGCCGGTGCGGCCAGGCGATGCGCCGCGCATTCGCGTATCGATCCTGGCCACGGAGCGCTCCCGCTCACGGCCCGACCGCGGCATGGTCCGCACCCTGGTCGAGGTGATCAATCAGCGCAACGAGCCGGTCATGAGCCTCAAGGCAATGAACCTGATGCGTCGTCGGAGCCCGGCGTGAGAATCGGCATCGTCTCCGATCTCCACTGCAACCACCGCGGCCTCGTCCGCGCGCTCGACGTGATGGGCGACGTCGACGAGCTCGTCTGTCTCGGCGACAGCATCTACGAGTACCGTTTCTCGAACGAGGTGGTGCGCCTGCTCAGGGAGCGCGGCGCCCGGGTGATCCTCGGCAACCACGAGGAGGGCTTTCTCGGCTCGCACGGCGCCCGCGCCCGCTCCGCCGCTTGGATCGACGCGCCGCTGCTCTCCTGGCTCGCCGAGCGGCCGCCGCGGATCGCGCTCGAGCTCGGCGGCAAGACGCTGCTGGCGGTGCATTCGACCCCGTGGGAGCCGCGCGGAACCTACGTCTACCCGCACAGCACCGACCTGGCGCGGTTCGGCGAGGCCGACGCCGATTTCGTGCTCTACGGCCACACCCACCAGCAATTGGTCCGCCGAGTCGGCCGGGTGCTCGTCATAAACCCCGGCTCGGCCGGCGAGGCGCGGGACCCCGGCAACGGCAGGCAGCTGAGCTGCGCCGTGCTCGACACCATCTCGGAAGAGGTCCGGGTAACGAGCTTTCCCGATCTCCGCGCCTAGTCTAGCAGTCACCGGCGCTGCCAGGTGAAGACCGAGGAGACGGCGTAGTTCCACACGACGCCGACGGCGGCGCCGGCGAGCCCGGAGATCCACCAGGCGTAATGATGTGCGAAAGCGACCGAGGCGATGCCGACATTGGCGACCGCGCCGAGACCGCAGATCGCATAGAACGACAACAGCCCGAGGAAGAATCGGATGCCGGCGAGCCGCCGGTCGCGGTAGGTC
>DASXAM010000235.1:0-2887 GCA_036404275.1 Allostellaceae bacterium
GGCGCGGCTCTATCTGCTCGAAATCAACACCCAGCCGGGGATGACCCCGACCTCGCTGGTGCCCGATATCGCGCGCCATGCCGGCATCGGTTTCGACCGGCTCGTCTCCTGGATGGTGGAGAACGCCGCATGCGGCTCGTAAAAAAGGCGGCACGGCGGCGGCCGCGACGCATGCCCGCCGCGTGGCTGCGCCGCATGGCATGGCGTATCGGCATCCCGGTCGTGCTGGTCGGCGCGGCTTATGGCGCGGCCGTGCTGGCGCTGCCGCATTTGGGCCGCGTCACGATGGACAACGCCGGCGCCGAGATCGTCAAAGCGAGCGCTGCGCTCGGTTTGCGGGTCGCCGACATCCGCGTCGAAGGGCGCGAGACCACTGAGCGGGCGACCGTGCTGGAGGCGCTCGGCGCCGGTTTTGGCACCCCGATTCTGGCGGTCGATCCGGCGCGGGCAAAGCAAAAGCTCGAAGCGCTGCCTTGGGTCCGCTCCGCGGTCATCGAGCGCCGCCTGCCCGACACGCTTTACGTCCGGCTGGTCGAGCGCAAGCCGTTGGCGCTATGGCAACACGCCGGCAAGCTCCAGCTGATCGACCGCAGCGGCGAGGTGATCCCGGTGGCCAGGCTCGACCGCTTTGCCAAATTGCCGATGGTGGTCGGCGAGGACGCGGCACACCATGCCGCCGAGCTGCTGGCGATGCTGGCGAGCGAGCCCGACCTCGCCGCCCGCGTCACCGCCGCGGTCCGGGTCGGCGACCGGCGCTGGAACCTCAAAATCGACAACGCGATAGGGGTGATGCTGCCGGCCGAGGACGCGCCCGCCGCCTGGGCCGAGCTGGCGCGGTTGGAGCGGTCGAGCGCGCTGCTCGAACGCAAGGTCCGCGCCGTCGATATGCGGCTGCCGGACCGGCTCGTGCTGCAGGTCGTGCCGGAGCCACCCAAAGAAGCCCCGCCCGCCAAAAAGGGACGCCCCTCGGCGAAAAACACATGACCGCGACGCAAGAAGCGCCGGCACGCGCAAAGATGCGGCCGGAAAGCCGATCGGGACGAGACGGCAAGCAGCGGGCGCGCAAATTGCCGGTCCGGCCGCGCGGCAGCCTGGTCGCGGCGCTCGATGTCGGCACCACCAAGGTGTGCTGCCTGATCGCGCGCGTCGATGCGGAAAAGCCGCAGGTCATCGGCATCGGCCACCAGATCTCGCGCGGTCTGCGCAACGGTGTGATCGTCGATCTCGAAGCGGCCGGCGCCTCGATCGCCAACGCTGTGCATGCCGCCGAGGAGATGGCCGGCGAAACGATCCAACAGGTTGCCGCCAATCTTTCGGGCAGCTTTTTTGCGTCGCGCATCGTCAAGGCCGAGATCGGCGTCGCCGGCCGCGAGATCGGCGAGACCGATGTCCGCCGAGTACTCGAGCAGGGGTATTTGGTGCGCGAGCCGGGCGACCGGCAGGTCATCCATTCGGTGCCGGTCGGGTTTTCGATCGACGACAGCCGCGGCATCCGCGATCCGCGCGGCATGTTCGGCGAACGGCTCGGCGTCAACATGAACGTGGTGACCGCGAGCGCAGCCGGGGTGCGCAACCACAGCTCGGCGATCGGCCGCTCGCATCTCGAAGTCGATGCGCTGGTCGTCAGCCCCTATGCCGCCGGCCTCTCCTGTCTCGTCGAGGACGAGATCAGCCTCGGCGTGACGGTCGTCGATATGGGTGGCGGCACGACGACGATCGGGGTGTTTTTCGACGGCAACCTGATCTTTGCCGATTCGGTGCCGGTCGGCGGCGGTCATGTGACCAACGACATCGCGCGCGGGCTGTCGACCCCGGTGGCGCATGCCGAGCGGTTGAAAACCTTGCTCGGCAGCGCGATCTCGGCCAGCACCGACGAGCGCGAGATGGTCGCGGTGCCGCAGATCGGCGAGGAGGAAGAGGGCCATGTCAATCATGTGCCCAAATCGCTGCTGGTCGGCATTATCGCGCCGCGCATCGAAGAAGTGTTCGAGCTGGTGCGCAACCGCCTCGAAGCCAGCGGGTTCGACAAGATCGCCGGGCGCCGCGTGGTGCTGACGGGCGGCGCCTGCCAGCTCCACGGGGTGCGCGAATTCGCCGGGTTGATCCTTGACAAGCAGGTCCGCATCGGCCGGCCGCTTCGGGTTGCCGGACTGGCCGAGGCGACCGGCGGGCCGGCCTTTTCCACAACCGTCGGCTTGCTGCATTTTTCCTTGTCGGAGCGCGCCGTGGCGCAGCGCGCCGGCGCTCGCACCGCCCGCGCGCCGCGCAGCGCATTCGGTCGTTTGGGGCGCTGGTTGCGCGAAAACATCTGATCGCAATCCACAGATTTGCCGCCGGCATGGGCTATCGGTTTTCGACAAAACCGGCTAAATCGATGCGTGCCGGTACGAGGGGGAGCTCGGTCGGGGCCGGGCAGATTCGCATCCGCGCTGTAGGGGGAGGGACACTCGATGATCAATCTCAGCATCCCCAAAGATGAGCAGGAGATGAAGCCCCGCATCACTGTGGTCGGGGTCGGCGGCGCCGGGGGGAACGCCGTCAACAACATGATCCGTTCCAACCTCGTCGGGTGTGAGTTCGTTGTCTGCAACACCGACGCCCAGGCGCTGCAGCAATCGTCGGCGCATCGCAAAATCCAACTCGGGATCGGGGTCACCCGCGGGCTCGGCGCCGGCTCGCGGCCCGATGTCGGCCGTGCCGCCGCCGAGGAGGCGCTCGACGAAATCCTCGAGGCGATGGGCGGCTCGAACATGGTGTTCATCACCGCGGGGATGGGCGGCGGCACCGGCACCGGCGGCGCCCCGGTGATCGCCCGCATCGCCCGCGAATCGGGTATCCTGACCGTCGGCGTGGTGACCAAGCCGTTTCATTTCGAAGGCAGCCACCG
>DASXAM010000236.1:0-2970 GCA_036404275.1 Allostellaceae bacterium
CGCCGGCGAGCTGCTGCGCCCACTCGCCGAGTGCCGCGGTGTCGATGACCGGCAGTGCCGCATCCGCTGCCGCGCAGGAGGCCGCGAGGGCAATGCCCGCGGCCGCGCCGATGAGCGCGCGTCTCGCGCGGGTCACTCGGCCGCCTCCGGCAATTCTGCGACGGCGTCGACAAAGGCCTCGCTGCGGTCGGCCTGCCGCAAATCCGCCTCGCGCGCCGACAGCACCCGGACAAAATCGTCGAGCCCGCGCATCGGCAATTGCGCAACGACGCTCTTCTCGCCCTGGACCAGCAGAAACAGCCCCTCGCCCGGCGGCAGGCCGCGCAGCGCTTCGTACTGCCCGCTGGTCAGCTTGAGGCCCTCGACATAGTCCTCGCGGGTGCCGCGCGGGTTGGCGAGGTGGAATTGCGACGGGCATTGCTCGACGAGGATGTTGGCGATGCCGCTGTCGATGATGTCGCGCGGGCTTTGGGTGACAAACACGACCGCGCCGTTGCGGCTGCGGATCGTGCGCAGTTCCTTCTCGACGATCGTGCGGAAGGCCGGGTCTACCAGCGCCCGCCAACCCTCGTCGCACGGGATCAGGAGCGGCGTCCCGTCGAGCAAGAGCGAGATCCGGTGATAGAGGTAGGCGAGCGCCGGGCCGCGCGCACGCTCGTTCTCCAGCAGCGCTGTCGTGTCGAGCCCGGCGAGGGCGCCAAACCGGACGGTGTCCTCGGGTGCATCGATGACCCAGCCGAGCTCGCCGCCCCAGCACCATTTGTTAAGCCGCACGCCCGCCCCTTCCGGCTCGTTGTCGAAAAACCCGCGCAGTTCGCTGAGGCTGCGCTCGGCGGGCGGCAGCTGCATGACCGTTGACAGCCCGAGCGCCAGGCGGCGGCCCTCCTCCTCGGTGATCCGGCCGCCGATGCAGCCGCGCATGAGGTCGGTCAGGAACTCGAGGTTGCGCGGGGTCGGATCGAGCGCTTTCAGTGGTGCCAGACAGGGCTCGCCGGCGCCGAGGACGGTATAGTCGCCGCCAAGACGCCGGATCAGCAGGTCCCAGCCGCGCTTGTGGTCGAGGGCGACGATTCGCGCTCGTCCCGCGGTCATCGTGAGGAGGAACGCCACCAGCGTCGTCTTGCCCGACCCCGTGGCGCCGGTGACCAGCGTGTTGCCGACATCGCCGACCTGCCAGTGAAAGCGGTAGGGGGTGCCGGCCGAGGTGCGGAAGACCGCAACCGGCGGGCCCGGCCAGTGCCCGCGCTCCGGGCCTGCCGGCCAGTTGTAAAGCGGCGCAAAGGCGGCAAAGTTCGCGGATTTGACAAAGCCGGGACGGGGCCGCCAGAAGCTGCCGCCCGGCAGCATCGAGAGATAAGCCGCCGGCAGCGCGTGCGTCATCCGCGTCGCGACCAAGCCGCAGGAAGCGAGGTCGCGCCAGGCGGCGTTCCCGACCTCGGTGAGCGAGCGCCGGCTGTCGGCGAAAGCGACCAGCACCAGGCTGTGGTCGCCGAGCACCCATTTGCGCGACAGGAGCTCGTCGGCCGCCAGGGTCAGCGCCTCGGACTGGCTCAGCGCCTTGTCGCCGGCCGCCAGCATCTTGTGCTGTTTGCGGCCGACCGCCCCCATCCCGGCGGCGTTCGACAGAAACCGGTAGGACTGCGCCAGGGTCGAACGGTAGGGGGCGGTCGCCAGTCCGTGAAACATGCCGGGCCAGGTCGTCGCCGGGTATTCCTTGAACGCGAACATCACGGCACCAGACGGTTCGCCGGCGCCGTCGATCTCGAGGTGCCGGCGGCGGAACCGCAAGGCCTCGGAGAACATCGCGTGGCCCACGCGCCCGGTCGTGGCACCGATCGGGCGCATGACACCGGTCATCGTAAAGACAACCGCTTCGGCGATCTCGTCGAACACCGCCTGACCGCGCCGGACATAGCCCAAACGGCGCAACCCAAACCCGGCGAGCTGCGCCTGCAGCAGGTCGCAGATCTCGCCGAGCCGGTTCCGGTACTCCTCGATCGCGGTCCGCGGATCGCGGCGCATATCGGTGAAGAATCGCGCCAGGCTCTGGGCGGCAACATTCGGCGGGTGGAGCTGGACCGCGAGAAACAGCCGGTTTGCATACATCAAGCCGCCGAACAGCCGCTCGCGATAGCCGGTTTCCAACTCGCGGGCAAATTCCGCGCGGTGCAATCCGGGCTCGCAGCAGGACGGGTCGGCCTCGCCGCGGCACTGGTAGACCGTCAGCTCGACATCCTCGGCCGCGATGTTTTTGAGCGCGGTGTGCCATTGTTCGAACCAGACCGAGACGTCGGTTTCGTCGGCGGTGTCGGGAAACACGCCCTCCACCGCGAACATCGCCAGGACCCCGTTTCCCCGGGTCAGCACCACATCGTCGGCGATGTGGTCGTCGAGCGACACATGGTCGCCAAACAGCGTCTCGGGGCGGCGGCGCTTAGACACTGCTCGCAACCTCTCGGCCGGTTCGCGGCGGTTCGGTCGGCAGGCTCTCCAGCATGGCGAGCCCGCGGCACCGCGCGAGCGCCCACAGCCGCACCGTGCGGAACCAGTGGTAGTCCCACGAGGTCAGCCGCCGCAGCCCGAAATGGATCGGCAACGCCGCCGCCCAGAACAGCAGCGGCGAGCGCCACACCGTCGGCGCCGACAATTCGAGACCGGCAGCAAACGTCACCATGACGTTCAGCGCCAAGGCCTCGAACGGCACACCCCAGGTCAAGGCCGGGCGCGTCAGCGCCAGATAGAGCATCTCGCGCTGCGCCATCTCAGCTGGCGCCGAGAAAGGTCTGCACCACCCAGGAGGCGCAGACCAGGACCGCGCCGCCACCGATGGCACTCCAGAAATGGCCCCAGCTGCCGTGCAGCATCGCCCGCGCCCCGGCGATCGCGACCGCGATGATCACCAGGGTGGTGCCAAAGGTGCCGGTCACAAAAGTCGAGATCGACTGGGCAATCGTCAGCCACGACATCCTC
>DASXAM010000237.1:0-2464 GCA_036404275.1 Allostellaceae bacterium
GCGGCGCGGGGCAACCCGGCCGGAGAAGGCGCGGCTGCACTGGACAACGGCGACACCCGCCTTTGCCGCGCGTTCGAAGGCGGCGCGCTGCGCCGGGGTCGGGCTGCCGGGGGCGAAACCGGCCGAAACGAGGCCGCGCGCACCGGCGGCAACCGCCGCCTCGACCAGCGCGCCATCGGCGCCGGCATAGGAATAGACGATGTCGACCCGCGGGAGATCGGCGAGATCGAGCGCGGCGAACTCGGTGTCCGGCATGTGCCGGCCGAGCGGCGCCCGGAAGAAATGCACGCCGTCGCCGTCGACATGGCCGAGCGCGCCGAAATCGAGCGAGCGGAAGGTCTGCACCCGATAGGTCGAGGTCTTGACCACGTCGCGCGCGGCGTGAATCTCGCCGTTGAGCACGACCAGCAACCCCTTGCCGCGCGCCGCCGGCGAGCCGGCCACCTGCAACGCATTGACGAGGTTCATGCCGGCGTCGGTGCCGAGCGCGCTCGCCGGGCGCTGCGCCCCGACCAGCACCACCGGCTGCGCGGAGGCGAGCGTCAAATTGAGGAAGAAGCCGGTTTCCTCGAGAGTGGCGGTGCCGTGCGGGACGACAAAGCCGGCAATGTCGGGATCGTCGCGGGCGGTCTTGTGGATAAGCTCCCGCAATTCGAGCCAGTCCGCGGGGCCGATGTCGGTGCTGCCGACTTGTCGGTAAGTGGTCGGCGCCGGGTCGGCGACGAGCCGGGTTTCGGGGAAGCGGTCGAGCAGCGCCTCGCTCGTCAGCTTTTGTCCGAAATCCGGGTAGTCGAGCACGTCCAGGCTCGACGCCCCGAGCGACGAGATGGTGCCGCCGGTGCCGATCACGGCGATGCGGGGGAGATTGGCCATTTGCTTGCTCCCAACAGACCACGCCTGGCGATTTTTAACGCGGCTGCCCGCACCGATCCAGAACCGACATCGAGGGCGGCGGTTGACGCGGCGCCGGCGGACCGATATAAGCGCCGCCGGCTCTATCCACGGCGATCCTGATGGCGACGCACAAATCGGCGGAAAAACGCATCCGCCAGACCGAGAAGCGCACGGCGATCAACCGCGCCCGCAGGAGCCGGGTGCGCACCTTCGTCAAGAAGGTCGAATCGGCGATCGCCAGCGGCGACAAATCGGCGGCCCAATCCGCCCTGCGCGAGGCGCAACCCGAGCTGCATCGTGCGGTCACCAAGGGCGTCCTGCATCGCAACACGGTGTCGCGCAAGCTGTCACGCCTGGCGGTTCGCATCAACGCGCTTTGAGGCGTCGACCGCCTATTCGGCACCGCGCTGATGTAGAAGCGCTGTCGCCACAGCGAAAAGAATCTTTTCACGTTCTCCTTTCGGTCGGGTTGCCATCGCCGCGACCCTCAAGCTAGTTTAGAGCACCGCGCAAACGGAAATCCGTTCACGCGCTGTAATTGTCGTCGCGCTCGTGGAAGACTTTACGTCGCCTTGACGCCGCAGGCGGCAACGCACCTGGATTTTGTCGAAACAATACCTTACTACAGGAGGCGTAGCGGCATCGATATTTAGCGCTACTCGATAGTGAGTTCCCCGGTGTGAGCCGGACGTGCTGCCGACCTTAAAAGAGGGGGGATGCGGTGGTATCGGAAGCAGCGAGAAAGATTGAATCCGACGGCGGGCCGACAGCCGGCGACGGCGAATGGGATCGGGTGTTGGATCGCCTTCGGCAAGAAGTGGGAGACACGGCCTGGCGCAGCTGGCTTCTGCCGCTCAGCGCGCGCCGGGGCGATGACGGACGGGGGATCGTCGTCGCGCCGACGCGGTTTCTGCGCGAATGGGTGGCCACCCATTATGCCGGCCGGCTGCTGTATTGGTGGCGGGCCGAGAACCCCGAGATCAGGCACCTCGCGATCGTTGTCGCCGCTGCTTCCGAGCCGCCGCGGACCTGCGCGCCGCGGCGCGAGGGGCCGATGGCGATGCCGGTCGGTGCGCCGCCGCCGATGGAGGCTGCGCCGTTCGAGACCGGCGAGGACAAGCCGCCGCCGGCCTCGCTCGATCAGCGCTTCACGTTCGACACTTTCGTCGTCGGCAAGCCCAACGAGCTCGCCCACGCCGCGGCCCGGCGCGTCGCCGAGGCTTGCGCCGGCGCCGATCGGATGGTGCCCTTCAACCCGCTCTTCCTCTATGGCGGCGTGGGTCTCGGCAAGACCCACCTGATGCACGCGATCGCCTGGCATGTCCGAACGCAAGCCCCGGAGCGGAAGGTCATCTATCTGTCGGCCGAAATGTTCATGTATCAGTTTATTCGGGCATTACGGTTCAAGTCGACGATGGATTTCAAGGACCAGTTTCGCTCGGTCGATCTTTTGATGGTCGACGATCTCCAATTCATCAGCGGCAAGGAATCCACCCAGGAGGAGTTCTTTCACACCTTCAACGCGCTGGTCGACCAGAACCGCCAGATCGTCATCTCGGCCGACAAATCG